>ONOI01000007.1 GCA_900319375.1 uncultured Bacteroidales bacterium | reverse complement strand
CTTCACGAGCTGCTTCTTTACGTTTCTGATAACGTCGACTGTATTTGCGCCGCTCTGCTTCTGGATGATGATACGGGCGCTGCGTCGGCCGTTGGTGTAGGATTCCTGCTCGCGCTCCTGATTGCCGTCGCGAAGGGTCGCAACATCTCGCAGATACACCACCTTGCCGCCCTGGTTGCTGACGACGATGTCAAGCATTTCCTGCGGCGATGTAAACTCTTTCTGTACACGGAGGGTGTAGGTATCGGAGCCCACATCGATATTTCCCGAAGGGATATTGCGGTTTTCTGCAGCTATTATCTGGGCGATGGTACTGACAGTAAGTCCGTATGCCTGAAGCTTGTTGGGGTCGCAGTAGACCTGGATCTCACGGGTCGGGGCACCGGCCACAGAGATGGTTCCGACTCCGGTCACACGGGCCAGCGGGGTCGCCAGCCTGTCGTCGAGGATCTTGTCCAGGCCGGGCAGCGACTCGTCTGCCGTGGCCGAAAGGATCATAATAGGCATATCGTCCGCGCTGAACTTGAATATGGTCGGCAGGCTCGCCCCATCGGGGAGGACCGAGCTGACCATATCAAGCTTGTCGCGGACGTTGTTGGTAGCCTCTTCGATATCAGTTCCATAGTTGAACGTCAGAGTCAGCAGACTGATGTTCTCCTTGGAATTGGAAGTAAGTTCCTTCAGGTCTGACACGCCGTTCAGGGCGTTTTCCAGGACCTTGGTAAGGTTGTTTTCGATATCTTCCGCGCTCGCGCCGGGATAGGAAGACATCACCATGATGGTGTTGCTCTCGAATTCCGGGAACTGCGCGATGCTGGTCTTCAGCAGCGAATAGACGCCGAAGATCACGAACACGACGAACACGAGGGCCGTCGTGACCGGTTTATTGACTGCGCTGCGGTAGATGCTCATTACTGAATAACATTGACTTTGGTGCCGCTGCGCAGAGCGCCATGGCCGCTGATTACTATCGTTTCGCCTTCCTTGAGGCCGCTAAGGACTTCGTAATTGCCGCCGAGATGGCGTCCGAGCTCGATAACCCTTACGCTGACAGTACTGTCTTCCTCAAGCACGAACACCGTCTTGACCCCGGAGCCCTGCTGCTTTACGATCGAGTAGTCAGGGATGAGGATGCGGTTGGCGCTGCCGAAGATGACCCTGGCGTTGCCGTACATCCCCGGGCGGAGCTCACGCGAAGCGTTGGGGATGTTGATTTCTGCTGTAACCGTATGTGTTGCGGGATCGATGGTAGGGTGAATGAGGGCCACCTGACCGGAAAAGGTCTTGCCGGGCAGGGCCTCGGTAACTATCTCGGCCTTCACGCCCTTCTTAAGGAGCGAGTAGTCTTTCTCGGAAATGGAGACAAGGGCCTTGAGGGGGTTGATCTGCTGGACCATGAAAATCGGGGAGGCCATCGCATACATATCGCCCTGGTCATAGTTACGGGCGGTGACGACTCCGTCGAGCGGGCTCTTGAGAATGGTGTTTTCCTTCAGATTCTGGTAGGCGCTCTTCCTGACTTTGTAGTTAAGCTCTACGGCCTCGAAGTCTGATTTCGAGACTCCGCCCTTCTCGTAGAGGGCTTTTGTGCGAGTATATTCGCTCTCTGCATTCTTTAACTGGAGTTCGGCCTGGTCGAGGTTGGTGCGCTCCATCTCTGCGAGGACCTGGCCCTTGCGGACGTTGTCGCCGATCTCAGCCTTGATGCTGACGATACGGCCAGCTGTCTGAGGAGCTATGTTGTTGACGGCGTAGGCCTGGAGAGTCACCGAATAGGTATTGTCTACCGAGACTTTCTGGTTAGCAGTAACCGTTGTTTTTACGTTGGGGATGACTTCCTTCACCTCAGTTGTCGCCTGCTTGCGGGGACCGCAGGAAAGGAGGGTGATAGTTGATGCTGCGAGGAGCAGCGCTGCTGACTTTATATTCATTGTTATTTCTTGTTTTCTTCGAGGAAATCGTTGCCGAGGGTGCCTTCGAGGCTGGCCTTTGCCGAAAGGTAATTGAAGATGGACTGACCGGCGGTAAGCTGGGCCTGGGTAAGGGCCAGCTGAGCGTCGTTGAGATCTGTGAGGGTGCTTCCGCCTATCTCGTAGGAGGCGAGAGTAATGTCGTAGGACTTGCGGGAAGCCTCTAGGGCCGCGTCCGCAGCGTCGAAGCTGCGCATAGCGGTTTCCATCGTGTTGAGGCTCTGGCGGATAGCTATCCTGAGGCGCCTTTCGGTCTCGAGTTTCTGGATATCCAACTCTTCTGCCTGCAGTTTCGCGGTCTTGATCTGATGATAGCGCTGACCGCCGGCGAAGATAGGGATGTTGAGCGTAAGACCTACAAATGAGTAAGGTGTCCAGTTGTAGTTCGAGAAGTCGAAGTCGTTGGCCATCGCGCTGTACTGGTAGGTAAAGCCTACGGCAAGACTCGGGAGATTGGCGTACTTGCTGGTCTTTATTGCGGATGCAACCTGGGAGGCCTGGAGCTCAAGCTGGCGCATAGTACTGTTGTTCTCGAGGCTGAGTTCGTTCTCGCCGTACAGGACTGTCATCTCCTCGGCATAGTCGTGGAGCTCGCCTTTAGTGTCTATCTTAAGGTCAAGGTCGACTCCCATCACGGCCTTCAGCTGCCAGAGCGCAAGATCGACCGCATTCTCGGAATCGTACATATTCGGGATTGCGTTTGCGAGGGTAGTAAGCGCGCGGGCAAGTTCGAGGTCGGAAGCTTTCTGGGCTTCGTGTCTCATCTTGATCTTTTCGCTGTTTGCGAGGGCGTTTTCGTAGACTTCTTTATATGCTTTGGCCGCTTCTTTTGCGAAGAGTACCTGATAATAGGCCTGTTTTACCTGGGTTACCATTTCGAGACGGCTGCTGCGGGCCTTTTCGACCGCAAGCTCGACGTCGTTTCCGCTGAGCTTGAGGGATTCCCAGAGCTGGAAGTTGATAAGCGGCATCGAGGCGCTTACTCCGGCAGAGAACGAATTCCAACGGCCGACTTCGATTCCTTTCTTCGATCCGCCGGAACTGCTCGAACTGGAGCCGCTGCCAGAACCGGAGCCAGAGCCAGAGCCGCTGCCGGATCCGGCGCCTGCGCCAGCACCTGCGCCGCCCATTATGCTGGACATATCGAAGTCCATGTACATAACCTGCTTTTCGATAGTTCTCTGGAACGAAGCGGAACCGTCTACCTTAGGGAAGAGGGCGGCATAAGAGCCTTTCTTCGCATATTGCGCCCTTTCAATCTCTTTGTCCGCTACCTTTACGGATATGTTTTCGCTGAGCGCTATCTGCAGCGCCTGTTCGAGGGTAATCTCAGTAGGCTTCTGCTGCGCCTGGACGGTATCTACCTGCGGGGCGGCCAGAGCCATCATACTAATCAAAACGATCATAATACACTAATAAATCGCGCGCTTCGTTGCAATTATTGTGCCTGCGCGCAGGCGCGAAGCGGCCCAAAGATAAGGAGATTTTGTTTATATTTGCATTTCAAAGTGATTTGATATGCTAGATTTACTCGCAATACATTGGAACATCGACCCGGTGCTTATTCATCTGGGCCCCCTTCAGATCAGATGGTACTCCCTTCTGTTCGTATCAGGATTCATCTACGGCATCTATATCCTTCGCAATTTCTACCGCCGCGAGGGAGTGAGCGAACAAATCCTCGATCCGCTTCTTTACTCGATGCTTATCGCAGTTATCGTAGGCGCCCGCCTCGGCCACTGCCTCTTCTATGATCCCGCTTACTATTTCGGGACATGGCAGGGTTTCGGCGAGGTCTTCATGCCCTGGAAGGGCGGCCTCGCAAGCCACGGCGGAGCGATCGGTATTATCCTCGCAATGTGGTGGTACACAAATAAATACGGCAAGAAAGAAGGCTTCGATCTCCTCTGGATTCTGGATAAGCTCGTGATCATCATCTGCTTTGCCGGCGCCTGCATCCGTATCGGTAATTTCTTCAATTCCGAGATCTACGGATACCATACTACCCTTCCCTGGGGAGTTATTTTCGAGCGCTCGGGAGATCCGCTTCCGAAACACCCTACGATGCTCTATGAGGCTATCAGCTACATAATCCTCGGACTGGTACTTCTCTTCCTTTACAACAAGAAGAACGACAAGATGTTCCGCGGAGAGTATCTCGGCATCTTCCTTACTTTCTGTTTTGGAAGCCGCTTCCTGCTCGAGTTCACAAAAGCTCCTTCAGTCACCCTCTTCCACATCGGAGACGTAGTGATCAATATGGGCCATATGCTCAGCATTCCGTTCATCATCGCCGGTATCGTAATCTGGATACTGAGCGTACGCAGCGGAAAGCCCTCAAAGATTATCCGCGAGACTCCAAAACCGACTAAAAAAGAGCCTACTCACTACGCGAAACCGCTGAATTAATAGCTTTAATCATAAACGTACCCTCTGCCTGCGGACAGGGGGTACGATTTTTTTACCCGGTTGTTAACATTTTTTGCTTATTTTCGTCTTATAGGGGAAAAGCTACTAAAAAATGAAAAAACGCATCCTGCTTACTCTTATTGTTTTTGCCTTTATGACGGGCATTGCTTCCGCAGCTTCGCCGCTTACCCGAGCCCGATTGAAATCATTTATCAAGGATTGCCGCGACTATGAAGAGGTAGAGGTACTCCATCTTGGCGGATTGGCTACCGGAGCGCTTAAAGGCTTCATTTCAATCGCAGGGGCAGACGATCCCGGCATAAAGGAATTCAGAAAGGTCAGCCGCTGGGTAAATGGAATGTCCATCCTGGAATATGAAGACAGCCCCGCCTCGGTACGTGAAGAAATTACGAGTAAGATAAATCGCCTGCTCAAGGGCACAGAATTACTGATGGAAGCCAGCGACGATGGAGAGCGACTGAGTATATACGGCGATTACGACGAAAAGAAAAATGTCGTAAAAGACGTCATTCTTTATTCTCCAGACAATTGTTCCCTGATCTGTTTCTTTGGTAAGATTCCGATGGAGAGCGTTCAAGAATTGGCAAAATGACCTCGGAGCAGTTCAATAGCAGTTACCTGTCGCTTGCCCCTACCCTCTACAAGGTGGCATTCTACATCCTTGAGTCCGAAGAGGAAGCCAGGGACGCAGTTCAGGACGCCTTCGTAAAACTGTGGAACGATCGCGAGACGCTGGGCGATGTAAACTCTCCGAAAGCCTACGCCATCAGGCTGGTAAAGAACCTGTGTATAGACAGGATAAGGCGTCAGCGGCTCGAGTTCCCCGAGGAACTCCCGGAGCGCGTCTCGCCTGAAGGGCAGGACGATGAAATCGACCAGAAAGAGCGTCTCAACATGGTAATGGAGGCGATCAAGTCCCTGCCCGACCGGCAACGGGAGATACTCTGGCTCAGGACGGTTGAGAACCTCTCCTACGATGAGATCTCTGAACGTCTTGGGATGACCCCCTTAACCCTGCGCGTTTTGCTTTCGCGGGCGCGCTCCAAAATCAAATTGAAGGTATGAAAAAGATAACGGAAATAGAGAATATGGACTGGGAGGCTCTGGAAAAGGCCGCCGAGTCTGGTCCGGCAAAGGTCCCTGAAGGCCTGGAAGCAGGCATCAAAGCGGCTATCCTGGCCAGCGAAACGCTGAAGCCTAAGGCTACGCCGCGCCGTCTTCCCGCCGCCGCATTCTATGGCTTTGCCTTTGCCGCAGCGATTACCGCTCTGGTGGTGGTCGGAGTGAACCGCATCAATTCCCCGCGGGATACCTTCGATGATCCTTACCTCGCTTATGCCGAAGTACAGAAAACCTTCAGGCAGATTTCAGATAAAATGAACCCAGGGCTGGAGCTCGCCTCGGAAGCCCGCGAGGCCGCTGAGAAACCGGCGGAAATCCTCAAAAAAATCAACAAATAATGAAAAAGATATTAATGGTTGCGGCTTTGATGATAGCGTCGGTCGCAATGTTTGCCCAGAGCGGCAGAAGCATCTATCAGAAATATTCGGACCGCGAAAACGTAAGCGCCGTATTCATCTCGTCCGCCATGTTCAGGATGATCGGCAGTATTCCCGACATTCAGGTTGAACAAGACAGCATCAACCTGACTCCTATCATCAAGTCGCTTAAGGGATTATACATCCTGGAAACGTCAAATCCCGATATCCGCGAGAGCATCGTCGGCGACGTCAACAGTTTCGTTGAATCTTCCAAATACGAACTGCTGATGGAAGCTAAAGACTCCGGAGATATCGTAAGGATCTACACTGTAGGAGACGACCGGACAGTGGAGAGTTTCGTGATGCTGGCCTGCGAGCCCGACGAAATTACTTTCATCTGCATCGACGGCAAGATGGCGCGCGACGATCTCGACGCCGCACTCGCCGAAGCAATGCGTTAAACAAATAATACACTAATTACTAAGGGCGGAATAATCAAATCCGTCGAACTCGGCCCGGCCGCTTCGGCAGTACGGGCCGATTGTTATTCCGGTAAAGCCGCCAGCCATCTCAGTGCTTAAGAGTTTGGAGTCGACTCGCGCGATCTCCCGGCCGCCGAGCAGGAATTCATAGTGGTCTCCCCAGGCCCGGACGTCCAGCCTGGCCTCGCCGGCCTTGAGAGGGACTACCGCCTCTTCGTGGAGCAGGCTATGGAGCCTGACCCGAACCACGGCCTCGGGGGTCCTTCCCCGGCGCACGAAAAACTCCACATGGCCGGCATCCGACTGATAAAGCGCGATTCCGGCCTCGCCCTCGCCGATGAGCCTGACGGTCGAGCCGAACTGGCAGTCGGCGTCCTGCTGGCGCATCAGCAGGGCCGTAGGGTGCCAACCGCCCCAATCGAAGCCGTCGCCGTTGCCCTTCAGGGTCAGGACTCCTGCGTGGGCGCTGTAATTATCGGCTATCGGGTGCTGGATGTGCATCCACTGCGGGCCGATAGCGGAAAAGTCTTCGTGGAAGCGAGCGGGCTGAGGCGCCTTCGGCTGGGCCGGCATGCGGACTTTCATCCGCTCTGCGACCGGCTTGCCGCCATTGACCACGGGCCACCCTTTTTCCCAGCTCACGGGGGCGAGGAAGGTCTCACGGCCGAGGTGGTGATAATCGCCGCCATAGCGCCTGTAAGCCAGGAATACCGTCCACCACGAACCGTCGGACGCCTGGAAAAAGTCGGCATGGCCGGTGCCCTGGATGTTGCTGTCCTGCGCGGCCAGCGAACAGTGAGTAAATATAGGATTGGCGGGATTCGCCTCGTACGGGCCGTAGATGTTGCGGCTGCGGGCAACCGTAAGTTTGTGGGCAAGCTCGGTCCCTCCCTCCGAAATCAGGAGGTAGTACCAACCGTCGCGCTTGTAGATATGCGGGCCCTCCGGGAAACGGCCGCCCGTGCCCCGCCAGAGCGCTTTCCCGGGGCTGAGGGTTGCTCCGGTCGCAGGGTTTATCTCGCAGAGGGTGATGACCGAGTTGGGATTCGAGACCATGTAGCACTTCCCGTCTTCGAAGTACAGCGACGGGTCGATGCCCTGCTGCTCGAGCCAGACAGGCTCGCTCCAGGGGCCGGCCGGGTTGGTTGCCGTGACCATAAAATTGCCGCCGTTGCCGACATTGGTCGTGATCATGTAGAAGGTGCCGTCGTGGTAACGGATGGTAGGCGCGTAGATTCCGAGCCACACGCTCGACTGCTCGAGGGGCAGCTGCGAGGGCCTGTCGAGAACGTTGCCTATCTGCTCCCAGTTCTGGAGGTCGCGGCTATGATAAACCGGCACTCCGGGGAAATAATGGAAGGTTGAATTGACTATGTAGTAGTCTTCGCCTACCGCCACCACCGAGGGATCAGGGTGGAAGCCGGGGATTATTGGATTCTGGAGCTGAACTTCTACTCCGGCAGGAGCCTTTTCAGTGTTGGTGCAGGCTGCTACCAGTACAGGAAGGATCAAAAGTGCTGCTAAAATGTGGTTCTTCATACTGCAAATATAATAAAAAACGCCCCCGGTCTTCAAGGCCAGGGGCGTGTATTAAAGACACTCGATCAAGTCGGGTGTGAGAATTATTTGCGGATAGCTGCGATGCCGGGGAGTTCCTTGCCCTCGAGAGCCTCGAGCATGGCACCGCCACCGGTACTGACGTAGCTGACCTTCTTTGCAAAGCCCATCCGGGTAACAGCTGCAACGGAGTCGCCGCCGCCGACGAGGGTGTAAGCGCCCTTCTCGGTAGCCTCTGCGAGGTCGCGGGCGATCTCAAGAGTTCCGTTTGCGAACTTGTCGATCTCGAATACTCCGACAGGACCGTTCCAGAGGATGGTCTTGCTGCCGAGGATGACATCCTTCCACTGCTTGAGAGACTCTGCGCCAGTGTCGACACCCTCCCAACCGTCGGGGATGTTCATAGCGTCTACTGTATCGACGTTTGCGTCTGCAGAGAAAGCGTCAGCGATAACGGTCTGGAAAGAGAGCCATACCTTTACGCCCTTCTCCTTTGCTTTGGCGAGGATCTCGAGTGCGTTGGGCATCAGGTCGTCTTCGTGGAGCGAGTTACCGATCTTTCCTCCCTGGGCCTTGATGAAGGTGTAGCTCATACCGCCGCCGATGATGAGGTTATCTACCTTGTCGAGCATGTTCTCGAGAACTGCGAGCTTAGAGGAGACCTTAGATCCGCCGATAATTGCGGTGAAGGGGTGCTGAGCGTTCTTAAGTACGTTGTCGATAGCCTTGATCTCGCCTTCCATCAGGTAACCGAACATCTTGTCGTTGGGGAAATAGTCAGCGATAAGAGCGGTAGAGGCGTGGGCGCGGTGGGCTGTTCCGAAAGCGTCGTTGATGTAGCAGTCTGCATATGATGCGAGGGTCTTCACGAAGCCCTTCTGGGACTCCTTGACTGCGGCCTTTGCGGCTTTCTTCTCCTCATCGGAGACATCCTCTGCGAGTCCGCGGGGCTTGCCTTCTTCCTCTGCGTAGAAGCGGAGGTTTTCCAGAAGGAGGACCTCACCTGCCTTGAGGGCGTCTGCCTGGGCCTTGGCTTTCTGGCAGTCGTCTGCGAACTGTACGGGAACTCCGAGAAGCTCGCTTACGCGACCGATGATATGCTTGAGGGAGAACTTGGCGTCTACTCCCTTCGGACGGCCGAGGTGTGACATGATGATGAGGGCACCGCCTCCGGCGAGAACTTTCTTAAGGGTAGGGATGGCGGCACGGATACGGGTGTCGTCGGTGATTTCGAACTTTTCGTTCAGCGGAACATTGAAGTCAACACGGACGATGGCTTTCTTGCCAGCGAAATCATAGGAATCGATAAACTGTTGCATATACTATAGAAATGTTTGAATTTTCAAATCCGTCAAAGGTAGCAATTTTTTCAATATCTTTGCAGAGATATGACTGAGTATCCTTCAAAGAACTGGCGTGATTACGAACTTATCGACTGCGGCGACGGCGAAAAGCTGGAGCGCTTCGGAAAGTACACCATGATCCGTCCCGAGCCTAAGGCTATCTGGGCGAAGACCCTCTCAGACGCGGAGTGGCAGAAGCTCGCCCACACACACTTCACCCCCGGCGCCGGGTTCGGAAAGGCCGGAAAGGAAGACAGCGGAACATGGAACCGCCTCAGGAAGATGGAGGACCAGTGGCATATCATCTACCCCGGTCTTCAAAAGGGGCTGGAGTTCGACCTGAGGCTCGGGCTGACTTCCTTCAAACATGTCGGCGTTTTCCCTGAGCAGGCCCCGAACTGGGAGTTCATCTACTCCCACGCAAAACCCGGAACGAAGGTCCTCAACCTGTTCGCCTATACAGGCGCGGCGAGTCTCGCAGCCAAGGCGGCGGGCGCAGACGTGACACACCTGGACTCCGTCCGTCAGGTGGTCACCTGGGCCCGCGGCAATATGGAGACGAGCGGCCTTGACGGAATCCGCTGGATAGTAGAAGACGCGATGAAGTTCGCCAAGCGCGAAGCGAAGCGCGGAAACAAATATTCCGGCATCATCCTCGATCCTCCGGCATATGGCCATGGTCCCGACGGGGAGCGCTGGAAGCTGGACGACTGCCTCTTCGGGCTGCTTCAGAATGTAGCCCAGATCCTCGAGCCGAAAGACAGCTGGATGGTCCTGAATCTCTATTCCAACGGCTACAGCGCCCTTCTGGGAGAGACGGTCGTAAGGGAGGCGTTCAAACTGAAAGGAGATTATACGCTCGAGAGCGGGGAACTCGCCCTGCGTGACCGCTTCGGCAAAGATCTCCCGCTCTCGATAGTGGTAAGGCTGACCCGTTAGTTTTCCTCGGGCTGCGCGGTGCCCAGTATTTCTTTGATACTGGAATCGATAGAGGCAGACAGTTCAGCATTTCCTCCCTTCTTCACCTCATCCTCCAGATAATAGAGGTACTGCAGCGAAGTCTCGAAATCGTCTTTTGCCCACTCATAAAAATCGTAGTAGAACAAAGCGGCATCCAGCATCTCGGAAGAAAGCCTCCGGGCAAGATCGTCTGCTTTCTCTTTCTGACCGTACTTATAATACTGTGAGATGATGTCTATTACAATGTAATCATTGGCGACAAAGCCAATCGGGATACTCTCCAGAGGGAGCTGGCGGGTTGCCTCCATTCCCTTGTCCAGAAGTTCAACTGCTTCGGCGGTAAAACCATTTCTGGCCATAGCCTTGGCCGATGTAGCGAAGAGCTGACGTATAGACATCACGCCCAGGTGGGTGTAGTAGTTCTGATAATCCACGAACCATCCGTCTGCAGACAGCGCATCGAAACGGTAAACGTTCTTAAGCTTGTAGTACAGACCGTCGAGATCTACTTTACCGGTATTCAGGGTGGTTACTTTGTTGCGGATAGGAACCAGCTTGTAGGAGAAGCCTTCGTAGAAGAGATAATCCTTGATGCCGATATTGATATCGCCTCCCTGATTGAGCATATTGATGGGCCTGGACCAGTCGTAGCCGCAGAGCAGGTCGAGCATGAAGAGCTCGGGCTTTGTAAGATAATCCTTTCCCTTAGGGATCGTAAGGGTGATGGTCTCGGGGATCTCGTCTTTGTATTCTGCAGGGAGAATACCATACTTGAGGACATTCTCCTTATTGACCGGAACCACTATCTTACGTGAAGGAATATAGTCCACCTTCCTTCCGCTGGAAAGAGATACTTTCAGTTGAGGATGACGGAACACCGCCATCACATCTTCTATCATCATTTCTCCTCCGCGGTTATCGACTATAGGAACATATTCGTTGGTTCCATACAGGTACTGCGACAGCGGGACCTTAAGCGGCAGCGGAGCCGACTCGTTGCAGGCGTACTTCATCTGATCTATGTACCAGTCTGTACCGAGCAGCGAGGTATTAAGGATGCGGACATCCGTACGGATGCTCTCCACTTCCTGGGCATACCACAGCGGGAAGGTATCGTTGTCTCCATGGGTGATAAGGAAACCGTTCGGGCCTACCGAGTTGAGGTAGTTTGCCGCGAGCTCGACGGCAGTGCGCCTGTTCGAGCGGTCATGGTCGTCCCAGTTCTGGGCGCCCATGATCGCGGGCACAAACAGGCAGGCTGCCGTCACTCCAGCGGCAACCACCGTCTGTCCCTTACCCTTCAGGGCCTCATCTACCCACTGATAGATCGCAGCCACTGCGAGGCCTATCCAGACACTGAAGAAATAGAACGAGCCCGCATAGGCATAGTCGCGCTCGCGGACCTGATAAGGCGGCTGATTCAGATACAGAACAATCGCGATACCTGTCATAAAGAACATCAGGAAAGTCAGCCAGCATCCCCTCTTGTCGCGGCCGAACTGGAAACACAGTCCGAGAAGACCGAGAAGCAGAGGCAGGAAATAGTAGTGGTTCTTTCCCTTATTCCCGGCAAGGACTTCAGGGGCATGGCTCTGATCGCCAAGGCGGGCCCTGTCGATAAAGCCGATACCGCTCTCCCAGTTTCCGTGGAAAATGTTTCCGGGAGTCGGTGAGTGGATATCATTCTGGCGACCGACGAAGTTCCACATAAAGTAGCGCCAGTACATCCAGTTCATCTGATAATCGAAGAAGTATGCGAGGTTGGCCCCCATGGTAGGCTTACGGTGCTGCGAACCGGCCAGCTTCCGGCCTTTTCCGCCTGTATAAACCTCATAGAAGTCTTCGAACTTTCCGTCCGGAGAGCTGCTCCACATTCGAGGGAAGAGCATCTTGCCGGAAGACTTGTACTGCGCGTCTACAGGACCGTCTACCTTCTTATACTTGCCGTCCAGAGGAGCCCAGTACTTGGTAGTCTTGAGATCATACGGAGCATCGTAATACTGACCGTAGATCAGCGGGGTCTTACCGTACTGCTCGCGGCTGAGGTAGCGGACTAGAGTAAAGGCGTTGTCCGGCTGATATTCGTTTGTCGGGGTCTTCGCGGCGCTGCGGATAATATCGACCGTAAAGATCGAGAAACCGATTACGATTACCGTGAAAGACAGCAATACGGTATTCCAGAACACCTTTCCGGCCTGCTTTGTCTTGAATATTCCCCAGAAACAGAGGGCCAAAAGGACTATCATAAAGAACGCCGCTCCGGTATTGTAGCCCAGTCCGAGGACATTGACAAAGAACAGATCGAAATAGGCCGCCAGCTTAGGAAGCCAGGGAATAATCAGGAAGAGGATGAGTGCCAGGATAACGACTCCGACAAGGAATATCTTCACATACTGCCAGAAGGTATAATCGTCTTTCTGGCGGAAATAGTACATGAACACTATCGCGGGAATCGCGAGCAGGTTCAGAAGGTGTATTCCTATACTGAGTCCCATCAGGAAGGCGATCAGGACTATCCAGCGGTTGGAATAGGGCTCGTCTGCGCAGTCGTACCACTTTGTCATCGCCCAGAAAACGAGGGCGGTGAAGAGGCTGGACATAGCATAAACTTCTCCCTCAACAGCCGAGAACCAGAAGGTATCGGAGAAGCAATAAGCCAGGGCTCCGACAAGACCGCTTCCCAGGATCGCGATTGTCTGCCCAAGACTGTACGAGCCATCCTCAGAAGGCTTCAAGATACGCTTGACCAGCCATACTATCGTAAGATAGAGGAAGAAAATCGTAAGGGCCGAGCAGATGGCGCTGAGCGCATTTACGAGAATCGCTGCATGCGAGGCGTCGCCGAAGAGGGTAGCGATACGGGCGAAAAGCTGGAAAACGGGGTTTCCCGGGGGATGTCCCACTTCCAGTTTGTATGACGATGCGATGAATTCGCCGCAGTCCCAGAAAGAGGCGGACGGCTCTATAGTAAGAAGATAAGTCACGGCAGAAACGACAAACGCCACTGCCGCGGCTATCCTGTTCCAAAGATTAAACTGTTTGCTGTCCATAGGACCGCAAATATAACGATTTTGGTTGTATCTTTGCAAGGCAAAGCGCGGAAACTGCTCTTATGGTCCAGGACTTCCCAAACGGTAAACTTTGGATGTCGGACGAGCCCCTCGAGGCCATCGCCCGGGAGGCTTCATGGGCCCAGGACCCCGTCCACTCCGTTATCGCGATTGCCTCCATCGTCCTTCTCATCGTGTTCATGCGCGACTACTTCATCCTCTGGACTCCGATCATGCGCTGCCTGCTAAGGGCGAAGGCAAACGTGGAGATGGAACACAGCATCCAGCTCGCGCGAACAAGGAATCGCGCCGCGCTTCTGATGCTGCTGCCGATGTGGCTGATTGCCGAGCGCTTCAGCCTTATCAGCGAGCAGATGGTGCTCTCGCTGGCAATCATGGTCGCCTACCTTATCCTT
The DNA here is from genome assembly GCA_900319375.1 of uncultured Bacteroidales bacterium. GTDB lineage: Bacteria > Bacteroidota > Bacteroidia > Bacteroidales > UBA932 > Cryptobacteroides. Next base: position 32,639 of record ONOI01000007.1, on the reverse strand, counting down.
AAGCGCCTGATGGCCGAGATAATCCTGCCCCGGAGAATTCCGGGCGAGGTCAGGCTGGCAGTCCGAAGGGCTCTGTATACCTACGGGATAGTGCTCGCTTTCGTGATGATAGCGACCGTGGGCCTATGGCTGCTTATAGACTGGGATCCGGCGGCGATGACCTGGGTTTTCGCCGGCGAAGCAGGTGCCATTCTTTTACTTTCGATGATAAGAGAAGAAGAAATTTTGTCTGCATACTGTCGACCTTTTGCGAGTTTTTTGTATCTTTGCGGGCTCGAAGCGGTTCCGGCAGCCGCGCTTGCCGCCGCCGCTGTCGCAGTAGCATAGATATATGAAAAAGATACTCATCTCCCAGAATACTCCTTCGAATCTCACTCCCTACACAACGCTTGAGGAAAAACACGGAGTGAAACTCGACTTTTTCCCTTTCTTCAAGATTGAGCCCCTGAGTTCTATGGAATTCAGAACCCAGAGAGTGAACATCGCGGATTATACTGCCGTAGTATTCTCTTCGCGCTTTGCGATTGATGCCTATTTCAAGCTGTCTGAAGAACTCAGGTTCAAAGTCCCTGAGACAATGAAATACTTCTGCTCTACAGAGCTTGTAGCAATGTATCTTCAGAAACACATCGTATACCGCAAAAGGAAAATATTCTACGGAGACGGTTCTGTAGAGTCTATTCTCTCGCTCATAACAGGCAAACATGCAGGCGAGAAATTCCTGATGACCGCAGCTGAATCCGCCAACGCTCAGAACGCAATCGCGCTGTTCAAGGAAGCCGGCCTGGATGTAACTGCAGCGAATTTCGTTAAGTCAGTTCCTCAGGACCTTCGCAGCATCGACCTCCACTCCTACGACGTGGTGGTTCTCTACAATAAAGCAGATGTAGATTCTATCTTCGCCAGCTATCCAGACTTCAAGCAGGATGGTCTGAAGATAGTCTCGTATGGTAAGGGAGTGGTGAAAGCCATCCTCGACGCCGGTCTCTCTATCGAGCTTCAGGCCCCGACCCCTCAGGCTCCTTCCGTGGCGAAAGCCCTCGATCTGTATCTTTCAGAAGACAACAAATAAGCGATGGATGCCTCGCTGCCCAAGGCCGAAAGGCTGAGCGGAAAAACTACTCTCTCCCACCTTCTGGACGGAGGGAGGTGGGGAGCGACGCCTAACCTCAAGTATTGCTGGCTCGCCGGCGAGGGAGACCTGAACCGCCTTCTTGTAAGCGTTCCTAAAAAGCTTTTCAAAAGAGCGGTAAAGCGTAATCTTCTGAAGCGCAGGCTTCGCGAGAGTTATCGGCTTCAGAAATCTTTGTTGAGCGCGACCGGGATTGACTTGATGATTACCTACAACTCTACGGAAGTTCTTCCCTTCGAAGTAATCTATGCCGAAGTAGGAGAAATCCTCGGTAAAATCTCTTCGAAATTATGAGCTTCTGGGAAGTAGTAAAGAAGGTGCTTGCCGCGCCTTTTATTCTTTTGATAAAGTTCTATCAGGTCTGCATCTCCCCTCTTAAGGGAGGCCCGACCTGCCGCTTTACTCCGACCTGTTCCCAGTATGCCCTGGAGGCTTTCAAAAAGTACGGGCCGTTCAAGGGCGGCTGGCTGGCTCTGAGGCGAATTCTCAGATGTCACCCCTGGGGCGGCAGCGGGTACGACCCCGTGCCGTAATTTTTACTATATTTGCGTCTAATGAGCAATATCCGAAACTTCTGTATCATCGCCCACATCGACCACGGCAAATCAACCCTGGCCGACCGCCTTCTCGAACTTACGCAGACCCTCTCGGCCCGCGATATGGAGAATCAGGTGCTCGACGATATGGACCTGGAGCGCGAAAAAGGCATCACTATCAAGAGCCACGCAATCCAGATGGAATACCTCTATAAGGGAGAGCGCTACAAGCTCAACCTTATCGACACTCCCGGCCACGTAGACTTTTCCTACGAAGTCTCGCGCTCGATAGCCTCTTGCGAGGGCGCGCTGCTGGTAGTAGACGCTACCCAGGGCGTACAGGCCCAGACCATCTCGAACCTCTATATGGCAATAGACCATGGTCTCGAGATTATCCCGGTAGTCAACAAAATAGATATGGACTCCGCCCAGGTAGACATCGTTACAGACGAGGTCTGCGACCTGCTCGGCTGCCAGCCGGAAGACGTATACAAGATTTCGGCGCGCACGGGCGAGGGCGTCTCCCCGATACTCGACGCTATCGTCGAGAAGATTCCGGGGCCGGCCGGAGACCCTTCAGCGCCGCTCCAGGCCCTTATTTTCGACTCTGTCTTCAACCCGTTCCGCGGCGTTATCGCCTACTTCAAGATCGAAAACGGCTCGCTCGCCAAGGGCGACAAGGTGAAGTTCTTCGCCACCGGAATGGAGTACGATGTAGAGGAGGTGGGCTGCCTGAAGATGAAACTCGTCCCGACCGCGCGGGTAGAAGCCGGCGACGTTGGCTATGTCATCACCGGAATCAAGAGCGCAGTGGAGGTGAAGGTGGGCGATACGATTACCCACGTCGTGGAGCCGTGCAGCGAAGCGATTGCCGGATTCGAGGAAGTCAAGCCCATGGTCTTCGCGGGCATGTACCCGGTCCAGGCCGATAAATTCGAGGAACTGCGCGCCGTGCTCGAGAAGTTCAAGCTCAACGACGCATCGTTTTTCTATGAGCCCGAGAGCTCGCTCGCGCTGGGATCCGGTTTCCGCTGCGGCTTCCTTGGGCTACTCCATCTCGAAATCGTCCAGGAACGCCTGTTCCGCGAGTTCGACATGGACGTAATCACTACCGTCCCTAACGTCTCATACAACGTCTACACTACCCAGGGCGAGGTAATTACCGTCCACAACCCTTCGGGCATGCCTGCCCCGACCCTTATCGACCACATCGAGGAACCGTATATCCGCGCACAGATAATCTCGAAGACCGAGTTCTTCGGACCGATCATGAAGCTGTGTCTGGATCGCCGCGGAACTCTTATCAGCCAGCATTATATCACAGCCGACCGTATCGAACTCAACTACGACCTGCCGCTTTCCGAGATCGTGTTCGACTTCTACGACAAGCTAAAGACCATCTCGAAGGGCTACGCATCATTCGACTATCACCTCACGGACTTCCGCCCTGCGCGCCTTGTCCGCCTCGATATCCTTCTCAACGGCGAACCGGCCGATGCGCTCTCGACCCTTATCCACGAAGACAACGCCTACACTTTCGGGCGCAGGATGTGCGAAAAGCTGAAGGAGCTTATCCCCCGCCAGCAGTTCGACATCCCCATCCAGGCCGCTATCGGAGCGAAGATCATCGCCCGCGAGACGGTAAAGCAGGTCCGTAAAGACGTTACCGCGAAGTGTTACGGCGGAGATGTTACCCGTAAGAGAAAACTGCTCGAGAAGCAGAAGGAAGGAAAGAAACGTATGCGTCAGATCGGTACCGTCCAGGTACCTCAGTCCGCTTTTATGGCAGTTCTTAAACTCGATTCATAATGCTTGGGAATATAGGTACAGGTGAAATAATCATCATAGCACTGGTCGTTCTGCTGCTTTTCGGCGGGAAAAAGATTCCCGAGCTGATGAAGAGCATCGGAAAGGGCGTAAAACAGTTCCGCGAGGGGATTAAGGATATAAAAGACGATCTGGATGTCTAAGGGCGAGATGACTTTCTGGGACCATCTGGAGGTGTTGAGGTGGTCAATTCTAAGGACGCTCGGAGCGCTCCTTATTTTGTTCATCGCCGCTTTTGCCCTGATGCCCAGTCTGTTCGACTCCGTCATCCTTGCGCCTACTACCGGGGATTTCTTCGTCTATAAATGGCTTGGAGGGCTGTTCGAAGGAGAGTTTAAGATTGATATAGTCAATATCAACGTGACCGCTCCGTTTTTCACCCATATGCGTACGGCTTTTCTGCTGGCGCTGGTGGTGGGTTTCCCATATCTTCTCGTAGAGGTCTGGCTTTTTGTAAAGCCGGCTTTGTATAAGAACGAGAAGCGCGGGATGGGATTTGCGATGCTGGCTGTGGCCCTGCTGTTCTATATGGGATGCGCTGTCGGGTATCTGGCAATTTTCCCTCTGACCTTCAGGTTTCTGGCCGGCTATCATATCGGTACGGGCATCCTTACCCAGATTTCCCTGAACTCCTATATCTCGACCTTCGTTTCGATTATATTCATAATGGGACTGGTCTTCGAGCTTCCCGTACTAGCCTGGGTACTCTCGAAGTTCGGAATCGTGAACAAGGAAATGCTTAAAAAGTATCGCCGCTATGCGATCGTTGTTCTGCTGATTCTGGCGGCGGTCATCACCCCTACCGGAGATCCGTTCACCCTGGCCGTGGTCTTCGTGCCTCTGTATTTGCTCTACGAGGTTTCTATCGCAGTCGTTCGTCCTGCACCGAAAGAAGAAAAGGATTAGTTTCCGCGCTTGGCGTTATAGCCCATCTCGAGCAGCAACTTAGTGACCTTGTCGCGAAGGTCGCCCTGAACGGTTATTTCACCGTCTTTTGCGCTGCCGCCCACCCCGCATTTTACCTTGAGCTTACGCCCAAGCTCGGCGAGGTCTTCCTGCGAGCCCACAAAGCCCTGGACGAGAGTGACCTGCTTTCCGGCTCTGCCGCTGCGGTCTATGCGGACTATCAGCCTCTGCTTCGAGGGCTCGAGGGTTTCGGGCTCCGAAGTCTCTTCCGTAGAATACTGAAAATCCGGGTTAGTCGAATAGACAATTCCGAGACGCTTTTTCCAATCGTTCTCTTTCATAAAAGGTTTGTTCTTATTGAGGAAAGGCCGCACGGGGTTCGGGGGAAGGACGCGTCCCCCGGTTAAGTAGTCGGGGTGACATGACTCGAACATGCGACCCTCTGGTCCCAAACCAGATGCGCTACCAACTGCGCCACACCCCGAATTCCCCTCCCGGCGACCTGACGGCCGTATCGAAAGGGGCAGCAAATATATACCCCTTCGGGCAAATATCAAAATTATTTACGCTTCAGGACCTCGCGGGCGGCCGCTGCGATAGCCTCGGCATTGAGGCCATAGGCGGCGAGGAGCTCCGCGGGGGTGCCGGACTGGCCGAAGCGGTCGGCGCCGTTGACGAAGGCAATCGGCGCAGGGACTGCTGAGGCGGAGACGGCAGCCACGGCTTCTCCGAGCCCGCCTGCCATATTGTGCTCCTCGGCGACAACCGCGCAACCGGTCTTCTTCAGCGAAGCTATGATCGCGGCCTCGTCGAGAGGCTTTACGGTAGGGACGTTCAGGACTTCGGCGCTAATGCCTTCAGCCTCGAGGGCCTCGGCCGCGAGCAGCGCTTCCCAGACAAGGTGTCCGTTTGCGATAAGGGTAACGTCGCTTCCGGGATTCAGATTATATACCTTTCCGATAACGAACTCTTCGTCTTCCGGGGTGAAATTCGGAACCGACGGGCGGCCGAACCTCAGATAAACGGGGCCTTCATAAGCCGCCGCGGCGATAGTCGCGTTCTTGGTCTGGTTGTAGTCGCAGGGTACAAGAACGGTCATACCAGGAAGGGCGCGCATAAGGGCAACATCCTCCATCGTCTGATGGGTCGCGCCGTCTTCGCCGAGGGTAATTCCGGCGTGGGACGAGGCGATCTTTACATTGGTGTGGCCATAGGCGACCTCCTGGCGGAGCTGATCATAGACGCGGCCGGTAACGAACTCCGCGAAGGAGCCGATGAACGGGATCTTGCCCGTTGTAGCTAAACCAGCAGCCACGCCGACCATATTCGCCTCTGCGATTCCGCACTGGATGAACCTTTCGGGGAACTCGGCCGCGAATGCGTCCATCTTCACCGAACCCTTGAGATCCGCCGTCAGGGCAAGTACGCGGCTGTCGCGCTTTCCTGCCTCCAGAAGACCCGCGCCGAAACCGCTGCGGGTGTCCTTCTTACCTGTATCGATATACTTCTTCATACTAATAGTCTCCTAAGGTTTCTTCCAGCTGGGCGAGGGCCTTCTCTACCTCTTCGGCGCTCGGGGCCTTGCCGTGCCATTTGTGTGTTCCTGCCATGAAATCGACGCCATGGCCCATTTCCGTCTTGAAGAGTATCATCTTCGGCTTGCCGTTCTGAGCGTGAGCCAGTTCGAAGGCCTGAAGGATTGAATCGAAGTCGTGGCCGTCGGCGAGGATGACGTCCCATCCGAACGCAGCCCATTTGTCGCTGAGATTGTCGATGCCGGTGATAGTCTCGGTAGGACCGTCGATCTGCTGGCCGTTGAGGTCGGTGAAGGCAACGAGATTGTCTACCTTATGATGAGGAGCCCACATTGCGGCCTCCCAGATCTGGCCCTCCTCGCTCTCGCCATCGCCCAGAAGGACATAGACGCGCCCGGGGTCGCCGTCGATCTTCTTACCGAGCGCCATGCCCGCAGCGGCCGAAAGGCCCTGGCCGAGCGAACCCGAAGGGGCGAAGACGCCGGGGAGATGGTCGGTGACGCAAGGGTGGCCCTGAAGGCGGGTGCCGAACTTGCGCAGAGTTCCCAGCTCGCTGACGGGAAAATAGCCGCTGCGCGCAAGGACGCTGTAATAGACGGGGGCGAGGTGGCCGGCGGAAATGACGAACATATCCTGCCCTTTACCCTCGCGGGTCCACGTCTTAGGGTCGTGGTGCATCTCACTGAAGTACAGCGCGGTCATTACGTCCGTAATGCCGAGCGAGCCGCCCGGGTGGCCCGATTTCGCGGCGCCTACCATCCTGATGATGTCGCGCCGAACCTGCGAGGCGGTTTTCTTTAATGTTTCAATATTGGCCATAGTAACATAATTGTTCTTTATAATATTATCGGCCTGCCCCCGTCCGGGGTGGACAGGCCTCTCAGGACGAACAGTCGCTCCGTTTACATAAAGCGTCCATCCACCATATGCAGTTCCCTGTCGCAGAGCGCCGCGAGGTCGGGGTCGTGGGTGACGATTATTATCGTCTGCCCGAGCTGCTCGCGAAGGTCGAAGAAGAGCTGATGGATTTCCTGTTTCGTAGCGGAATCGAGGTTGCCGGTAGGTTCGTCGGCCAGCAGGACAGCAGGGTCATTGATAAGAGCCCGCGCGATTGCGACGCGCTGCTGCTCTCCGCCCGATAGCTCGGCCGGGCGATGGTTCAGCCGGTTCCAGAGTCCCACCCGGGACAATACCTCTTCGGCCGCCGCCTTCATCTGGGATTGCGTCCTTCCACCCGCTATCATCGCCGGAATCATTACGTTTTCGAATGCTGTAAACTCAGGCAGAAGGTGATGGGCCTGAAAAACAAAGCCGATTTCTCTTCCGCGGAATGCGGCAAGCTCCCTCTCTTTGAGTCCCAGCGCATTCTTTCCGTCAATCCTTAGCTCTCCGCTGTCCGGGGTCATCAGCGTACCGAGTATCTGAAGAAGAGTCGTTTTCCCGGCGCCGGATGCGCCCATGATCGACACTACCTCTCCTTTCTCCGCGCTGAAATCCACCCCCTTCAACACCTCCAGGGTGCCGAACGACTTATGAATTCCTGTTGCCTCGATTATCATCCCTACAAATTTAATAAAAAGTTAGCACTATTAGGAAGCGGACGATATCGTCGTGGATTCCGCAGAAATACCATACGTCACCCTCGCGCCCAAGGCGGAAGTCGATTGACATTCCGGGAGAAACCTCGGCGAAATAGTTGATTTCCAGGTCCTTCAGCTCGTGGGTAGCCAGGTAGTCGAAGGGTAGCGAATCAATCGCCCATTCGGTATAGCAGCAGTTGTTGACGTGGCCGTTGGTGTCTATTTCGCTGAAAGCGGGGATATGTGTCCCGACAGTCTCCATCTGGATTCCTTCCGGGACAATTAGTTTAGTACATAGGGGAAGGGTATCCTCTTCGCAATTTGTGTTTTCCTTGAAAGGAGGCATTCCGCGGAATATAGAGCGGTTCTGAAGATCCAGCAGCGTCCAGGAAGAAGTAGACTGAATCAACATTTCTTCACCCTTGAAGACCTGGAAGTTACGGAACCACAGCGGGCCCCTGTTTCCGCGGGACCAGGTATCGACGCGGATATCATCGCCCCACTTGGGGATGCCGTTAAAGGAAATATGGATGCGGTTGAGCACCCACGCGAGGTTCAAGTCGCGAAGCGTCTCATAACCCGCGCCGCAGTATTGCGATCCTGCATAACCGGCTTCCTGAAGATAACACTGAAGGTAAAAAGGTTTCAGACGGCTCGCGAGGTCGACTTCGTGGCTCTGAACCTTGAAATTCAAAGATACTTTATTATTGTTCATAGTTTAACCAATTATCCATTTCCCTACGCGGGGGATGCGGCGAACGAGGCAGCAGACCAGGGCGACGGCCGTGAAGGACAGCACGGAGGTGCAGAGAATCTGCACCGGAGTAGTCCAAACCGCGCCGAGCGCACCGTCTGCGCCAAGGCCGAGGGCCGAGCGTAGCCAGCCGGAAATCGCGACAAGCAGAAGCAGATGGCTAAGGTACATCCCGTAGCCCGCCTCCGAAACGGGAACGGCAATCTTACGGTAGAACGAATTGTCAGAGCCGATCTTCCTGAACAGCGCTATCCAGCCTATGGTCATCAGCGCCACACCGAGGGTGTCGTTCAGCCATGGACCTTCCCAGAGCGCGGCCAGGCCTACCGGTCCCTCGATCGGGAACTCGCCTCCGCAGTCTGCCCACACCCGGCTGAGGAACCCGCTGCAGCAAATAGCGAAGCCGCCGATGAAAGCCGGCAGTCCGATCGCGAGCGTCTTTTTCCAGCTCCATTCGCCGGCGAACTTACGGAAATACAGCCCGAGCAGCATATAGCCCACGAACCCGCTCAGATAATAGAATACGCCGTAGGCATTCCAGCTCGCCTCGCCCCACAGCGGGAAGCGGGCGGCGTTCGGGATGCCCGAAGGGCCATAAATCACCGGGGCCGGGCCTCCGACCCATTGCCGGATCAGCGGAATCACGGTCGTGAAAAGCCATATCGCCAGATAGATGTTCAGCTCGCGCCTGCCCACCTTCTCCGCCCATGGCGAAAGAAGCGGCATTATTAGATAAAGGCCTACCAACATATACACGAACCACATATGGCCGGCGGCATAGTTGAAGTTCAGCAGCAGGTCCTTGAAATTCTGGACAGGCTCACCCCAGACGAGTGCATACACCACCGACCAGATCACGAACGGGATCAGGATGCGGGCGGCGCGGCGCTTGAAAAATTCGCCCGTACTATAGTGGAGCGGGAACTGAAGATAGCTGGAGGCTACCACAAACAGGGCTACGCAGGCTCGCGGCAGGACATTGAGGGTGGCGACCCAGAATGCATCCGCTTTAGTCAGAATCAGAGAGCCTTCGCCCCCGAGGTAGAAGGGCTCACAACTGTGGGTCAGCATCACCCCGAAGCAGGCGAAGATTCTAAGCCAGTCTATCCAGATTTCTCTTTGCTTTTCCATATAGTTTTACTGTAATTCGCCGTCAAGGCCGACCGGGCGGGAGTGGAACGGGTCGAGGACCTCGTCTATCAGGCGGGCGGCTTCCAGGCGGGAGATGGTTGATTTGTCTTTCAAAGGGGTATCGACCGAACTGCCGGTGATGCGCTCAAGCAGCGCGACGAACTCGGAGCCGGAGATGGCGGCAGTCGAGTTGTCGTGGGGTATGCCGTAGTAATCGGTAAGATAGAGCTCGTTTTTCAGGAGGCGGTCGGAGATACGGAAGCGCATTTCGTTGGACCAGCCGATTGTCTCGCCCTTGCCGCGCAGAATGCCGGTAGAACCGATGCGCTGGAGGATAAGGAAATCGGGACTCGAAGGCTCGAGGTCGAGATACGGCTGGAGGCGGGCGCCTGAGCTCAGGAGCGCGTCCTGCACATCGCGGACGGAGACCTCGCGGACCTGCTTGCGCTGCTTGATCGCGAGTGCGGCCAGCGCTCCTGAGGCCTGGCCGAGTTCCATCGTCACGGGCTGAAGACGGGTAGAACCGTTGATAAGATTGGTGACGCTGATGGACTTCTCCGCGACTATGAAATTGTCTGCTGCCTTAGGGATGACGCAGCCAAGAGGAACCGTGAAGGGAACTATCTTCGGGAAGTTGATCTCGATACTCTTCCAGTCCGGATACTGATAGTGATGGTGGTCTACAGGATAGTCGCCCACCGCGATTCCCGTACGGTAGCCCTTGTAGTCGAAGGGGCTTGTCGCCTCCATTACACTGAAGAGATACTCGCCTTCAATACGGCGGGACTCTCTGTGATAAGGGATCAGCGGGAAACGGTCCTCAGTAGGATACTGATCGTCTGCAAGGCCCCAGGTATTGTAACCTATCTTGGTCTGAAGATAATATAGGAAACCGAGGGAATGGTTCTTAGCCTTTCGGATGGCCTGCTGCCGCTCATCGCGGCTCATCTCGATAAGGTTAACATAATAATCGTTGCCGTGGATAGGCCAGTTGATCATTATTTCGCCGCCGGGAAGGAGTCCGTAGGACATCATCTCCGCAGGCGACCATATAGTCTGGCCGGTTGTGTTCGCTACATTGTAGACGCTCTTGCAGCTGTTGTAGAAGAGGGTCTCGTTGTAGTCTTCCGGACGGGCGATAGTAACGTCGCGGCCATAGTCCTTGAGGGTCATCACCATCGTCAGGTCCTGGACTATATCGTTGGGGCCGATAGCCATCGGCTCACCCGCATACGATGGAGAGTCCATTCCTATGCGGCAGGGGATGCCGGCGGCCTTGGCCACGTCTCCCAGCTCCGTACAGTCGATCACCACATCCGCCTCGACGATCCTCGCCCCGCCCGGGGTAGAGAACGTGGCGGTCCAGCCGCCGGCTCCCCCGCTGATGCTCTCGAAAACCGCTTCTTTTACGACGGTCAGGTCGTTGTATTCCGAGACCCAGGTTTCGAAGATTTGCTCGGCTACCTTAGGGCTGTAGAGCATGTTGCTGACCCAGCCGGTTTTGAGCGCGGCCATCGAACCATAGTAGCGCGCCAGTTCGTCGGCGAACTCGCCGAACAAGCCCTGGCGCATTTTGTGGTTGCCGTCGGTCGCGCTTACCCCGGCCGAGGTAAGCATGCCGCCGAGCCATGGGGTTTCCTCAACCAGAATGACAGAAACTCCGAGGCGAGCCGCCTGAACCGCCGCACAAACACCGCTCGAGCCGCCGCCTATTATAAGAACCGTCCCCGTTCCGTCTTCAACCGGAGGCTGCGGCGGGGTGGGAGGCGTTACGTCAGTAGTATCTGCCGGCACGATGATTTCAGTGCTGGTGCTGTCCTGAGGTACTACAGAGGGCTCTTGCCACTCAGGCGTTTTGTATTGTGTCTCGGGAACACAAGACGCCAGCAGCGCAACCGCTGCCAGCGTCTGTAAATAGCGGTTCATAAGGACTCGCTTGATTATTAAAGATTCGGATTTACTTTCTTCCAGTCTGCTACAGGAGGTACGATGCCGAGCTCAATGATCTCGTCGCGCATCTTGCAGAGGTGTGCGTAGGAGGCGTCGAGAGCTGCGAGTTCCTCGGGGGTTCCGGTAGGCTCTACGAAGTGAACGCCGGTAGCGTCGATCGTAGTAGGCATGGCCATCATGACGTTGCAGAACTTGCCGTTGTTGACATAGGTTCCGGCAGGGAGGGTGAACTTAGCTCCGCCCATCGAAGCCTCGATCATCTTGATAGCGCAGTATGCAGGGCTCTGGAAGGAGCTGCGGCCGCGGAGTTTGATGATGGCGCTGCCGCCCTGGATAGTGTTCTGCTTGATCTCGGCGAAACGCTCGGGGCTGAGACCCATCTCTGCGAGGGGCTTGCCGTCGATCTTGACCTGAGAGGCGAAAACTGCCATCTGCTCGCCGTGGCCGCCATAGGTGTGGGCTCCGGTAACCGAGCTCTGAGGCACGCCGAATTCCTTGGCGAGGTTGCTCTGGAGACGGGTACTGTCAAGAGCGGCGAGGGAAGTAAGCTGGCTGGGCTTCAGGCCGGAGTGGATAAGAGCTGTAAGAGCGGTTACGTCTGCCGGGTTGAAGATAACTACTACATGCTTTACGTCAGGGCAGTACTTCTTGATAAGATCGCCGAACTCCGCTGCGATCTGGCAGTTGCCTTTGAGAAGATCTTCGCGGGTCATTCCCTCCTTACGGGGTGCGCCGCCTGAGGAAACGATGTACTTAGCGTCTGTAAACGCAACGGCAGGATCTACGGTCCAGGTAATGTTTGCGTTCTCGAAGCCGCAGTGATACATTTCTTCCGCTACACCGTGGACACCGGGCTCAAAGATATCATAGAGGCAGATGTTGGGTGTGAGGCCGAGCATAAGCGCGGTCTGGGCCATGTTGGAACCGATCATTCCGCCGGCGCCTACGATGGTCAATTTTTCGTTAGTCAAGTACTTCATAATGATATAGAAATTGTTTGAATTCTCTTAGGTGAGGCAAATTTAGTAAAAAACACTATATTTGCGGAGGATTTTAAACCTTTTATGGCACTATTTCTTACAAAAGATCTAGACGACCCTGTACACTTGCGCATCGGCGTCTGGCAAATTTCAGAGAGCGAGGCGGAGCTTCGCGCTATGACGTCCATCCCCTCAGACGAACTTGAGGAAATTTCCTACATCAAAAGCGAATCATTAAGAAAACAGAAGCTGGCAGTACGTGCCCTTCTGGACGCTATGTTTGAAGACAAGGTCTACTTGTCTCACCACGACAACGGCAAGCCGTACATCGAAAACGACGCTACCAATATCAGCATCACTCATACCGAACACTATGTCGCCATCATCCTCTCTACAGAGGCTGAGGTAGGTATCGACTGCGAGTCTCTTGACCGCGACTTCTCCGCGGTGGAGAAAAAAGCCCTCTCGGAAGACGAAATCGACGACCTGGACGATAATAAGCGTAACGAGCAGCTCGCTATTTACTGGTGTGCGAAAGAAGCTATCTACAAACTTACTTCTCAGTACGACGTAGACTTCGCAGAGCAGATCGAACTCGACAATTTCCGTTTCCGCGACGAAGGAGACCTCGACGCTACCTTTACAGACGACGACGGTTACGAGCAGGAGTACGAACTCCATTATTTTACTTTTGACCGCCACGTACTGGTCTGGGTAACCGATTAAAAAGTTATCCACAAAAAGAGCCTGAACGAGTAACAAAAGAGTTATCGATTTAGAATATTTCTAATTTAGGCGCTTTTCTATTTCCCTGTTGGTCAATGACTTAACAGGGATTTTTGGTTTTTGTGGATAACTTTTTATCCCGGAAACTGTTTTTTATGGAAAAGCTTATTCTATCTTTGCATATACCAATTCAAATAATGAAGCCCTCCTTGCTCTCCTAAATCGGCAAGGACTTAAAATATTCGCCACATTATGATACAAACTGTTATCAAAAGAGACGGCCGCAAGGTCGAGTTCAACAATCAGAAGATAGTCGCGGCCATCCTCAAGGCAATGGATATCACCGAGGCCGGACAAGACATTGTTCTTGCAGCGAAGATCGCCGACACCATCTCGAAGTCCGGAAAGACCGAGATGAGCGTCGAGGAAATCCAGGACTGCGTAGAAATGGAGCTCATGAAGAGCCCCCGCAAGGAGGTCGCAAGATGCTACATCGCCTACCGCAACCAGCGCAACCTGGCCCGTAAGGCGAAGACCAACGAAATCTTCCAGGAGATTATCGATGCCCAGGCCAACGACATCACCCGCGAGAATGCGAACATGAACGCAGACACTCCCGCCGGTATGATGATGAAGTTCGCCTCCGAAGCAACCAAATCATATGTAGACGAGTGTCTTCTCTCCGAAGATGTAAGGGAAGCCGTAGCCGGCAACTATATCCATATCCACGATAAGGACTACTACCCTACCAAGTCCCTTACCTGCATCCAGCACCCTCTGGATCTCATCCTCGAACACGGACTCAAAGCCGGTCACGGTGAGTCCCGCCCTGCGAAGAGGATCGAGACCGCTTCGGTGCTTGCCTGCATCTCGATGGAGACCGTCCAGAACGAAATGCACGGCGGTCAGGCTATCCCCGCCTTCGACTTCTACCTCGCTCCCTTCGTCAGAAAGACCTATGAGGAAGAAATCGACAAAGTCAGCGCTCTGATGAACGCAGACTTCTCAGAGCTCAAGGGCGCCCAGATCGACGACTACCTCAAGCGCGACCTCGTAGGCCTTCAGGGCAAGGAGCGCGCAATGCAGCACGCCATCAACCAGACAGTCGGCCGTGTACACCAGGCGATGGAAGCATTCGTCCACAACATGAATACTATCCACAGCCGCGGAGGCAACCAGGTCGTCTTCTCCTCCATCAACTACGGTACCGATACCTCCGCCGAGGGCCGCTGCATCATCCGCGAGATCCTCAACACTACCTATGAGGGTGTCGGAAACGGCTCCACCGCTATCTTCCCCATCCAGATCTGGAAGAAGAAGAAAGGCGTCAGCTACCTCCCCGGAGACCGCAACTACGACCTCTACAAGTTCGCATGCAAGGTGACCGCCCGCCGCTTCTTCCCCAACTTCCTGAACCTTGACGCTACCTACAATCAGGACGACGCCTGGAAGGCGGACGACCCGAAGCGCTATGTCCACGAAGTCGCGACCATGGGCTGCCGTACCCGCGTCTATGGAAACAAGTTCGGTCCCAAGACCTCAATCGGCCGTGGAAACCTCAGCTTCACAACCATCAACATCGTCAAGCTCGCTATCGAGTGTATGGGAATCGAGGATAAGGACACCCGTATCCAGAAATTCTTCCAGAAGCTCGACTGGGCTCTCGACATCGCCGCCAAGCAGCTCAACGAGCGCTTCGACTTCCAGAAGACCGCCCTCAAGAAGCAGTTCCCTCTGCTCATGAACGGCCTCTGGCTCGGCAGCGAGAAGCTCGACGACAACGACACTATCGAGAGCGTGATGAACCAGGGAACCCTGTCGATCGGCTTCATCGGCCTCGCTGAATGTCTGATCGCCCTTATCGGCAAACACCACGGCGAAAGCGAGGAGGCCCAGGATCTCGGTCTGAGGATCGTCTCCCACATGGCCGAGAAGATCAACGGCTTCGCCGAGACCTTCCAGCACAACTTCACCTTCCTCGCCACTCCGGCCGAGGGCCTCTCCGGAGCCTTCACCCGCAGGGATAAGAAGACCTTCGGTATCCTGCCCGGTATTACAGACAAGGATTACTACACGAACTCCTCACACGTTCCGGTATACTATCACTGCACTCCCGAACACAAAGCGAAGATCGAGGGCCCGTACAACAAATACGAAAACGCAGGCCACATCTTCTATGTAGAAATCGACGGAGACGCTACACACAACCCTGAGGCCATTATGCAGATAGTGGACCTGATGGACAAGTACGACATCGGTTACGGTTCAGTGAACCACAACCGCAACCGCTGCCTCGACTGCGGCTACGAAGACAGTACAGAGGGTCTCTCCGAATGTCCTCACTGCCACGGCCACCACATCGATACTCTCCAGCGTATCACCGGATATCTGGTCGGAACAACCAACAGGTGGAACAGCGCCAAACTCGCTGAACTCAAAGACCGCGTAGTCCACAAGTGAAAATAAGCATACTGGACATAGTTCATCAGACAATGGCCGACGGACCCGGTTTCCGTACGGCCATTTACTGTGCCGGCTGTAACCATGCCTGCCCGGGCTGCCATAACCCGCAGTCGTGGAACATCAACAACGGCCATTGGATGGAAATCGACGAACTGATGGACATCATCAAGGCCGATTCCATGTCCAATGTCACATTCACCGGCGGGGATCCATTCTGCCAGGTAGAGGCTTTCACGGAACTTGCCCGCAGGATCAAGGCCGAGACCAGCAAGAACATCTGGTGTTGGACGGGTTATACCATCGAGGAAATCCGGGCCGACGAACATCTTGCCCAGATGCTGCCTTACATAGACACTCTGGTCGACGGGCCGTTCATCCTGGCCCAGCGCGACACAACCCTTCTTTTCAGGGGCAGCCCCAACCAAAGAATCATACATCTCACTCCGGTGGAGGAAGATGTATGTCCTGGTGCTGTTGAGCTTATAAAGCCCAGATAAGGTTAGAGATTGAATCTGAGACCAGCTTCGAAACTGAACATCAGCGGCCTGTCCGTTCTGATGCTCTTAGGCTGGTTTCCGGGGAAGTAGTACCTCACACAGGGATCTACATAAAGACCGATAAAGTCCGATACCCTGAACTCCACTCCTATACCTCCGAATACTCCGTACTGGAGAGAAGGAACCTTCTCGCTGAGGAGGGGAGAAGCGCTGAGATTGTAGATGAAGTACTGGCTCGAGATTGCTTTCTCGGCAATTCCTCCGGCATAGCAGTAGAACAGAAGGGTCTTGCTGTCTACTACGTCGTAAGCCAGGGAGACGGGGAGACCGACATACTGAAGATTGTGTGTGAACTGTCCTTCTTCTGTCTTGTACTTTCCCTTGAAGGTTCTGCTGAGGAACGACCAGTTTACTCCTGCGCTTACGGAGAGTTTTTCGGCGAAGTGATAGCGGGCGCTGACTCCCAGCGATACAGGAATACCGTACACGGATACGCTGGTTTCCTGAATTCCCTCTGAAGGAAGGCCGCTGGAGAAGGCGGGTCTGGCGCTGTTGAAGTGTGCGTCGTTTCCGCCTACGATTCCGCCGAGTTTAATCGCAGCCTTACGGCTGGTCTTTTTAGCGTTCATCGCATCTTCGGCTTCCATCTGAGTGAATGGATCCTCCCACTTTGTCTCCTGCTTTTCGGGAGCCGGGGCTACTTCGCCTTCGGCTTCCGGCTCGGAAACGACCGGCTTCTCGGACTCAGCTACCGGCGCCTCCACAATTTCTTCCGCATAGTTTTCAGGAAGTACTGCAATCTGATCGGGAGCCTGGATCTCTTTAGGGACGAAACCTGCGCGGGACTCTCTTGAGGGGACAGCTACGCTGCTCTCTTCCACCTGAGCGACCGGGCCTGACGGCTGAGGGGCGACGGTGATGAGTTCTTCGCCTGATTGTATGATAGTTTTTTCGGTATTGCCTACAAAGAAGACAGCGGCAAGAGCCGCCATTGCAAAAGCAAACGCAGGCGCGCCCCAGAGTAGCCATGACCGCCTGGGTGCGGCTGCGGCGGCCGGAGCCGCTGAGTCCAGACGCGCCGACACTGCCTTCCAGGCGCCGCGCGGTGCTTTCACCGCGGCGTCTTCAAGCCCCTCCTTGAAGAGGAGGTCGAGATCTTTATTTGTGTCTTTTCGCATCTTAATACTGTTCTTTGATCTTTTTCTGCAGCGTCACCCTGGCTCTTTGCAGCTGCGAGCGGGACGTAACTTCCGAGATACCGAGGGCCTCACCTATTTCTTTGTGTGAGTAGCCTTCTATCACATACATGTTGAATACGGTTCTCAGGCCGGGAGGCAGGGCGGCTACCATCTTCAGCAACTCCTTGTACCCTATCTGAGCCGTAGCCGAAGGGGTGTCGGCTATTATGCCGCGCGCCTCGTCTACGTCGTCGCTCTGCTTCAAAACGTCGTGTTTTCGCAGGGACATCAGCGCAGTGTTTACAAAGATCTTGCGGGCCCAGCCCTCGAAAGAGCCTTCGCCCAGGTAGGTATCCAACTTACTGAAGAGGGTAACAAAACCGTCTTGCAGCACGTCCTGAGCGCTGTCGCGGTCCCCCATATAGCGCAGACAAACGGCGAACATTTTGTCCGCCAGCATGTCGTAGATCGCTTTCTGGGCCCGACGGTCGCCGGACTTTGCGTCTTCCAACCACGTATTAAGATGCGACTTACTCTTAAAAAGTTGCATGCGCATCGAAATTACTTCTATACAAAAGTAAGCATTTTATCGTATTTTTGTGGGACATGCTTCGCAGAACCCTTATAGCCGCCCTCGCGGCGCTCGCGTTTTCTCTCGGTCTTCGCGCCCAGGAAATCCTGGACCCGCCGGGCCCGTATGAGCCTCTCGCCACCGACGTGTCAGACATCGCCGCGATGGTAGCGGACGGCTATTATGAGGCTGCGCTGGAGGCCCTGGAGCCGATGATGGCCGCAGACAGCACGGACGATGCGCTTCTGTACTACCATGGACTGTGTTTGCTCGGGCAGAATCAGTTCACGGAAGCGGCGGCCGATTTCGAGCGTGCGATAGAGCTCGACCCCCGCAACAGCGACTACTACGAACAGCTCTATACGGCCTACACCTATATGGGGCTGGCGGAAAGCGCCGATTCGCTCCACCTTCAGATGGCCCGGCTCTTCCCTCGCAAGTACCGTTCGCCTTATATTCTTACGAAGCTTGCCGAACACGAATGGGTGGTCGAGCGGAACGATTCGCTGGCGCTGCGCTATTTCGAAGAGGCTATTGCGGCAGATGAAGACTATGCTCCGGCAATGTATGGGAAGGCAGAGCTGTGTTATAAGACAGGCAATTATCTGGGATACTTCTCGACCGTGGAGTCTTTTGTAAGGGCCAACTCCCTGGATGTGAACATCAAGGGCAACTACCTTCAGAAGGTGGTCGAGCGACTGGACGGTCCAACCTACCGGGTCTGGCACAAACAAATCGACGGGATAATGGACACCTTCGTCCAAACCTATCCTACAGACTCGTGTTCGCTGGTATCTGCAGGCCGATGGTTCTATTCGACCGAGCAGAAGGAAAAGGGTATCGGCTATTTCAAGCAGTGGAAGGACTCGAACCCTGATAATTTCTTTGCGACCTCGCTCTGGATCAGCATCATAATGCGCGAGAAGACGGACAAAGACGTCATCGCCGCCTGCGACGAGGCGCTGAAGCGGTTTACCAAACCCGAAAACCGCGTCGAACTGCTCTGTATCAAGGCCGACTGCCTTTACCGGATAGGGCGAAAGACAAAGGCCTTCAGTACTTATGAAAAAGCTCTGAAAGCAGAGCCGGACAACCTTATGACCCTCAACAATTACGCTTACTTCCTGTCGCTGGAAAAGCGCAATCTCTCAAAGGCGGAGAAGATGAGCCGCAAGACGGTCGAGGGCGAACCGGACAATGTAAGCTACCTTGATACATACGGCTATATCCTTTACCTTCTTAAGCGCCCTGCCGAAGCCAAGACCTGGTTCAAGAGGGCCATCATCTATGGAGGCAAGGAAGACGAGGCTGTCCTCAGACACTATTCGATGGTGTTGGAGGCTCTCGGAGAGAAAGAGCTGGCGCTGTATTACAAATCCCTTTACGAAGCGAAATCCCGCCAGAAATGAAACGCCTGTTCTGCCTTATATCCTTGATGTTGACTCTTGCGTCTCCCGCTTTCGGAGAGACCAAGGCCGGTATGCAGAAAAAGCTCTCCAAAGTCCAGAAAGAGATAGCCGACCTCGACAAGCAGATCAAGGCGAATGAAGCGAAAAGTTCAGACGCTCTTGCTCAGCTCACCCTCACACGTAAAAAGATTGATGCCGGAAAGGAACTGACGGCAGAGCTTGGGAAACAGATCGATTCAACCAACAGGCGTATCGGCCAGAAGAAAAAAGACATTTCGAAAGCCTCCGAGCGCTACGAAATGATGTTGGATGCCTACGAACTCCTTATCCGTAAGGCTTACACTAACCGGGACACGAAAATGTGGCTTACCTACATCTTCTCCGGAAAAGATTTCGGCCAGATACTTCGGCGTTACAATTATCTCCACAGCGTCTCCGAGGATATGCGCGCCCAGGCCCGCGACATCAGGGACCAGAAAGCCCACCTGGAAAGGCAGATGGAAGTTCTCGACTCTCTTCACGCTGAAGAGCTGTCGCTGCTCAAAGCCCGTTCGGACGAGTTGAAGATCCTCAGGGCAGACGAGAAAAGCGAAAAGGCGATGGTAGACAAGCTCAAACGCAACAAAGCCGATTTCCAGAAGCAGCTCGCAAGAAAGCAGAAAGAAGCGGAAGCGCTCAACAAATCCATCAGGGAATTTGTCCAGAAACAGGCCGGGGGCGGAAAGAGCTCCTCAAAGAAAGGTACGACTACCGGCAAGAGCAGTCCCAAGAACCCTGCCGACGTGAAACTTTCAAACGAGTTCGCCGGCAATAAGGGTAAACTCCCATGGCCGGTTCAGGGCACTGTAGTAGGTCAGTTCGGCCAGCACAATCATCCCGTCTACACCAACGTCCAGCTGCCCTTCAACAACGGCTGCAACATAGCTACCGCAGCCGGAGAACCGGTCAAAGCGGTCTTTGCCGGTACTGTAAAGAATGTAGCGGTAATGCCGGGATACAATCAGTGCGTACTGGTCCAGCACGGAGACTATTATACCTTCTACTGTAAGCTGCGCGATGTCCGCGTAGGTACCGGAGACAAAGTAAAGGTAGGAGACATCCTCGGTACTGTCGATACCATCTCCGGAGAAACCCAGCTCCACTTCCAGCTCTGGAAATCCACCGATCCCCAGGACCCGGAAAAGTGGTTGAGGTAGAGTTACGTTTTTACATTTCCCGTGTTATATAGGTAGATTCTTACCTATCATATTGTTTTTGCTGCAGCAATGGCGGACTTATTGACGAATGCGTTTATCCGGATCCGGATTCGGCTTAAACGGATTTACGGCCGGATGCTCTCGGACTATGACGATGCCGAGGACATCCTCCAGGATGTCTTTGTACGCCTATGGCAGAAACAGTATCCGATACGGTCAGAAAAAGAAGCAGAGGCGTTGATATCTCGCGCTACGAGAAATGCGAGCCTTAATGAGCGAAGAAAAAAACGTAGGCTCCCTTTATCTGCCGATTATCCCGACGATACTCCAGATACCAAATACCGGGAACTGGCTTTTGAAGAAGTGAGGCAAAGGATACATTCTGAACTTACTGATATCCAACGATATATACTTGAAGAAAAAGAATACGGCGGCAGAACACTCGAGGAGATAGCAAAAGAACTGAAGATGGAAGCTCCGGCTGTGAGGATGCAACTCTCCCGGGCCCGCAAAACACTAAGAAAAGCACTTAAAGATGACTGATAAAGAAAAATACCTGAAATTGATGCTTCGATATTGGGAGGCCGAGACCACACCCGGAGAGGAGCGGGAGCTGTCCCAATACGTCGCTTCCACCACCGACCCGGAATTCGATGAAATACGCGGTGTCATGGGCTACTTGTCCATCGGAAGAGAGAGAGAAGCCAAAAGAGTGCGCACTATCCGCGCATACTCATTTGCCACAGTTGTCGCATGTGCCGTCCTGGTGGCTATTATAGGCCTTAATATACGAGACGCTCGGCTGATGCAGGAGAAAGACATATGTGTCAGTTATTACTATGGGGAAAAAATTAATGACGACGGAGCCATAATGAATTCCGTAGAGTCTTCCCTCTCTGATTTCTTTGGTAAATCGGCTAACTAGTTACTACGATGAAAAAGTTGGCTTGCTTAGCAGTTCTCATTCTATTCTCTTTCTCCGCGTTTGCGCAGAGGGGGCTGAATTGCAATGCCGTATTCCGCGGTAAGGTAGTGCCCTCAAATAGGATGATAGAGACTGAGGTGCGCGGTGAGAGCATGTCAACATATAAGCTGAGTTATTTCCACAGTATTAAGGTCCAGGTTGACGAAGTCACCGCCACTAAGATTGCGGGGATAATCGAACTGGATGTTGATAATGCTGTCTCGGCTGAAACGGAATATGACGGAGATCGTCTTATTTACGCTATGGTGGAGTTGCAACCTTTTAAGAGAGTTAACCGTTACCTATGCTATCAGCTGAAGCAAACTGCGGGAGCAGAAGCAATAACCATCATTTATCTCGAAGGAAGCGCATCGCTCAATGAACTTCACCATATGTTTGAAAAACGATAGATCAATGAAACGCATATTTATCATACTGATTTCAATTGCAAGTTGCGTGTACGCCGGCGCACAAAGTTCAGACACCACCGCCATTGTTGGTGCCAAACTGGATTTCGATCAGCCGGTATTCTTGTTGGACGACTATTTCAGCAGTGTGAAGTACCATTTCTCCTCCGAAGGACGCAAACAATGGAGGCCGGAATTCTCCCTGAGGACTAATGTGTTGTTTCTTCAAGGATCCATCGACCTTACAGCCGGTATACGCACCAGCCCCAATAAAGTATTCGGAATAGGAGGCGGCTGGGGACAGGCGTTTCTTATCTTCGGGCCTGAGCCTCAGGAGCGCCCTACCGGCCAGTGTATGACGGCCTATCTTTATCATCGACATTACGTCCCGCTCGGCCATAGACAGGGAATATTCCTGTACAGCGATTTCTCCTGCGGCGGCAGATATCTCTATCAATTAAGCAACTGGTATGTCCCCGGGGTCGATGGCCCGGATGTGGCCAACACATGGTCCTGGTGGTTCGCGTGGCAACCAGGTATCGCCTTCAGCCTTTGGGGCAAGTCCAACGCCTTCGTCGGCCTTAGCCTTGGAACCACCTTTGGCCTCCACCTTGGAATAGCTATTTAATAATCCTTTTGTTATGAAAAAGTCTTTCTTTCTCTTATTTATCACCATTGCTGTATGCTCTTGCATGAAGAGTGTTTCAGACCCTATTTATAACAATGAAAAGCAGCATTTTGTGATTCATAACAACAACCAAATGTCTTCGAACAATGCTGTTTCGAAAAAAGATCTTGATGTTTTGCTTTCAACTGACATCCAGACGTTGAAATCCGCCGCGCCAGAATATGATCTTACCGTGTACACGGGAGACGAATCGGACACACTCTTGTATATCGTTAATTTCAAAAATGGCGGTTGGAAGATATACTCCTCGGATAAACGCACACCCGCGATTCTAGCCGAAGGCGACAAAGGATATTTTTCGTTGGAAGAGGGCAACCCTGCTACGGCAATATGGGTAGACTGTATGGCCAAGGACATTGCCAGGGTGAAACGTGCTTCAGATCAGGAATTATCTTTTACTGCAGAAGAGATTCGTGCAAATAGACAATTCTGGTCCGGGTCACAGCCTATATTCCCCCCTGAATCTGAAGGACAAGAAGAACCCATCTTGCGCGACCCTCCTCCCGGTCACTGGGAAGTAGATTATTATACTCAACAAGAAACTTATGATAGTATAGATCATCTGGTTGCAAAATGGAGCCAAAGGGAACCGTACAATGAATACTCTCCATATTATGTCGGCTCAACCGACCGCGCTTTAGCCGGATGTGTAGCAATTGCTGGAGCACAAGTTCTTCATTATTTGCATTATAAGCTCGGGCAACCGGCACAGATGTGCAGCACGGGTTACTGCGTAGGGGACATTAATAATTATTTCCGGTTGTTTGACGATTTTAATAGTACGATATGGGCATCAATGGATACATGTAGCAGGGCAGGACAAACAACTAGCACGGCTGAAGGCTTACTTATAGGATATGTAGGCGAATTGGTCAATATGCACTACTGCGCAATCGGCTCTTACCGCTATTCATGGGCAATTCCAGCAAACTTAAAAACAGACGTATTTGAGTATTTCGGCATCAATTGCACGCACGGCGACTACAATGAGAATTATGTTAAAAACAATCTCCAACAACAATTACCGATTATCGTATCTGCGTCAGATTTGCTAGTCCCTCTAGATGGTGACATTCATTGTTTTGTGATAGATGGATACCTACGAAAGCGTACAATGTATTGTTCTCATTACTACTATGTAATTGATGGCCCGGTATCCCCTTTTGAAATGTACGATATACCACCCCACGAGTATACGACTTATACATATTCAGACCCATACATAAGCAAAATTAAAATTAATTGGGGATGGAGTACACAATGGAACTCGAGTAATCCTGTTAATGATGGGTGGTACAGTTTAACGGCAGGTTGGACGGTCAGTAATGGAGGCACTTATGACTACAATTACTATATAAAAATGATCTATGACTTCTCAGTTAATTAAAAATAATTGTTTGTGGGCGCTAATGGCAGCGGCCTTATGCGCCATCAGCTCGTGTAAGATGCATTTTGGGGCGGCAACCCCGGAGTACCCCTCTGTTTCTTACTTTATCCCTGGGGAATGTCTCTCCAGCACTGAGTTGATCTCTACCCTTCACGAAAGAAGTGGCTACCAGTTGACCTGTGACGGAAGATATAAGTTCGCTCTCTTACTCGACTTGTCAAATTGTGAAATAGACGATAGTCGAACATATTCCACGCACCCTCGGTGTATTCCGTCAGAGGAATTATTCTCCTCGTTCGGAGAGAATGAAGCTTTAATCAAAAAGGCTTATAACGATCAGAATTATCTGTTACATAATCCGGAAGAAAGCTATACCGCCCCGGATGTGGTTACCATTCTATACTGCGGAGGTATGACTCTCGTCGCCGATAAGCCATTCGCAGGTCATCCGGCAGGGGAGAATCTCGCCCCATATTGCCAGAATTATTATCCAACGAATGGGACAAAAAAGCCAGTGCTGCCCAACAGTAATCTAGCGGGCCTTAATAATGGTAAAAACTTCATAGACCCTTTGATGGAGATACCGATCGACTATGGCTGTATCCTTGGTCATTCCATAATATTTAGTATTCCGACAGAGACGCATAAAGTGGTAGAAGAAAGGGTAAATTTTGAAATCACTATCCCAGTAAAGGTGGTTATGTATCTTCAGTGGATAAATAACAAACTTGCAGATCCTCTTGCTCCTGTCCCATACCGGGAAGAGACGCTCCACTGTGTATTTCACACTATGTATAATCTGAAATAAGTCACAACGATCCACATTATGAGGAAGTCCGCATGTATAATTATATTATGTATGTTGTGTGGGGCACTATATGCCCAGAGTCGCTTATCTTATTCCATAGAATATAATTTGGGATATGGATTAGGTAAGGGACCCCTAACCTCTGTGGGCACCACTCTTGTCCTTCAATACGATCTCGGGGCGGACTTAAACGCTGGAGCTGGAATTGGATGGCGCATAGCCCTTCCTTGTTTTCAGTATACCACCACAAATGGATCCGCGACTAAGAAAAATTACTGTATGGATTTTGATGTTCCACTATTCGTCCGCTTGGGTTATAGTACAGGCTATTTTTTCACAAATGTGGATGCTGGATATGCAATCGGACTAATCGGTTTATACATCCAAGGATTACTGCCCGGTGATTTAAAAGACACGGCCTACAGCGGGCTATTCATTGAGCCACAAATTGGTTGGAACATTAACAAAAAACGCTCGCTGGCCATAGGATGCCTGATTCAGCATAGCATTGTTCATAACGTCGAAATAACAAGAGAAGAAGGATCAATCTATCGACATAGTTGGCCCGAGGGGCTATACACCCCCACTCTTACTCTGCGATACAGTCAACGGTTCTGACGCAACCGTTGGTTTAGAACAATTTCTTGCGGGCAATCAGGTCGCGGTAGCGGGTGAGGACCTCATCTACGACATTTTCCCAACTGCGAACGATAGTGTGTGAGGCTTCGATGCCGGCGAGGCGGATATGGTCGCGATCGGCGGCGAGGCCTCTCAGGGTATTCTCAAAGGATTCGATGCTGTTTTCGATTAGGAAGCCGTTGAATCCATCCTGAAGGATGGTGCTGGCGGTAGAATCCTTTATCATCACGGCCGGAGTGTGGAGCGCGGCGGCCTCGCGGACAACGAGCGGAGCGTTGTCGTAGAGCGACGGGAATAGGAACAGGTCTGCCACTGCGTAGTATTTCTTTATCTGGGCGCGGTCTGTAAGGACTCCCACGAAGGTGGTCTTGTCGTCGAGGCCTTTTTCATGGACCATTCTCTTCATATCGCCGGCAGCGTAGCCGGTCCCGACGAAGAACATCCTGAAGGGCAGGTCCTTGATCTTTTCGAGGGTATCGATTATGAAGCGGGTTCCTTTCTCCCATATATGCTGGCCAACGAAAAGAAGGACGAATTCATCCCTTCCGACTCCAAGTTCATCACGGACGCTCGCAAAATACTCGTCTGAGTAATCGGCAACGAGGTCGCTTCCGTTGTCTACAACCTCAACGTCGCCTTTGAAGCCATAGTCGTAGATTACTTCCTTTACTGATTCCTGAGGAACCCAGACTTCGTCTACCTGCTGATAGAAGGCAACGATTGTTTTAATGATCTCATCGACCACGAGCCCGCTCTTAATAACGCGCTTGAAGTCGTCGCGATACTTGGAGTGGAAGGTAGCTACGATAGGGATATTCTGGACCTTCGCGATACGAAGCGCCGCCTTGCCCGAGCTGAACGGGCAGTGGGCATGGACCAGCTTGAACTGACGCTGGAGCAGCCGGCTCAGGTAGACCGGGTCCATCTCGGCCATTCCGGTGACGTAAGGGTGGCGGAACGGGACCGGAATCGAGGGATAACCCAGGACTTCGTAATCACACTTGCTATAATCGGCGGAGGGGACGCTGGGGGTAATAACTCCTACGCCTCCTACCTTTTTCTGGAGCCAATACGCATAATTCTCCACGCAGACAGAAACGCCGTCCATTACCGGCGGGAAAGCGTCGCAGCAGAGACCAATATTCAGATTTTCAGCCATAGTTTAAAAGTTTTACGGCGGCAAAGATACACTTTTTCTTCGAGAGGTACCTACTCGTGGGTAGCGAAACGCTGCTCGGCGAGTTTCTCGTACTTCGTCCCCGGACGGCCATAGTTGGCGTAAGGGAAGATGGAGATACCTCCGCGAGGGGTGAACAGGCCGGTTACCTCGATATACTTGGGATCCATCAGCTTGATGAGGTCCTTCATAATCTTGTTGACGCAGTCTTCGTGGAAATCGCCGTGGTTACGGAAGCTGAAAAGGTACAGCTTAAGGCTCTTGCTCTCTACCATCTTGACGTCCGGAATATACGAGATTCGGATTTCCGCGAAATCAGGCTGGCCGGTGATCGGGCAGAGCGAAGTAAACTCGGGGCAGTTGAACCTTACCCAGTAGTCGTTGTCCTGATGAAGGTTATCGAAAGTCTCAAGAAGGTTGGGAGCATACTCCCAGGTATATTCAGTTGCGTTGCCGAGGGCGCTGAGCTGCCCGCGTTCTCTTTCTTTTGACATTGCTATTCTGCGAGATTGAAGGGGTTGTACGAAATGTTTCTGTCGTAGGTATCGATGCCCTCGCGCTGCTTGAGCTTGCGTACGACGATGGTTGTGACAGGAAGAATGATAATCTCATAAAGGACCTTTGCAGTCACCTGGGTCAGCATCATGGTGAGGATCACTTTTGCGGGAAGGATGCCGGCAAAAGCGATGGGCATGAAGATAAGCGAGTCGGTAAGCTCGCCTGCGAGCGATGAGAGAATCGCGCGCAAGCCGAAGCCGCGGCCGCCGGTGGCCACTTTCATCTTAGACATTACCCACGCGTTCATGGTAGATCCGAATACGAAGGCCAGAAGCGAGCCGGCCATCGACCTGGGGACAAAGCCGAAGATACGGTCGAAGCTTGCGGCTATCTCCCTGCTGTCTTCGAAGAGCGGGGCGGGGAGATTGGTGACGAGCAGGGAGACCAGTGTGACGAAAAGACACATAGCAAATCCTGTCCATATCACCGTCTGGGCCTTTCTGAAGCCATAGACTTCTGTTAGGCAGTCGTTGATGATGTATGAGATCGGGAAAAGGATTACGGCGCCAGGGAGCTGGAACGGCAGCGATCCTACCTGCCAGAGTCTGGGGACGAATAGATTGGAGGTGATGAGGCAGACGTTGAAGACGATTGCCAACACCAGAAAGATTGGTGAATAGGTTGTTTTGTTCATTTCTCTTGTTTTTATAGTGGTACCAAGCACACTTGGAAAGCTCTTAGGCTTTTCCTCGGGGGCAAAGGTATGAAAAAAATTCTTTTCTGAAAAAAATGTACTTATGTGACGGAAGATTTGTCCTGTGACGGAGCTTTGCTTTCCTTTGTCCCAAACGAACTTTCACGCTATGAAACGCTTTATCCTTATATCGCTATTTTTCCTGGCTTCCTGCTCAGACAGACCGGGGGCTATCAGCCTCAGACGCGGAGATCCTATGTGTCGCAATATTAAGAGAGAAACCGTTCCTGTCGCGGGCAGTTTTGCCGGACCGGGGTCAGACTCTTTGGGCTTGAATGATTCTCTTGCTGCTCCCCCGGCCTTCGAGGAACCGGAGATACCTCCCAGAATATATGCCTGCGGGGTGGAGAACCCCGATTCTGAGTCACCAGTTTTCGCAGTGTTCGAAGACGGGTTAAGGCTCTTTGATTATACGCTTGGGGCTGATGCAGTAGATGCAGACAAACACTTCCTGATTGGGTCTGATATGTTTATTGCGTTAACCGAGGGACAGGAAACTGTTGTTTAT
Organism: uncultured Bacteroidales bacterium; assembly: GCA_900319375.1. Classification (GTDB taxonomy): domain Bacteria; phylum Bacteroidota; class Bacteroidia; order Bacteroidales; family UBA932; genus Cryptobacteroides. The sequence continues at coordinate 4,438 of ONOI01000007.1, read as the reverse complement.
AAGAACGGGGTCCGAGAGTTTTCTTTTAAGGCCAGAGAGTATATAGGAACGATGATCAGGCGGAAGGACGGGCTCTGGACGCTGGGGGTCAGTCGCGAGGGAGACGGCTTCGCCCTGAGAAAAAACGGGGAGGCGGTGTTCTCTAAAACAAGCGGTATTCCGGGACGGTTGTATTTGGATGAAGATCATCTCTACTTCGACTACTCCCTAAGCGTAGGAGGAAAAACGCTTCGCTATCTGGTAAAAGACGGAGACGACTTCGCGCTCACCTCCCCTTTCGGGGGTAATCTTCTTGCCGTGACCGTGTCCGGGGGCGAGATATGGTACCTGGAGAGCAGCAGAGACGGATGGGTGCTGTCTTGCTCAGAAAGGCAAATACTGTATGAAGGGAGGGTTGGTTTCGGATTCAGGTCGGCGGAACTGTATGGGGCCGGAGGTGAATGCGAGGTCGTGGTCAATATGGTCGCCCAGGCATATGGAATGCCGGCCGAGCTGGTTTGTGAGGGAGACGAACAGTGGCTTAAAGGCGGCGGGAGCGGCTCGTATCACTACTTTGATTGCGAGCCTTCCGTCCACATAACTTTTACTCGGAATATGGAGCAACTGTCTGTCTGCGGGTTCGGAGGCGCGGGCGAAGAGCGTATCGAAGGGGTTCGCTTCGAGAGCGTGCGCTGTGCGATGCAGTACGGCGGACAGATTTATCTTGCCTGCAGTTCTACAGACGGTTCGCCTCCTTTTATATGGAAGAGAGGAAACTCCCGGATGGCCCTGGACTTCAATGGATATTTGACGGGGATATATGTCGAGGCGCAGGATTAGTCTTCCCAGCGCAGCAGGCGGGAGCCGTCTTCGAGAACGGAGATGCTGACCTTCAGCGTCTCTTCAGGAAGCAAGTCTTCGATATTCTCCGGCCATTCCATCAGACACAGACAGCCGCTGTCGAGATAATCGTAAAGGCCGATATCCAGGGCCTCCGATTCTTTCTCGATACGGTAGAAGTCGAAGTGATAAACCGACTCTCCGTTCGAGGCGCGGTACTCGTTCACGATAGCGAAGGTCGGAGAACTGACGGCATCGTCGCGAACTCCCAGTTCATGGCAGATGGCGGTAGTGAAGGTTGTCTTTCCGGCTCCCATGGGCGCGTAGAAGGCAATCAGGTTGCGTCCCGCGGTCTGAGAGAGGAACTCTCTTGCGGCGGAGCCTATCTCCGACAGGTTGGATATCTTGATTTCGTGATTCATTTCAGGGCGGCAGGTTGACTCTTGCCGACGCAAAGATAAGGAAAAAATGCTGACACACGTATATGGAGCTAAATGTATAGGCATAGATGCTATAGGGGTGACCGTTGAGGTCGACATCTCGCTGGGGATCGGGGTACACCTCTGCGGTCTGGCAGACGTCGCCGTGAAGGAGAGCCTTCTGAGGACCGTCACAGCCCTTCAGAGCCAGGGCTACCGGATTCCCGGTAAGAAAATAGTCATCAATCTCGCACCCGCTGACACACACAAAAACGGTTCTGGCTACGACCTGCCGATCGCAATCGGTATCATCGCGGCCTCAGAGCAGGAAAGCCTTCCGAACCTTGGTCGCTATCTGCTGATGGGCGAACTGGGTCTGGATGCTACCGTAAGAAGCGTTCCCGGGGGATTGCCGACGGCCGAGCTGGCGCGCCAAGAGGGTTTCGAAGGCTGTATCCTTCCCTACGACTCCGCGATGGAGGCCGCTCAGCTGGAGGGGATACGCGTCTACGGCGTCCGGACGATGAAAGACGCGATCCTCGCCCTGAGCGGCTCTCCCGAGGCGGAGTCGCTGCTCGTTTCCGGGACGGTCCCGATTGAAGAAGAAGCGCCTGCGCCGGAGATGGATTTCGCCGACATCATCGGCCAGGAAAATGCAAAGAGAGGGGTGGAGATAGCTGCGGCTGGCGGACACTGTCTGATTCTGATCGGCAGCCCGGGTTCGGGTAAGAGTTCGCTGGCGAAAGCCATGGCCGGAATCCTTCCGCCTCTGACGATGGAAGAATCGCTCGTTACCAGCAAGATATACTCCGTCGCAGGCCGCGGTAACCTCCGATGTGGCTTTATGCGCTCGCGCCCCTTCCGTGCTCCGCACTACAGCGCTTCGCTGCCCGCCATCATCGGAGGCGGAGGCGGCGACGGAGTCTTTCCCGGGGAGGTCTCGCTGGCCCACTCCGGAGTTCTCTTTATCGACGAAATCGCCCACATGCCCAAGTCCACGGTCGAAGCCCTGCGCGGCCCGCTGGAAGACCGCAAGGTCACTATTTCCCGCCTTAAGACTAAGGTGGAGTATCCTGCTTCTTTCACTTTGGTTGCCGCATCAAACCCCTGCCCCTGCGGCTACTATGGAGAGGGCGACAGGTGTACCTGTACTCCTACTCAGCGCCTGACGTACATTTCCCGCCTGAGCGGCCCTATAATGGACCGAATTGACCTGCAGGTAACGGTTCGCAGTATATCTCCTACTGCTATTGCGGAACGCTCCTCTCATCCTCGCGAATCATCCGCTGAAGTAGCCGCCAGGGTCCTGAAAGCGCGCGAAATCCAACGGCTGCGCTTCGCCGAAGAGGGTATCAACTGCAACGCCGAGATGAACAACCGTCAGATCGAACGCTACTGTAAGTTATCTCCCGAATGCCAGGAAACGATGCAGCAGCTTGTAGTAAAAATGCAGTTCTCTATGAGGGCCTACTACCGTATAATCAAAGTCGCCCGGACTATCGCCGACCTCGAAGGCGCCAGGGACATCTCGGTCCGGAACCTTCTCGAAGCCGCCGGCTACCGCTTCCTCGACAGACAGAATATCTTGAGATAGTTCAGGTTATATTTTGAAATTAATATTAGTTTTAATACTTTTGCTGTGAAATATAGTGAATTGCGAAGGCTCCTTTACCGGCAAGGTTGTATCGTTATTAGACAGGGCTCGAACCACGAAATATGGTATAGCCCTATTACTGGCAGAAGATTTCCGGTCGGGAGACATGACGCTGAAGAAGTATATATCGGAACATTAAAGGATATTATTAAGCAGTCAGGGATCCAATTATGAAACAAGTAAAAGTTATTATAGGAAGGGTAAACGAAGGGGAATATGTCTATTCGGCAGTGATGGAAGCCCCAGAGTTGGAATTTGGTTTGAACGGACTTGGAAGGACCGTTGAGGAAGCAAAACAGGATCTGCTTGAAGCGTATTCTGAAATGAGAGATATTTTTGAAGAAGAAGGAAGACAAATAGAAGATCTAGAGTTCAATTACTCGTATGATATCCCTTCTTTTCTTAAATACTATGAATACGCATTAAGTCTTGCTGGGCTTGAACGTATTTCTGGTATTAATCAGCGCCAATTGAGCCATTATATCAACGGCACTTCCAAGCCGAGAAAATCAACCGTCTTAAAATTCAGCCAGAATCTTAAAGCCTTTGCCAAGGAACTTTCTTCTGTAGACCTTACCTGGAAACAATAACAACAAGAAATGCCGGTCGAGATTTCACATCTGGACCGGCATTTATTCTAACCTAAATTTAACCTATGAAAAAACTATTCGGTTTTCATTTATTACAATTGCCGTGCCAAAAATCCTGACACGGCAATTATTTTTCAAGTTATTTTACAAGTTCGATTTTTACAATCTTTACCGGGCTGATCGGGCAGTCGCGAGGATCGGTCTCTACACTGGCTATTTTGTCAATGACATCAAGTCCCTCGATAGTTTCTCCGAAGACGGTATAGGCGCCGTCAAGCTGAGCGCAGGTACGGGGGTCCTGAACGATGTAAAACTGAGAACCGCTCGATTCCTTAAGGGGATTGGCGGCGTCTCCGCGACGGGCTGCCGCAAGAGCTCCCTTGATGTGTCTGTGGGCAGAGACAAACTCTGCAGGGACATTGTATCCGGGGCCTCCCGTTCCGAACAGGTGTTTGTTGTTCATGTCTTTGGTCAGAGGATCTCCTGTCTGGATCATGAAGCCGTTGATGATTCTGTGGAAGAGAATTCCATCGTAGAATCCCTCAAGGGCGAGTTTTGCGAAATTGGCTTTGTGTTTAGGGGTGTCTGAATACAACTTGATACGGATGGTGCCCATAGTTGTGATGATGTCGAATACGGGCTCCTCCGCGAGGTTGGCCAGCTGCTCGCTGACTTTGATTGCCTTTTCTGCTTGTGCCATAGAGTCTAATTGTGATTTTTCCGCCGCTTCGGCTGCCGCTTTCTCTGCGGCGGCGCGCTTTGCCGCTCCGCCTCCGCATCCTACAGACAGGAGAGCCGCTCCGGCAAGAACTGTCATTAAAAAAATATTTTTCATCTTTTACGTTTTTTAAGATCCATTACTATCAGGGCGCCGTATCCCCCAAGAAGGATTGTTCCTACCGAGAGGCGCAGCCACATCTTGTCCGGGACCACCACATATATTGCATAAAACACCG
>ONOI01000021.1 GCA_900319375.1 uncultured Bacteroidales bacterium | reverse complement strand
CAATCATTCAAGTTCCCTTCGCCGAAAAATCAGACCCAATTTTTAAAGACGCGCGGGCTCGGCGACATAGCAAACAATGAGGTCCAACCCCTCGCGACAACTTCCCTGCCGGGGGCTAACGAATATATATTCGAACGGTAGTGAGGGGGTGCGAGTGCCTTAGAGGAGCGGAGCGACGGCGTCGGCATCAGCCGACCGGCCGGCCCGGGTATTTGGCGAAGACAAATACGGAAAGGGAGGAAGGCCGAAAGGGGCTAGGGGGAAGGACGCTTCCCCCGTATGAAATAGCCGGAGGAGCGGGGACTCCCTCGAGGGCCACCCGCGGCCACGGGGAGCGGGGAGGTGTCCGTTGATAGCGAGTTCGAGCGTAGCGAGGACGAAGATAGCAATGGAAGGGTCCGAGCGAGCAAGTCGCAGACTTGCGAGACGAGTCCCGCGCGAGGGAGTTCCCGGCCGAAGGCGAAAAGTCCCAAAAAGCCGACTGCGCCAAAAATGCCGCAATCCCCGCCGGGGAGGGGACAAAAAAAGAAGCCGCGGAGCAAACCCGCGGCTTCGTGAAGTATCTGCCAAAATCGGCTTTTTAGAACCTTACGTAGGTCAGGAACCAGAGCTCATTGAAACCGGGAACCGCGAGGTTCTGATCTTCGTGGTGACGGTACTCGAGCTGGAAGTTAAGGTTTTTGTGGAGGCGGAAGTTGGCGCAGACAGAATACATGTCGTGGGCAGTTGCTGAAGTAGCATCTCCGCGATACTCATCCCACTTTGCGTAGACCTTGAACCAGTCCTGTACAGGAACTCCTACAGTAAGGTAGAGAGCGTCTGCGGTCTGGTTTCCGTTCTGACGGGTCTCGGCGCCTACTGATGCGGCGTACTCGGCTCTGACGGTCCAGTTGTCCTTGTCGTAGAAGACACCGGCGCTGACGCGCTCGCGGGCCCAGTTGGTTCCGGTAGCGTCGATCCAGTTGCCGGCCCATCCGAACACACCGACCTTGAGGCCCTTGATAGGCTGGACCTGGAGGGTTCCGATGATGTCTTTCTTCTTGTCCTTATCGTTGGCGTTGATACCCTGGCCGTTCCAGAGACCGAGCTGGTAGTGGAGGAGGGTGTGTTTGTCGTCTCCGATCGGGAGGAAGTCGCCCTGGATCTGGACACCGAGGTCACGGCCGCCCATATTGGCTTCGCCGAGACGGTCGCCCATTCCTGCGAATTTCTGGACGAGGAAGGAGTAGTCACCTACACCTACATCCCAGGGGTTCATAGGGTTCTCGAAGGTGAAGGCCCTCTTGAACTGACCGATCTTTACTGAGAAGGCTTTGTACTTTGCCCACTCAAGGTAGAAGTCCTTGGTGTGGGGGCTGGCGCCGTTGACCTGGAGCTGAAGCCTGTACTTGAAATCATCAAAAATAGTTCCGTCTGCGTAGAGACGAATGAGCCTGCAGGTAAAACCGGGGCCGCCGTTGGCGCCGTCTTTATCGGAGTGTTTGTAACCGCCGATGATATAACCGCCAACCTTAGGCCCTTTCTGGAAACCTGTCTGCTTGTAACCGTATTCGGGCTGAGTTTCCTGAGCGAAAGCAAGCGTTCCTGCAAGAAGCGCTGCCAGAGCGAAAAATAACTTTTTCATACTAGAACGGGAAAATCTTAGTAAGCCAGAAGAATCCGAAGATGAAACCTACAACACCGATCACGATACCGACGCGGGCCATATCCTTTGTTTCGACAAGACCGGTCGAGGATGCGATGGCATTCGGAGGGGTCGAGATCGGGAAGAGCATGGCGAGGGAGGCGCAGGTAGCGATGAAGATGATCATTGCCTGAGTTCCGCCAAAGGCGAGGAACGATGCGTTGCTCGGAGCGGAAGGATCCGCAAGGCCGGATGCTACGACGATAAGGATAGGGATAAGCAGAGCCGCGGTAGCGGAGTTGCTGATGAAGTTCGAAAGGAAGTAGCAGACAAGACCTGCGACTACGATAACGAGAACGACAGGCATCTGGCCGAACGGGATAGCCTCGATCAGGACCTTTGCAAGACCGGTGTCCTGAAGGGCATATCCGAGGGCGAATCCACCGGCTACGAGCCAGAGGACGTTCCAGTTGATCTCCTTGATTTCTTCCTTACCGAAGAGTCCGGTGGCGGTGAAGACTGCCAGAGGAACGAAAGCGACGATATTGGAGTTGATTTTAGTGATCTGCTCGGTGGCCCAGAGGAGGATGGTTCCGATGAAGGTAACCCATACTACGACATATTTCCAATCCTTCTTCTTGTCGGACTTGGGGATCTCGAGAACGAGCCTCTTAGTCTTGAAGGGGAAGAAGATCTGGAGGATAATCCACGCAACGAGGATCATGATCAGGACGTAAGGAATCATGTGGACACACCACTCACCGAAGGTGACATCGATTCCGGCCTGCTCGAGATAACCCTTCGCAGTTGCGTTCGGAGGAGTTCCGATAGGGGTTCCGATACCGCCGAGGTTGGCGGCTACAGGGATCGAGAGCGCGAGGCCGATCTTACCCTTATCGTCTACCGGCAGCTTCGAAAGAACCGGGGCGAGGAGCGTAAGCATCATGGCCGCGGTAGCGGTGTTGCTCATGAACATCGAGAAGACCGCGATGATCAGCAGGAAGCCGAGAAGCACGAACTGGGGCCTCGTTCCAAAGAGCGAGAGCAGCGCACGCGCGATGACGACATCCAGTCCATAGCGCTCCGCCATGATAGCGAGCACGAATCCGCCGAGGAAGAGCATGACCACAGGGTCTGCCATACTCGACATAATGCGGGCGGGCTTCATCAGGGTTCCGAAGTCGGGGTTGCAGAGGAATCCGATACCCTTGGTCGAAACCGTAAGCAGGAGAATAGTAATAACAAGCAGCGAGGTTGTCCAGTTGGGGATAATCTCAAAAATCCACATAAGGGCTGCGAAGACAAACAACGCGATGACCCTCTGCTGCACTACGGTGAGGGCGTCGATTCCGAACCAGGAAACCGGCATCACCCACAGGAAGATTGTGACTATCAACACTATAGGAAGAAGTACACAAAACTTCACGTTGAATTTAGAGTTAGACATACACTATTTAAGGTTATACACTATCAGATGATACCCTGCTCAAGCATCGCAGTGGCGACTTTCATGAAGCCGGCGATGTTGGCTCCCTTGACATAGTCGATCGAGCCGTCGGGCTGGGTTCCATACTTGACACACTGTTCGTGGATGCTGTGCATGATGAAATGGAGCTTTTCGTCCACTTCCTTGCCGCTCCAGCTGATGTGTTCGGCGTTCTGGGTCATCTCCAGACCGCTGGTGGCGACTCCGCCGGCATTCACCGCCTTACCGGGAGCGAACAGGACTCCGCTCTTCTGGAAGAAGTGAATTGCGCCGGGCTGGCAGCCCATGTTGCTGACCTCGCAGCAACACCAGCAGCCGTTCTCTACAAGCTCGCGGGCATCGTCCTCAGACAGTTCGTTCTGGAACGCACAAGGCAGCGCGATATCGCAGGGAACGCTCCATGCCTTCTTTCCGGCGTGGAAGACAGTGTTTTCGGGGAAACGGTCGACCATATCCTGGGCGCGGTCGTGGTTCGAGGCGCGCATCACGAGCATGTAGTCGATCATTTCGGGGGTGATGCCGTCGGGGATCTCGCATACGCCGTCGGGGCCGGAGATGGTCACTACCTTAGCTCCGAGCTCCACGGCCTTCTTCGCTGCGCCCCATGCTACGTTGCCGAAGCCGGACAGAGCGATCCTCTTGCCCTTTAGGTCCTTACCAGCCCTCTCGAGGAGGTGCTGGGTAAAGTAGAGAGCGCCGTAGCCGGTAGCCTCGGGCCTGAGAACGGAACCGCCCCAGGTAGAGCCCTTTCCGGTGAGGACGCCCGTATTGTACTCGCGGGCGAGTTTCTTATACATACCGTAGAGATATCCGATTTCGCGTCCGCCTACTCCTACGTCGCCCGCAGGGATATCCTGATCGGGACCGATACATTGCCAGAGCTCGGTCATGAAGGCCTGGCAGAAGCGCATGATTTCAGCGTCGCTGCGACCGCGAGGGTTGAAGTCAGAACCGCCCTTCGCTCCGCCCATCGGGAGGGTAGTAAGAGCATTCTTGAAGGTCTGTTCGAAGCCGAGGAACTTAAGCATCGAAGGGGTAACTGCTTTGTGGAAGCGGAGACCGCCTTTGTAGGGGCCGATGGCGCTGTTGAACTGGACGCGATAGCCGGTGTTTGTCTGGACCTGGCCTTCGTCGTCGATCCAAGTAACGCGGAAAGTGAAGATGCGGTCGGGCTCGACCATCCTCTCCACTATCTTTGCCTGCTCGAATTCAGGATGCTGGTTGTAGACTTCCTCTACAGATTCAAGTACTTCCTGTACTGCCTGCAAATATTCGCTCTCTCCAGGGTATTTAGCCTGGAGGGTCGCCATAATTTCAGATGTTTTCATAGGTATTAGTTAAAAAGATGCTGTTATTAACGTTGCTGTTGCTGCTGCTGAGCTGCCGCCATCTCCTGCTGGAGAGTCTCGAGGGTCCTGCCTTCCTTGATTCCGAGGGCCTTGCGGGCTGCCGGAGTAAGATCTACGCTCTGAGCGGGATCGAAGTAGAGGACCTGAGAGAGGTCGAAGACATAGATGTAGCCTTCTTTCTTAGCGATCTCGTTTACTGTGTCCAGGGCCTTCTTCTGGATGGGGGCCATCAGAGTCTGCTGCTGCTCTGCAAGTTCACGCTGGACGTTTGACTCGAAGGTCTGGATACGCTGCTGAAGCTCGGTAAGTTCTTTTTCCTTGCTCTCACGGATAGCCGGAGTCCAGGTGCTGACTTTCTGCTGATAGGTCTGGTATTTTGTATTGAATTCCTCAACCATCGCCTGATAGGTTTCCTCGACTTCCTGGCTGGAGGCCTGGATAGTGGCGCGGGCCTGGTCGGCTTCGGGCATGAGCTGAACGAGCTCGGTGAAGTTGACGTGGGCGAACTTGGGCTGGGCCATTGCAGCGAGGCTCACGAGAGCGGCGGCTGCGAAAACAAATACTTTCTTCATAATATTGTTCTTCATTATTGATTATTCTGTTAGAATTGCTGTCCGATTACGAAGTGGAACTGGCTTCCGCCTATCCTCTTATCGTCGAAACCATATCCCCAGTCGACTCCGAGAAGACCGACCATCGGGAGGAAGATCCTGACGCCGACACCTGCGGAGCGGTAGAACTGGAACGGGTTGAAATTGCGTATGTCTGACCAGCAGTTACCTCCCTCGAGGAAGCCGAGGACGAAGATCGTAGAGGTAGGCTGGAGGATTACAGGGTAACGGAGCTCGAAGGTAAACTTGTCGTAGACGTTTCCGGCGTAGGCCTGTCCCTGGGAATTGTAGGTTGTCTGCTGATACGGCGTAAGGGAGTAGTTAGTGTAACCACGGAGCGATACAACCTCCGAACCGTATGTACTGTAGCCGGACATACCGTCACCGCCCACGAGGAAGCCCTCGAACGGGGAGTAACCCCAGTTGCGGTTGTAGTATCCCAGATATCCGAACTGAGCGCGGGCCATCAGGACGAGATCTCCTGCAAGCTTGATGTACTGGGCGGCGGACAACTTCCATTTGTGGTACTCGATCCACTTGTAGCGGGTATCTGCGCTCCAGTTGTTGTAGTTGACGTCTTTGTAGGACTTGACCTGGAACTTGTTGCCTTTACTGTCGTAGTCGTACTTTCTGAAGAGCGAATACGGCGGGGTGATAGCCAGACTGGCCGAGAACTCCGAACCCTGACGGGGGTAGATCTGCTGGTCTGTACTGTTTCTCATCAGATTGACCGTATAGCTCAGGTTGTTTGCAAGACCGTCGTCGAAGATGAAGTAACCGGAATACCAGTTGGTAAGCTTGTAAGTCTGCCAGCTAAGACCGTTGTAAAGGACGAAGTAGCTGTCCGGCCACTTAAGGCGCTTACCGAGCGAGGCGGAGGCGCCGAAGACCTCCATCTGGCGGTCGTGGCTGAGGATGTTGAGCGCCAGGTATGAGTTTGTCTGGCGGGTATAGTAGGCCGACAGGTTCAGCGAGGTAGGCTTCTTGCCGAAGAGCCATGGCTCCGTAAAGCTGGCAGTAAGGGCGGTGTAATAGGTTCCGTTTGTCTGGAAGCGGAACGCCAGGCTCTGGGCGTCTCCCAGCGGAACGGGCCTCCACGCGTCTTTATCGAAGAAGCGGTGTGTCGAGAAGTTGTTGAAGCTGACGCCGACCGTGGCGACGAAAGTATTGCCGCCCCAACCGCCGGAGAGTTCGAGCTGACTCGAAGGCTTTTCCGTGACGTTGTAAACTACGTCGACCGTATTGTCGCGGGGGTTCGGGATGATACTGTAGCCGCTGTTAGGGTCCATAATCGCTTCGGCGTCGAACTGGCCGAGTGAGGCGATTTCGCGCACTGACCTCTCGAAGTCTGACTGGCTGAAGAGGTAGCCCGGGCGGGTGAAGACCTGACGGCGGACGACCTTTTCGTTGGTAAGGTCGTTGCCGTTGATGATGATATTGTTCAGGGTAGCCTGCTTGCCTTCCGTAATACGGAGCTCGACATCTACCGAATCGTTCTGGATGTTGGTCTCGACCGGATTGATCTGGAAGAAGAGGTAGCCGTTGTCGCGATAGAGCTTCGAGATGTCGTAGTCTGTCTGCTTACCGCCGCCGTAGAGCCTCTTTTCCATCGAGACTACATCGTAGACGTCTCCCTTCTTGATGTTCAGGATATTATTGAGAGCGTCTGTCGTATAGACGGAGTTTCCGGTCCAGGTAACGTCGCGGAAGTAGTATTTCTTTCCTTCTTCTACCTTGATGTCGATGTTCATGCGCTTCTTTACCTTGCCGTTTTTCTTTACGATATCGACTATGTAAAGACTGTCGCTGACGATACGCGCATCCCTGAAACCGGCCTCCTTGAAGGCCTCTACGAGGAGCTTCTTATCGTTGGGGTACTCCTTTTCGTTGTATTTCTTGCTGCTGAAGAAGTTGTAGATCTTATTCGATTTTGTCTTCTTCATCGAACGGGCAAGCTTGAAGTCCGAGACGTGTTCGTTGCCGATAAAGTTGATGTCCTTGATCTTGACTTTAGGACCGCGGTCTACCGCGAAGTTTACCCTGATAGCGTTACGTACTACTGAGTCTTTCTGGACTTCAGCCTTTACATCGCAAAGGAGGTAACCCTTCTCGGCGTAGTATCTCTTGATGATGCCTATCGAGGTACTCTCTACATACTGGGAGAACTCGCCGCCGCGGCGGATGTGGAGCCTTTCCTGGAGTTCTTTCTTATCTCCCGATTTAACCCCGGAGAAGGTCCAGCGGGAAATACGCGGGCGCTCCTGAAGTTCGATCCTGAACCAGGCCGTATCGCGGCTGGCGCTGAGATGATCGATATAGATAGCTACGTCCTCGAAGTAGTTCTGAAGAGTAAGTTTCTTGAGTACTGCGGAGATATCGTCTCCCGGGACGGCGATTTGCCGGCCCTGGACGAGTCCGGACTGCTGGACAATCTGCTGATCGGAGAAATATGTATTTCCTTCGACGGAGACTCCGCCGATTATATATGTCTGGGGTCGAGAGTAATCCACCTCCACCTGCGCGAGCGCAGAAGACGCAGCGGCGGCGCAGAAGATGATGGTTAACAGAATCCGGCCTATTCTCATACTAGTTCTTAAAAAGCTAACAAAGATAGTTAAACTATTTCACTTTTCCGAAGCGGCGGTCGCGGCGGGAATACTCCTCGATCGCGGCCAGCAGACTATCCTTTCTAAAATCAGGCCAAAGTGTGTCGGTGAAGACAAACTCGGTATAGGCGGTTTGCCAGAGCATGTAGTTGCTGATGCGCTGCTCGCCTGAGGTTCTGATAAGAAGCTCGGGGTCAGGGATACCGGCAGTAACAAGGGCGCCGTCTATGTCTTCCATCGTTATCTCTTCGGGATTTTTTCCGGAGGCGGCTATTTTTCTGGTAGCCTGGAGGATGTCCCACTTACCGCTGTAGCTCAGCATGATGAGCATCGTAGTATTAGGGTTGTTCTCCGTAGCTTTCTCGAGATTGGTGATAGCCTCGTTAAGGTCCGGGGCAAGACGGGAGCGGTTTCCGAGGACACGGAACCTTACGCCGTTGTCCATCAGAGTATCGTACTCCTGGATCATACACTTCGCAAGGAGCGACATCAGGGCGCCGACCTCTTCCGTAGGGCGGTTCCAGTTCTCCTCGGAGAAGGCGTAAAGGGAGAGGTATTTCACTCCGAGTTCCACACACTTTTCGGTAACTGCGCGGACACTCTTTACTCCTTCGATGTGTCCCTGGACACGCTCCAGGCCGCGCTGCTTAGCCCAGCGGCCGTTGCCGTCCATTATGATGCTTATGTGTTGGGGTACGTTCATTTACCTTGCATTACGGACATCCTCACCCCAGAAAAGCTTGGAGCGGAGGGCGTCGATGAAACTTGATTTGCCGATGCAGACCCTCTTCAGGGAGAAGGGGGCGCAACCGACCTTGATCCTGGCGCCGGCCGGTAGGACATAGTCCTTGTTGTCTACAGACAGAAGGACCGAACGGTTCTTACGGTCTATAGCCTGAAGCTCTATCAGGGAGTCTTTCGACACTACCAGCGGGCGGACATTGAGGTTGTGGGGCGCGATAGGGGCGATAATCAGAACCTCCACGTTCGGAGGGCAGATCGGGCCGCCGACGCTCAGCGAATAGGCCGTACTGCCCGTGCTGGTCGAGACCAGAAGGCCGTCACACCAGTAGGTAGGGAGCTCGGCTCCATCCAGCTTCACCCCGACACCGAGGGTTCCGGCTCCGCTCCTGCGGAAGGCCACCTCGTTCAGGGCATAGGGATAGACCGCAGAGGCCTCCGCGCCTTCTACCCTTACCTCGAGCATCTCGCGCTCTTCGACCATATACTTACCCGACAGCAGCGGCTCCAGGACCGAGCCCAGCTCGTTATCGGACAAAAAGCCCATACGGCCGAGGTTGATACCAAGAATCGGGACGCCTGCCTCGCAGACTATTCGCGAAGCGGTCAGAAAGGTTCCGTCTCCGCCGAAAGCGATGAGCATGTCAGTTGCTGGGGCGAGCCCGCCGGAGACGTCGTACGTCTCGGCGCCGGAGGCGGCAAGGTCTTTGAGAAAAGACCTGACGGCGGGGTCGGCCTGAAGGCCCGATTTCTTTATGAAATATGCAATTTTCATATGGAGCCTCAAATTTAGCATTTTTATTTGTATTTTTGCGCGTTTGGATGACAAGGCTTAGCGTAAATATCAACAAGATCGCGACCCTTCGCAACGCCCGTGGAGGAAACATCCCGGACGTAGAGAAGGCGGCCGTGGATATCGAGCGTTTCGGCGCGGAAGGGATTACTGTCCACCCGCGTCCGGACGAGCGCCATATCCGCTATTCAGACGTCAGGCTCCTCCGTCCCCTCGTAAAGACCGAGTTCAATATCGAAGGGAATCCGGAACCCAAGTTCCGCGAACTGGTCCTCGAGGTAGTTCCCGACCAGGTAACCCTCGTCCCCGACGGCCACGACGCCATCACCTCCAACGCCGGCTGGAATGTCATCGAAAACAAAGCATTTTTGACGGAGATGTGTTCGCTGTTCCACTCCCGCGGAATCAGGGTCTCGATATTTATCGACCCTATCCCCGAGATGGCTCTTGCAGCCAAGGAGTGCGGAGCAGACAGAGTAGAGCTCTACACTGCAGCCTATGCGGCCGAGTATCCCGCCGGCCCGGCTAAGGCCCTCGAGCCTTACCTCGCTACGGCCCGCGCCGCGCGCGAGTGCGGCCTCGGGCTCAACGCCGGCCACGACCTCAGCCTCGAAAACCTGGAGTATTTCGTGAAGACTATTCCATGGACAGACGAGGTATCGATCGGCCATGCCCTAATCAGCGACGCCCTCTACCTGGGTCTCGAAAAGACCGTAGCAGAGTATCTCCGCCTTACCCACGCAAACAAATAAAAACAGTATTATAAAATGAAAAAGACTCCCCTTATCCTGAGCATCTGCGCACTCATTCTCGCATGCGCCGCTCTCGTTCTTACAGTTGTTCCTTTCAACAAGGCATCCGAGGCTGAAGCCGCCGCCGAAGAGGCAGAGGCAGCCGCCACCAATATCGCTTATTTCGTAGTCGACGAAGTAGTAGCCGGCTATCAGATGGCTATCGACCTCAACGCTTCCTTCGAGAAGAAGGCCAAGGGCGTCAACGACGACCTCGAGCGCCGCAATAAAAAGCTCGAAAACGAGCAGAAAGACCTCGCAGACAAGCTCAACAAGGGCCTCGTAACCCGCTCGACCGCAGAGGTCCAGTACGGTAAGCTTCAGGAGAAAGCCGCTTCCTTCCAGCAGTATCTTCAGCAGAAGAACAACGAACTCGCAGAGGAGCAGAACGTTATCCTGAACAACATCGCCAACGCTATCGGCGAGTATGTAAAGAAGTACAACGAGGAGAAAGGCTACACCGTAATCTTCAGCACAACCAGCGGACTTCTCAGCCAGCCCGTCGTGGTCGCCGACTCTTCTCTGAACATCACCGCCGAAATCATCGAAGGCCTCAACAGCGAATATCAGGCTTCCAAGAAATAGTAAGCTTTGCGCAGATTAGTCCTCATAGTCTCGGCCCTGCTTAGCCTGGGCTTTGGAGCCGTCGCTCAGGAAGCGGAACAGTACGTCCCGACTCCCGTTACGGTCAGCAGCGATATGGTCCGCGTAGGAAATCACCTTTTCTACGCCCACGTAGTTCTCGCCCGCCAAACCCTTTATTCGATCGGCAAGGCCTACGGCGTATCGAGTCTGGACATCATCGACTCCAACCCTAAGCTGGACCTCCGCAACAGGCCCATCCATCCCGGCGACGTCCTCCTGATCCCCGTCCGGAAACAGAGTCCGGCCCCCGCGGCGCCAAAAGACACCAATTCGGCGCCGATTGCCCCTCGGGACAGCGTTTCCGCGCCGATTGACTCGATTTCGGCGCCGATTCAGGCTCCGGACACCCTTTCTGCGCCGAAAGACACTGTTTTGACGCCGCAAGACACTCTCGCCGCGCCGGGTGACTCCGTCTTAGTCGCTCCCGAAGACTCTACTGTCGTCGTGATCAGCGAAGAAGACATCCTCCCCGCAAGGCCCCGGTTCGTCTATGACTATGTAGACAAAGTCCACGTAGCGCTTTTGCTGCCCCTTTCGGCAGACAGCACCCCTAACTCCTACTATCTTAACTTCTACTTCGGAGCGATGCTCGCCGCCCGCGACCTGGGAAACGAGGGAATCGATCTCGACGTAACCGTTCTCGACGTCAACTCCTCGAAGGACTTCGCAAAAGTCAAGAAGACCCTCGAACAGAGCGATGTCATAATCGGACCGGTCAGTACTAAAGACATCAACAGGACTCTTCCTCATCTCCCTAAGGGCAAGTTCATCGTCTCGCCGATGGACCCGAAGACCGAGGCCGTCACCAAGGAACACCCGGTAATTCTGGCCGCTACCCCGGCGACTACCCAGATCGAGGATGCGGTTTCATGGATGAAGTCCAACATGGGCCCGGCGGACTCGCTGATCATAGTCAAGGAAGCGAACTACCCGATGAGCGCCAACTCTCAGTATTTTATCGAGCATATCGACCCTGTAGCTACCGGAAAAACCATCCAGGTATCGTACGCCCTTTCTGAAGGCATCAAGATGAACGAAGATTTCTTCGTCCACCACACCCATCTCAAAGATACCGTTACCTGGGTAGTTGCCGCTTCCGAACACGACGTCTTCGTAAAGGACGTCATCAGGAACGTAGCCCTTCAGAACTATCTGAGCCACAACGTCTATATCTACGGTCCCGCGAAGACCAGGTCAACCGATATGGAAGAGATGTGTGGAGCCCGTCTCCATCAGAGCGCGACATACTTTATCAACTACGATGATCCCGCAGTCATCAGGTTCATAAACGATTTCCGCGCCCTGTTCCAGGCCGAGCCGGACCATTTCGCCTTCCACGGCTACGACACCCTAAAGTATTTCGTAGAAATCTGCGACAACTACGGACGCAACTGGCCTCAGAAACTGGACACCTATAAGATGTCCGGTCTCCAGACCAATTTCAAATTCTTCTGGGATCCTTACACAGAGGGTTTCGTAAACTCCGGCATTCGCCGCATAGTTTACTCCCCCGGCTTCAAGGTCGAAGTCTTAGAATAAACTGCAGACGTTTACCAGATTCCCGTAGGGGAAGGTGGCTGAGGCTGCCGCCTCCTCCCCTCCGAAGCGGTTCGGGAGTACTTTTACAGTAAGATCACACTGAAGTTTCAGGGCTACAGCCATCGCTATAGCCATACATCCAGGTTTGCCTGTTCTCGCGCTCAGCAGGTCGTTGTCGAGATCCTCGCCTGTAGGAAGTTCACTGTCGATGAACTTGTACCAGCCGGTAGTTATCGTAAGAGTAACGCTGGGAGTTTCCCTGTTGAAAGCCACGAATGCGCTCATAGTCCCGGGAAGAGTAGGGACCGCGGCCCCGTATCCCTTAAGATTGAGCAGGTCGCGTATCTTTTCCGTCTGGACTCCCATACCGACACCTGTCAAGATTTTGTTGCAGTACTTGTCTATCGCCGCTTGACTCGATGTATCGGTTTTCTTTACATTGTTCATCGCCAGGACCTTCTCGAAATCGGGATCGTACTGAGCATAAGAAGGGAACTCCGCCTTGAACTTCTCGCCATCGCCTAGGGCTGCCAGCAGTTCTTCATTGCTGATGCGGCCGTCCAGGACCTTCTTCTGCTTTACCTTACCGTTTTCCTCAAGCTCCACCCTCGCAATCAGGCTTTCTCCCTGGTAGGCGGCGACAAGGGCCGGGAGGCCATGGGCATAGTCCTTCCAGCTCTCTCCCTTATAATAAAGGAGTTGCCAGGCGGCGCGTACCATCGAGAAATAGGCCTCGGGCAGCGCTTCCTCTGTAATCTTGTCGAAGGTATATTTGTCGAAAACCGTGGCCTTGAAAGTAAGGGCCTTCCCGGCAGGATCATTTACAAAAGACTTGTCTGTTCCGGGGAACTTGAACGCCTTGTAGGGAACGACATTGTCCTTTATCGACTCATAGAAATAGTAGTCCATCCACCAGTCTGCGAGCGGCTTTGACATAACTGCCGGGTCGAACTTGTCTGCAGGGGCATACTCAGATTCGAGTATCAGGAGCTCGAACACTTCCCCGTTAGACTTAGGAACCTGGAAACAGATTCCGGGATTGGGCCAGATGTCGTGGACGAGCATCTTGATATTGCCTTCGTTCTTGATCCACTTCAGGGCTGCTTTCTTGAGTTTGTCTCTGTTCTTTTCGAGATCCTGTTCCTTTACCTTCGAGGATTTTCCCATCATCGTAAAGTAAGGAGTATTCGACTGAGTCGCAGGATAGTAAAATACGAAGTCGCCTATCGAGACACTGCTCTGGCCGCGATACCTGGGATAAAGTTCAAGCAGCCTCTTTGCGCAGTCTATACGGACCTGCTCGGTAGAAGAAACCTCCGCCCTGAGCGGGATGAAAGCCATCAGAAGGCTTAATGCTATAAGTAGGCGTTTCATAGGCTCTGAGCTTTTATTGAGGTAATATACTTTTCCCCGATATTGTCGAGGTTGTACCAGGTAATTACGAGATCGATCCCAAGGGTTCTGGCAGCAATAACCGCCAGAGGGTTGTCTGAATAGACTATCTCTACAGGATCTACATTCCCTGCTTTAAGATTGTCAAGCCATTCTTGACCTATTGCCATCCTGAGATCGACACCGGCTGGGCTTACACCC
This sequence comes from uncultured Bacteroidales bacterium, assembly GCA_900319375.1. GTDB lineage: Bacteria > Bacteroidota > Bacteroidia > Bacteroidales > UBA932 > Cryptobacteroides. The sequence continues at coordinate 12,757 of ONOI01000021.1, read as the reverse complement.
TCTACATCGGAGTACTGGGCCGCCTCGCGGGGCTTGGGAGTCCGAACGTACTTGGTCTTATCCAGGAACTCTATCTGGCTCAAGCGGCTGAAATCCTTAAGACCATAGAATTTAATTATATCATCCGCAATAGCCTTGCTGTTTGTCTTGATAGTCTTGTCCTGCAACTTTCGGCCTACGTCCCCCGAGAAATCGAACTTGTCTTCAATAGTATAATTGCAGATATAGAACAGCCAGCTGGCCCACGGATCAGCCTGCTTCCCGCTAAGGGCATCGCCGAGCAGCTCGAACGCGCGGCGAAGCTCCTCACTCTCTACGAACAACTTCTCATCGTAGGTATCATAGTAGGTGTAGGTGATCGCTTCGGAAGTTTCGGTCTTCATAGTCGAGACCTGCTTTCGGTGAATAACGTGGGTAACGGTCTGTACGTCTGCCGCCGGATTTCCCGACCACTCTACAGATTGTACATATACCCCGGCCTGCTGATTTTCGCACTGGCCTTCGATGAAGGGTTTTATCAGTTCGGTTTGCCTGGCTTTAGCGATAAGTTCCGCCGACGGAAGCCAGTAAGACTGCGCTGCAGAAGGCCAGCCGAGCAGCAGTACTCCCAGCCCTGAGAGCGCAAGGCGCGTTATTAATCTGTGTTTCATAACCCCAAATTTAACAATTTCTCCCAATACTCGGGAAAAATCGGGGCTATTGCGCGAGCAAAGACTTTGCGTTCGCGAGAGCTTCGGGGGTGATGGTGGCCCCGCTCAGGAGGCGGGCGATCTCGGTAACCCGGTCCTCGCCGCTGACTTCGCGGATGGAGCTGACCGTGCGGCCGTCCTGCTCGGACTTTTCGACCACGTAGTGGGCCGAGCCCTTGGCCGCTACCTGCGGGAGATGGGTAATCGCGAAAACCTGCATCGAGCGGCCCATCTCGCAGATGAGAGCGCCCATTTTGTGGGCCGCACTGCCCGAGACGCCGGTATCGATTTCGTCGAAGATCATGGTCGGCATGCCGGCATAACGGGCCATCATGGCCTTAAGGCAGAGCATGATGCGGGAGATTTCGCCGCCCGACGCGCATTTCGCCAGGTCGACCGGAGCTGTCTTGCCGGTTGAGCTGAAGCAGAAGGTGACGGCGTCCGTCCCGGTAGGGCCGGGCTTCGACTCGCTCAGTTCGACGGTAAACAGCGCCTTTTCAAGCTCAAGCCCATGGATGGAGCCTTCGATCTCGCTGGCGAGCGACGGGGCTGCCTTGACCCTGGCTTCGTGGAGATGGGCGCATAGCGAACCGTAGGCCTTTTCGGCTGCGGCGAGCGCCTTCTCGAGCCCTGCTACCTTTTCCTCGAGCGACGAGCCGTCGAACAGGGCCTCGCTGAACTTTTCGCGCACGGCGATCAGCTCGGCGACCGTCCGGACGTCGTGTTTGCGCATGAGGCTATAGATTACGGAGATACGGTCTTCGACCTCGACCAGCCGCTCCTGAGACAGGACGACCGACGAGCCGATGCGATCGATTTCCGAGCATATGTCGTCCAGCTCGATGCGGGCGGAATCCAGCCGATTGCCAAGCTCCGAGAGAGCCGGGACGAAACGGGCGGTCTTTTCGACCAGTTTCTGGGCCTCGCGAAGGGCCGAACTTACGCTTGTGCGCTCGTCCGAAGGGTCCAGAAGATCCATGGCCTGCGCGAGATTGGTCTTGATTTCCTCGGCATTGGCGAGCTGCTTCTGCTCCTCCTCCAGTTCTTCGAGTTCACCGTCGCGAAGGGCGGCCTTGTCGAGCTGGTCGAACTGGGCGCGATTGTAGTCGTACTCCGCCGAGAGGCGGGAAAGACGCTCGCGCGCCGAGGCCAGCTCCGAGCGCGCCGCCTGGAGTTGCTGCCAGCTGCGGGCCGCTTCCGCTCTAAGTTCTCCGAGGCCGGCGTAATTGTCCAGCAGAGACAGCTGGAACGCGCGGCTGGTAAGCATCAGGCTCTGGTGTTGGGAATGAATGTCGACGAGATGTCCGGCGATGTCCGACAGCAACTGGACCTGGACCGGAGAGTCGTTGATAAACGAACGGGAGCGGCCGGTCGAGTAGACGACTCGGCGGATAAGAAGACTTCCGTCTTCCCACTCCACCTCGGCCTCCTCGAGAAGGGCCCTTATCTCGTCCGATGAATTGTCTACTGAAAACTCCGCTTCTACTACGCAGCTATCGGCGCCGGCCGAAATGATCGAAGCGTCTGCCTTGGAGCCCGTAAGGAGCGACAAGGCACCCAGCAAGATACTCTTGCCGGCGCCGGTCTGGCCGGTAATGATGACAAGACCCTCCGGGAACGAGATGTCCAGAGAGTCTATGAGAACATAGTTTCTTACGCTGAGAGAGCGGAGCATAGTCCGAAAGAATTAGTCTTCGAGACCTTCTTTTGACTCGCCTGCAGTACGGTAGTAGAGTTCGCCTGCTTTGAATTCCTCAATAGCGATGAGGTCCGGTTTGGGAAGACGCTCGTAGTACTTGGAGATTTCGATCTGCTCCTTGTTCTCGAATACTTCTTCCATATTGTCGCGCTCGTTGCGGAAGTCCTCGAGTTTCTTCGAGATTTCCTTCTTTTCTTCAAGTGCGATCTGGTTTGCCCTCTTTGAGAGGATAACTACTGTTTCGTAAAGATTGCCGGTCGGAGCCGCGAGTTCTTTGGTGTCGCGGGTGACGGTGTTGGTAGGTACTTCCCTGATATCCATAATAAAAAAATTGTTTTCTATTAGAGATACCGGAGTGCGCGCCGAGAAAGTTTCAAATTATTTATTTCTGATTTTCTTGTAGAGAGAATCGAGCTCCTTACGGTAGTGGGAATCAGGGAACTCGCCGATGAAATTCAGATAATCGTCTGCGAAGACCATATAGCGCTCTTTCTGCTTCTCAGGTACGCTCAGACGGGCATAGTGATACGAAGACATAGCCGCATAGTAGAGGATATCCTCCCTGTAATTGTTGTCTGAATCGTCTTTCAGAACGTTCTTCAGAGCAACGCGGGCCGCCTTGTAATCTTCCATCTTATAATAGAGCTTCGCGTTTTCGTAGGCTTTTCTATCGAGCCTGTCGGAAAGATCGTCGAGCATCTTCTCGCAGATGGGCCTGTTGGTCGAACGTGGATGGGCCAGAAGATATTCGCTGATTGCGGTAATTGCGGTATAGGTAGGAGTCTGATCCAGCTCATAACGAAGGGTTGAGCGGTAGAGGCAGTCGATCCTGAGGAATTCTGCGCTCTCGGTGAACTCGCTTGCCGGATAGTTCTCTACGAAGTGTTTGAAGTTGGCCTCTGCAGAGTAGTAGTCCTGCTGGTTGTAGTTGCTCAGGCCCCAGTAATACTGGACGGTATCGTCGCGCTCAGTTCCGGAGGTGAGCATCGAAAGCGACTCGAAGAGCTGGGCCGATCTCTGGAATTTACCTTTATTGAAATATTCGAAGGCGGCAGCGTATTTAGCGTCTGCGTCTCCGCTTTCGAGAAGCTGTTCATACTGCGATTTACAGCCGGCATAGAGAAGAGCTGCCGCCGCAAATACAACAATTACCTTATAATTCATTCTTCAAATATTTTTCTGCTTCAAGCGCTGCCCTGCATCCGTCTGCCGCCGCAGTGATAGCCTGCCTGAAATCCGTACCGCGGACATCTCCCGCTACGAACACTCCGGGGACCGCCGTCTTTACTCCGTCCGAGACTATGTATCCGTTCTCGTCTGTTTCCAGCTGGCCGCCGAGCCACTCTGCGTTAGGGTGACGCCCGATAGCGAGGAAAAATCCGTCCAGAGCGATATCAAAAACCTCGCCATTTTTCTCGAAGCGGGCTCCGGTAACTCCACTTTCATCTCCGAGGATCTCGCGGGTAACCGTCTCGAAATGGACCGTAATGTTAGGGGTCGCGAAGACCCTGGCCTGAGAGGCCTGGGAAGCCCTGAGGAAGGGCTTGCGGACTATCATATGGACCTCTTTTGCAAGGCCGCTGAGGTACATTGCCTCTTCGCAGGCGGTGTCTCCGCCCCCTACGACCGCGACCTTCCTGCCGCGATAGAAAAAGCCGTCGCAGGTCGCACACGCGGAGACGCCCAGGCCCCTGAACTTCTTCTCTGAAGGGAGTCCGAGGTACTTGGCGCTGGCGCCTGTCGCGACTACTACTGTCTGAGCCTCCAACACACTGCCGTCTTCAAGAGTAAAGGTCTTGGCGGCGAGATCGCAGCTGACTACCCTTCCACGCATGAACTTAGCTCCGAGATTCTCGGCCTGGGCCTTCATCGCGAACATCAGTTCATTGGCGTCTATTCCGTTCTTAAAGCCGGGATAATTCTCAACCAGAGTAGTCGTTGTAAGCTGGCCTCCGGGCTCCGGACCCTCGATAACCACCGGGTCCATCGCCGCTCTCGCAGCGTAGATTGCCGCAGTACAGCCTGCAGGACCTCCTCCTATAATCAGACACTTAATCATATCGTGCAAAGATAACTAAACAAGTTCACACAACAAAGTTGCCTGGGTGCAATCTTTGACCCTGACCCGGACATAGTCTCCGGCTTTGTGCTGGCTATCTGCCCACACACACATCTTCGAAGAACCGGCGCGGCCACACAGCTCGCTGGGACTACGCTTCGAAGGCCCTTCAACCAGGACCTCCAGCTCCTTTCCTATATCGCGCTTGTTGCTTTCGAGCGAGAGTCTGTTCTGAAGATCGATTATTTCGTTCAGACGGCGGGTCTTCACCTCAATAGGGACATCGTCCGGGTACTTTCGCGCCGCCAGGGTTCCGGGGCGCTCGGAGTAATAGAACATGAACGCGGCATCGAAGCGGACCTTCTCGAAGAGATCGAGCGTTTTGCGGTGGTCCTCCTCCGTCTCCGAGCAGAAGCCTGCGATTACATCGGTCGTTATCGCGCAGTCGGGCATCAGCTCGCGGATTTTATCTACACGCTCGAGGTACCAGGCTGCCGTGTAGCGGCGACGCATCTTCTCGAGGATGCGGTCGGACCCGGACTGGACCGGGAGGTGGATATGGTGGCAGATGTTGGGGTAACGGGCCATGGTCTCGAGCACCTCGTCCGAAATGTCCTGAGGGTTCGAGGTCGAGAAACGCACGCGCATCTGGGGGCTCACCTCCGCGACCATCGCGAGCAGCCGGGCAAACGAAGTCCCTTCGAAATTGTAGGAGTCCACGTTCTGGCCCAGCAGGGTCACCTCCTTATAGCCTTTTTGGGCGCAGTCGCAGGCCTCACGGACGATCGAGCGGGCGTCGCGGCTCCGCTCCACTCCGCGGGTGTATGGGACTACGCAGTACGAACAGACGTTGTTGCAGCCGCGCATGATCGAGATGAAGGCGGAAACGCCGTTCGAATCGAGGCGGACGGGGGTAATGTCCGAATAAGTTTCCTCGCGCGAGAGGATTACGTCGATCTGGGGGTGGCCGTCGGAAGCGGCCTCAAGCAGCTCTGGCAGGCGACGGTAAGCATCCGGACCGGCCACGACGTCGACCTTTCCCCCTTCTAGCAGCTGCTCCTTCATTCGCTCGGCCATGCAGCCGAGGATACCGACCACGACCGGCCTGCTTCTGCGCTGGAGCGCGAACTGACCGATACGGCCGAGGATGCGCTGTTCGGCGTTGTCGCGGATCGAGCAGGTATTCGCCATTATGACGTCTGCTTCGTCCATATTCTCCGTCCTGGAATATCCATGTTTTCCGAGGATCGAAAAGACCACCTCGGTATCGGCTACATTCATCTGGCAGCCGTAGGTTTCTATGTATACCTTTTTACTCACGTTCGCAAAGATAGACAAAAAGTTAGTATCTTTGGGGACGTGAATAAAATTGTAGACATACTGCTAGCGCTTTTGGCAGCCGTCCTTCTGGCCGGATGTTCTTCCTCGCGCAATCAGTTTACGATTACCGGCGGCGGGATGGATTCCGTCCGTATCGGGGATCCGATAACTGCTGTCGCAAACCTTAATATCAACAACCCTTCATACAAGGTGAAGGTCAGCGATATAAGCGGCAAAATAAAGAACGGAGAGAAGGCCCTGCTCAATGTTCAGGCAGATGATTTTGAGATCCCGGCAAGATCCTCTTCGACCGTCTTTGTCCCTCTGGAAGCGAGCCTGGAACCCGGAGTAGGCTTCTTCAGCATTATGAAGATAGTCTCAGGCGGAGACTATGAGAACCTTACGGCCGACATTACTTTTACGGCTACCGGCCTGTTTGGAATTAAGAAAACGCAAACCCTTGAGAATATACCCCTCAAGGATTTAATGAAACTGTTATGAGAAAATTATTGATGTCTTTCGGGCTTCTGATTCTTTCGGTCTGCGCCTTCGCCCAGACCGAGGAGCCGCCGAAGGAAGGTTACAAATACATAGATACCGTTATTTATAATGCGGTTCCGCGCCTGAACGAATCCCTCGTAGGGAAGTCGGTCGGCGAGATTCTCCCCTGGAGGGTGAAGCTTCATCAGAGCCCTTCGATAAAGAGCGCCGCAGACGCCCAGGTCCGCAAGAACAAAACGGTTCAGACAGACGGTTTCCGGATCAGGATCTATTTCGACAACAAGCAGAACTCCCGCGAGGCTTCCTTCGAGAGCGAGTCCCGCTTCAAGAGACTCTTCCCCGGCTACAATACGTACCGTACTTTCAAGAATCCGTATTTCAAGGTGACGGTCGGAGACTTCAGGACCAAGGCAGACGCCCAGGTAGCTTTGCAGCGCATCTCGAGGGTATTCCCAGACGCCTTCATCGTCACCGAAAAGATGAAGTTCCCGGTAATTTCGGATCTTGTCCGCGTTACTGCAGATACGGTCAGAATGCAGGTTCCGATAGTCCCTCCTACCCCCACCCCTCAGAATGAATAAACAAGGTCTAGCGTTAACCCAGCAGCAGGTCCAGAAACTCTCACCCCTGCAAATCCAGACCATCAAGCTCATCGAGCTGCCGGTCCAGGATCTGGAACAGCGTGTTCGCCAGGAGCTCGAGGAGAACCCCGTGTTGGATGATACGCCGGATCCCGAATCGCCCGAGCAGGAATCGAAGGAGGTCTCCCTCGATTCGCTTCAAGACGACTATATTCCCGAATACAAGACAAGGGTAAACAACTGGGGTAAAGATCCCAGACCCGAATACAATACCTTCTCGGTAAAGACCGGCTTCCGCGAGAGTCTGCTGGACCAGCTAGGTTTCCGCCCTCTTTCCCAACACGAAAAGGAGGTCGCCTCGTTTATCGTAGGTTCGCTGGACGACGACGGCTACCTTCGCCGTGACCTCGATTCGCTGGTAGACGACCTTGCCTTCCGCGCAAACATCGAGAGCGACCGCGAGGAGGTAGAACGCCTGCTGGCGATAATCCAGACCTTCGACCCGGCCGGGGTCGGCGCGCGGGACCTTCGGGAGTGTCTGCTCCTGCAGCTGAAAGCTGCGAGCCAGACTCCCGAAACGGTGAATGCGCGCCGCATCCTCGAAGAATGCTTCACCGACTTTACCGGGAAACATTTCTCCCGCATCCTTTCCCGCCTCGGGATAGACGAAGACGAGCTGAAGGCCGCTATGAAGCGTATCTCGCGCCTCAACCCTTCGCCCGGCGGCCAGGTAGACGACTCATACTCGGATGTTGCCGAGCAGATTATCCCCGACTTCGTCCTTAAACTGGGAGACGACGGCGATGTCGCCTTCGAGATGCCCCGCTTCAACATCCCCGAGCTGAGGGTAAATAAGAAGTACGCCGATATGCTGGCCAAGGCCGAGGGCGGATCCGACCGCGAGAAGAAGGAAGCGGCGGCCTTCGTGAAGGAGAAACTGGACAGCGCGAAGTGGTTTATCGAGGCTCTCAAGCAGCGCTATAATACCCTTTCGAAGACCATGCAGGCCCTGCTGGACTACCAACACGATTTCTTCGTAAGCGGAGACGAACGCGACCTTCGCCCGATGATCCTTGAAGACATCGCGAAGATAACCGGCTTCGACATCTCTACCATCTCGCGAGTCGTAAACAGCAAGTACATCGACACCCCTTACGGAGTCTATCCCCTTAAGTATTTCTTCTCCGAAGGTCTTGTCAACAAGGCCGGAGAAGAGGTCAGTACGCGCGAGCTTAAAAAGGTCCTCCAGGAGACAGTAGACGCAGAAGACAAACACAAACCGCTCACAGACGAACAGCTCGTAAAAGAGCTCGCGGCAAAGGGCTATATAGTAGCCCGGCGTACCATCGCAAAATATCGCGACCAGTTAGGAATTCCTTTAGCGCGACTCCGCAAAGAAATCTAAGTATTTTTTGTACCTTTGTCGGGATGGGCTCGCAGCAACAGCATACTTGGGAAGATATCGAGGCCTACAAAAACATCCTGAAGGACAAAGGTCTCAAGGCTACCCGCCAGAGGGTGGCGGTCCACGAAGTTATGATGGAGCTCGGACACGCAAGCGCAGACATGGTCCGTGATCTTATAGCCTCCAAGAATACAGCTAAAGTTACTACCGCCTCCGTCTACAACATCCTCTCCCAGATGGCCATCCTCGGAATCTATTCCTACCGCCTCAGCAAGGGCGGTAAAATGTATTTCGACGTCAACCCTACCTGCCACCTTCATCTCTACGATCCTCAGGCAGACACCTGGATGGACCTCCAGGACGAAGAACTTACTGAGATGGTGGAAAGCCGCTGTAAGAGGCGCCGTTTCAAAGGCTACAAAGTCGACTCCGTCGACATCCAGATAATCTGTCACCAGTCAATACCTAAAAAGAAATAATATGGAAGTCATCAACCTCGGAGAAAAAAGTTCAGTTCTCAACAGCTTCGTCGCCCAGCTTCGCGACAAGACCCTTCAGAAAGACAGCCTGAGATTCCGTACGAACCTCAACAGACTGGGCCAGATTTTCGGCTACGAAATCAGCAGAACGCTGGCTTCGAAAGAAAGAGAAGTAGTGACCCCGCTCGGTACGGCCCGCCTCAGCGTTCCGGATGAGCAGGTAGTAGTCGCTACCATCATGCGCGCCGGTCTTCCCCTCCACGAAGGTATTCTCAGCTGTTTCGACGCAGCCGAGAACGCATTTGTCGCCGCTTACAGAAAGTACGACAGCGCCGGTGAGTTCCATATCCACACCGAATACTGTACTTGCCCCGAACTCGTAGGTAAGACAGTCATTCTCGCAGACACAATGCTCGCTACCGGTTCCTCCATAGAAGTCGCTTATGAAGTACTTCTCAAAGAGGGCGGAAAGTTCGCCAAGCTCCACCTCGTCTGCCCGTTTGCCAGTGTTCAGGCTATCGAGTACCTCAATAAGAAGATGCCCGAAAATACCGTCCTCTGGGTTGCGGCTATCGATCCCGAGCTTACGAGCCACTCCTACATCGTTCCGGGACTCGGCGATGCGGGCGACCTCTGCTACGGACCGAAACTTTAATCCACCTTCCAACAACAACTTCTTAAACTATGAAAATCAAAGACCTTTCGTCTAGCGAAAGGCCTCGAGAGAGGCTTCTTTCCTCCGGGCCCCAGGCCCTATCAAATGGTGAACTTCTGGCAGTGCTGCTCCGTAGCGGCACTGCCTCCTCCAATGTCCTTGACGTATCGCGCTCTCTTCTTCGCTCATGCGATGGGAAGCTCGTACGCCTCTCCCAGATGGATATAAACGAGCTACAGAGGGAGCCGGGGATGGGCCCCGCGAAAGCCGCGGTGCTCGCCGCCGCATTCGAGCTCGGCAGACGCTTCGCCGACGAGCGGGCAGGCTCTCCGGGGCGCATCATCACTGGCCCACACTCCGTATATGAGATGATGATTCCATACCTGAAGGGTGTCCCACACGAAGAATGCTGGGTACTGTTTCTGGATAAGCGGCAGCGCGTGTGCTCGCGCGAGCGGATGTCCTCCGGGTCCCCGGACGGAGTCCAGATGGACCCGGGGACTATCGTCCGTCTTGCGCTGAGCCGCAGCGCCCGCAGCATTATTCTGGTCCACAATCACCCTGCCGGCAACCCCGAGCCCTCCCCGGAAGACATCCGTCTTACCCAGAACCTCGCCCGCACAGCCTCCGCCTGCAGCCTCACTCTCCTCGACCACGTCATCGTCTGCGACGACTCCTTCTACTCCCTCGCCGAGGAAAAGCTGTTTACTTCTATTTAAGGATAGTCGTGGGAACGCTCTGGTGGGAGCGGAAACGAGCGCGGGCAGTGATACGGTCGGGCTGCTCGTCGATTAGGATTTCAGCACCCGGGATGGCCGAATTGCCGACGGGTTTTCCGTCAACTACGCAAAGGCCCGGCTGAGGGATATGGTAATTAACTCCCTTCGAGTCCCAGTAAGGCATCTCGCGCCAAACGATAAGACTATAGAACTCATCCTCGCTGCAGAGCGCCTTTCTATTCCACGCCCTCTCGAAAACTCCGACGGTCTTTGGGAAAAGATCGTAGCAGAGATCCTCCCAACTGCGTACGGTTTCAGTCCACATCTGGGCCTGGACGCCGATTATGTTCGGATACTCTTTCAGAGGGAACCTGAACGCCTCGGTATCGTCTATGTAGCCGACCCAACTGTGGGCCAGCTCCTCTTTATTACCAGAGTAGGCCTGGTCGGCGTAGGTATATTCGCAGTTGGACTGGACTACCGGGAAGCCCATATCCGCAATTTCGTAAGGCTTGTTGACATAAGGTCCTATAGTAACCCAGACATTAGTCGAATAGGTGACACTCCGCAGGAGCTCGGCGATTGCCGGGTTCTTGCAGCCGGCAACTTCCTGCCAGCCGGAGATCTTGATGCCTTTTTCCTTCGCCAGGCGGGCGACTCGTCCGAGATAGAATTCGTGACGGTCTTCGCCGTGCCATGCCCCCGAAGGGACCTCGTCGCCGCCGATATGGATCGCGGGCAGCTCGACTCCGGCCTCGGCATACATCGCGATGATGCTGTCGAAGACCTTGCCGATGAAGGTGTAGACCGACTCGAGCTCGACGCTCATCACATTGTCCGTGAAGCCCTGGGCAGTGTAGTATTTCGAATCGTCGGCAGGATCCTGGAGCCTCATCGAAGCATCGCCCGTGCGCTTTTCGTAGGCCTTCATGGCCTTGATTGCGGCTCGCGCATGGCCGGGAGTATCGAATTCGGGGATCACGCTCATGTGGCGAGCGGCCGCATAGCGCAGGATCTCGATGAAATCGGCGCGGGAATAGTAGCCGTTCGAGAGCGCCTCACGGTTCTCGGGGTCGGCGTTGCCGTCGTACGAAGGCTGGAGCTGATGTTCATAATCGAGCGAGTGGAACGCGCCCACTGAAGTCAGCTCGGGAATCCCGTCAATCTCGAGACGCCAGCCCTCATCGTCTCCGAAATGGAGATGGAGGACATTGAGCTTGTAGCGCGACAGGACGTCGATCAGTGTCAGCAAGTTCTCTTTGGTCGTGAAGTTGCGGGCGATGTCGAGCATAAATCCTCTGTACTGATAGTCCGGCCAGTCTTCGATAGTCATTTCCGGGACTTCGCCGCCATTGTTCTCTCGAAGCTGGGCAAGAGTCTGCTGCGCATAGTATTCGCCGTCCGGGTCCTCGGCCTCGATGATAACCGTCTCGCCGGTCGTGAGCCTATACCAGCCGCGTGGGCGCACCTCCGCCACCCTGTTTTTAGGCAGCGGGATAATCCGGGCGGCCGCGGGCTCGCTCAGCCTCTTCGAGGCGTTCCATTTCACCCACTTCTCCCCGTCCGGGGCCAGCGGCTGAAACTCGTAAGAGACGCTCAAAGGCTTCGAGCCCTTTGCTGTCTGAAGCACGAACCCCTCCGGAGCCCAGCTGCGACGGGTCAGAGCGCTGGCGCGGTAGAAGATACGGATGGTGTCCTTCACGACCCCTGGTGTAATCTGATGCACGTTGGCCTGATACTCTTTCACCGCGGCGTCGGAGCCTTCCAGCGCGCTGATTCTCTGGGGGAACATGCTGAACCATATAGTCCAGCCGTCCGGCAGAGACTTTGCGTTCACGATTTCAATCGTGTGGACGGCTTTCCCTTTCGAGTCCGGCGCCCCCTCTATCCAGCGGACAGACGGAGCAGAGGTACATGATGTAACCAATGCGGTTGCGAGTGCACACCTAGCGAGCAGTTGTGTAAGCGGGGCCAAGTTCATTGAGCGATGTGTTTATTTTAGTGTTGTAAGTATTCAGGGAATAAATCGAACCGCTGTTTTCGTTGGCGATATAGAGGTCATACTGACCCTTTCCGCCAGAGCGGGTCGAGACAAGGAAAAGCCATCCGGCCGAGACGGGATATGCGTCTGAATAGTCGGCGTTGGATTTATTGAAAGGCAGATACCTGGAAGCGCGACCGTCGAACCAGCCCTTGAACAGCTGGTCGGCATGATTGTCAGAAGAGTAGTTCTGAGTATAGTAGAAGCTGTCTTCGTCGAGGGTAATCGGATAGTACTCTACAGTATTTGCCTTGTCATAGAGTTTCTTCGAAGTGTTGGTCTTGAGGTCATAGAGCCCAATATAGGAGCCACTGCCTGCGCCGCCGCCGAAGACCACCTTGGAACCGTCTACCGTATAGAATGGCATACCGAAAGAATCGTTGTTGCCATTAGTGAGTTGCTTGAAAGAACCGGTCTCTGCAGTGTACTCGCAGAGATGTTTGTCGCGCTTGAAGCATATCTTACGGCCGTCGAACGAGAATTTGGGGTCTTCGTCGCGATAGTGGCCGTCCGGAGTGATGTTTTTAGGCTGTTTGCCTGAGCCTATCTCCCAGAGGAAAATATCCCAGGAATCGGTAGCCTGACCTATTCCCATAAACACAATCCACT
>ONOI01000012.1 GCA_900319375.1 uncultured Bacteroidales bacterium | reverse complement strand
GCGATAAAATACGGAAAGGCGAAAAGGCCGAAGGGGGCTAGGGGGAAGGACGCTTCCCCCGTATGAATAGTTGACGAGTCCCGCGCGAGGGAGTCTCCGGCCGGAGGCGGGGTTGGTGTGTGATTTGGGCGTATTTACACACCGAAGGGTGATTTTGAAGGGGCTGGTGTGTGATTTAAGCAGTTTTACACACCGAAGCTTACGAGGGAGAGAGAAATAGCGAGAAGTCGGGGAATTAGTTATATTTGCATGTGATGAGTAAAGAAGAGAAATATCAACTGCTGGTTAGGCAGATCAAGGCTCTCGTGGAGGGCGAGGAGGATGAGATCGCGAAGATGGCGAATATCGCCGCGATGGTTCATTCCGAGATGGGATTTTGGTGGACGGGCTTTTACAGAGTACAGGGAGATGAACTTGTCCTGGGTCCTTTCCAGGGGCCGGTGGCGTGTAGCCACATAGGCTTCGGGCGAGGCGTCTGCGGTACTGCCTGGAAGGAGGGAAAAACTATAATAGTTCCGGATGTAGATCAGTTCCCGGGACATATAGCGTGTTCTTCCGAGTCCCGCAGCGAAATAGTAGTTCCCGTCCGTTGCCCTTCAGCATGCGAATCTGCCTCAGGCTCTTCCGAACCTATAGTCGCAGTATTGGATATCGATTCACGTTCCCTCGCGACCTTCGACGAAACAGACCGCGTCTACCTGGAGCAGATTGTCTCGCTGCTCTTCTAAATTAATTTCGACAGAGATTCCCCTTATTTTCCGCAGATAAAGACCTGGCGGATAAACGGGGTAGTGTAGTTGTAGGCAAGGCGGGTGAGCGACCAGCCGGGGAGACTCAATATAAGGTCTGCGCGCTTGCCGCGGGTGACTGAACCGGTCTTGTCGCTTACCCCCAGCGCGTAGGCCCCGTTCAGGGTAACGGCGGCAAGCGCCTCTACCGGGGTAAGCCTCATCTTGATACATCCAAGCGCCAGGACGAAGCGCATGTCTCCAGACGGAGAGGAGCCGGGATTGTAGTCGGAAGCGAGGGCGAGTGGAAGCCCTGCATCGACAAAAGCGCGGGCCCTGCCGTAAGGAAGGCCCAGGAAGAACGACGAGCCGGGAAGCATGACAGGCATAGTAGAAGATCCCCGAAGGACCTTGATCTCGGCGTCGGTAGTTCTTTCGAGATGGTCCACGGACAAAGCGCCGTATTTCACTCCAACCTGAACTCCGCCACTTACGGCGAGTTCATTCGCATGAATTTTCGCCCGCAGCCCGAAGGAAGCGGCTGCCGAAAGGATGCGTTCCGTGTCCTCTACAGTGAAAAATCCTTCGTCGCAGAACACGTCGATGAAGTCGGAAAGCTCTGCGGCGTCATGTATCAAATTTAAAACTTCGTCGACATACTCGGAGTGAGTGTATCCACGGCCGACTGCGTGGGCTCCAAGGAAGGTGGCCTTAACGATAGCCGGGACGGCAGAGCCGATGCGCCTGATGACCCTTAGCATTTTAAGCTCGTCTGAGGGCCTTAGACCATATCCGCTCTTTATCTCGAGGGTGGCTGTTCCTTTAGAAAGTACCTCACGGACACGGACCATGCTTTGCTCGAAAAGATCGTCTTCGGAGGTGTCGTGAAGAACATCGGAAGAGTTCAGAATACCGCCGCCGCGCCGGGCGATTTCCTCGTAAGTGAGCCCTGCGAGCTTGTCGAGGAACTCGCCTTCGCGGCTCCCCGCGTAGACAAGATGTGTGTGGGAATCGCAGAAGGCAGGCATCACCAGACCTCCCTGGGCGTCGATGAGCTCAGAGTCTGCTGGCGCCTGTCCGGTGCCCCAATCGGTAATCACGCCATCCTTAATCTGAATCCACGCGTTGTGTAGTACGCCGAAATCCTTCATTTCGGAGCCCTTCAAAAGCCGGACTCCGGAAGGCGCTATGCCTGCAAGCTCTCCGATGTTGAAAATAATCATTTGATGTAGAGATTATCTCTGATAAACTGAATCGACTTCTCAATATAAGGATGCATGTATGTATCGTTTTCTATGAAGGGAACAACCTTACGGTAGTCTTCGAAGATACGCTCCAGAAGAGGAGAAGACTTAAGGGGCCTGCGGAACTCCAGCGCCTGTGCGGCGTTGAAAAGCTCGATAGCCAGCACCGTCTCTACGTTGTCTACAACGCGGACGAGTTTGGTAGCGGAGTTCGAGCCCATCGAGACATGGTCTTCCTGGCCCTGAGACGAAGGGATGGAATCACACGAGGCCGGCCAGCAGAGACCCTTGTTCTGGGAGACTATCGAAGCAGCGGTATACTGAGGGATCATGAAGCCGCTGTTCAGACCAGGGTTGACGACCAGGTACTTGGGCAGTCCGCGGTGGCCATGGATGAGCTGGTAGGTACGCCGCTCGGAGATCGAAGCGAGCTCGGACATGGCGATAGCGAGGGCGTCCATAGGGATGGCGATAGGCTCGCCGTGGAAATTGCCGGCGGAGATGATCATGTCCTCGTCCGGGAAGATGTTGGGGTTGTCGGTTGCCGAGTTGATTTCGTTTTCGATGACCGAGTTGACGTAGAAGATGTTGTCTTTGACTGCGCCGTGGACCTGGGGGATGCAGCGGAAGCTGTACGGGTCCTGGACGTGTTCCTTCGGGCGGCTGGTAAGCTCGCTGCCCTTGAGTATTTCGGTAAAACGCTTGCCGGTAAGGATCTGCCCGACATGGGGGCGAAGCTGATGTGTCAGCGGCAGGAACGGCTCGATACGGCCGTCGTAGGCGTCCAGGGACATGGCCCCGATAAGGTCTGCCCACCAGGAGAGGCGGGCGCTCTTGATGATGGCCCAGACGGCATGGGCGCTCATGAACTGGGTTCCGTTGAGCAGGGCGAGGCCTTCCTTCGATTGAAGGGTAATCGGCTCCCAACCTTTCTCGTCCCATACTTCTGCAGACGGACGGATCTGGCCCTTGTAGAGGACTTCGCCAAGGCCGATAAGCGGCAGACTGAGGTGGGCCAGGGGGGCGAGGTCTCCGGATGCGCCGAGCGAGCCCTGCTGGTAGACGACAGGAATTATGTCCTCGTTGAACATGTCTATAAGGCGCTGGACGGTCGCGAGCTGGACTCCGGAATGTCCGTAGGAAAGGCTCTGGACCTTCAGGAAGAGCATCAGCTTGACTATTTCCGGACGGACGGTTTCGCCTGCGCCGCAAGCGTGGGATACGACCAGATTGTACTGGAGCTGGGAGAGTTCGTCTGAAGGAATCGTTACGTTGTAGAGCGAACCGAAGCCGGTAGTAATACCGTAAATAGGGTTCTGGGGATCCTTCATCTTTTCGTCCAGATAGCGGCGACACTTGATGACCGCCATCTTCGATTCCTCGCAGAGGGCTATCTTTGAATGGGAATCAAATATCTCTTTCAGCTTTTCCAGCGAAAGGCGTTCTTTCGAAATATAATGTATCATAGTACAGACTTAATAAGTTCTTCATCAGCCTCGTTGGGCAGGGTTATTTTCAGTTCGGGCGTACGGGCCATCTCGCGCTCCGCCGCGAAACGGGCTGCGGAGTTGCGGGCCCAGCTGCGGCGGGCGATTCCGTTGTTGACGTCCCAGAACAGCATCTCGCGGATATGGCGCTCGCTGTCCTTGCTGCCGTCGATCACCATCCCGAATCCGCCGTTTATCACTTCGCCCCAGCCGACTCCGCCGCCGTTGTGGATCGAGACCCATGTGGCGCCGCGGAAGCTGTCGCCGATTACATTCTGAACCGCCATGTCGGCAGTAAAGCGGGAGCCGTCGTAGATATTGGAAGTCTCACGGAAGGGGGAGTCCGTACCCGAAACGTCGTGGTGGTCGCGGCCGAGAACAACGGGGCCCTTGAGGCGGCCGGCCCTGATCGCCTCGTTGAAGGCGAGCGCGATTTCGGTGCGGCCCTGGCAGTCGGCGTAGAGGATGCGGGCCTGCGAGCCTACGACGAGGCGATTCCTGCCGGCCTCCTCTATCCAATGGATATTGTCGCGCATCTGGCCGGCGATCTCTTCGGGCGCGGTCGCGGCAATCCTGCCGAGCACCTCCATCGCCAGTTTGTCGGTCAGCTCAAGGTCTGAAGAATCTTCGCTGAGACAAACCCACCTGAACGGGCCGAACCCATAGTCGAAATACATCGGGCCCATAATATCCTGGACATACGAAGGATAGCGGAACGAGCCGTCTTCGCGAAGGACGTCCGCCCCGGCGCGCGAGCTCTCAAGCAGGAACGCGTTTCCATAATCGAAGAAGTACATACCACGCCCGGCGAGCCGGTTGATAGCAGCGACCTGCCTCCGGAGCGAAGCCTGAACCGCCTCCTTGAAGCGCCCGGGCTCCTCGGCCATCATCCGCTTGCTCTCTTCGAGGGAATAGCCTGCCGGGTAATAGCCTCCGGCCCATGGATTATGGAGCGAAGTCTGGTCGGAGCCCAGATCGACCCTGATCCCTTCGTCTGCCAGCCTTTCCCAGAGGTCCACGACATTGCCCACATAGGCCAGCGAAACGGGCTTTTTGGCCTTTACGGCCTCGCGTATACGGGGAATCAGCTCGTCCAGCGAATCGTGGAGCTCGTCCACCCATCCCTGGTCATAGCGCTTTCGGGCCGCGAGGGGGTTGATTTCCGCGGTCACGGACACGACCCCTGCGATGTTGCCCGCCTTCGGCTGCGCGCCCGACATGCCTCCGAGACCGGCGGTAACGAACAGCAGTAGCTGCTCGTTACCGCTGGCTCGTGACCTGCTGCGCAGGTCCTCGCTACTATCCCCCTGCACCCCCAGGGGACTGTGGGGCGTACCCCCCAGACCCCCTGCCCTATTGGCGAGTACCTTTCGGGCGGCGTTCATTACGGTGATGGTAGTTCCGTGGACTATGCCTTGAGGACCGATATACATGTATGAGCCGGCGGTCATCTGACCGTACTGGCTTACGCCGAGAGCGTTGAAGCGCTCCCAGTCGTCTGGCTTGCTGTAATTGGGGATGACCATTCCGTTCGTTACGATTACCCTTGGCGCATCTTTGTGGGAGGGGAACAGTCCGAGCGGATGTCCGGAGTACATGACGAGCGTTTGCTCGTCTGTCATAGTAGCAAGGTACTGCATTGCGAGGCGGTACTGTGCCCAGTTCTGGAAGATGGCGCCATTGCCTCCGTAGATAATCAGTTCATGGGGATGCTGGGCTACCCTGGGGTCCAGGTTGTTCTGGATCATGGCCATAATGCCGGCCGCCTGCTTCGAACGGGCGGGGTATTCGTCTACCGGGCGGGCGTACATTTCGTAGCTCGGGCGGAAGCGGTACATATAGATGCGGCCGTAATCCTTGAGCTCCTGAGCGAACTCCTTTGCCAGGAGTTTATGGTGTTTTTCGGGGAAGTAGCGAAGGGCATTTCTGATTGCGAGGACCTTTTCCTCTTTTGTCAGGATGTCTTTGCGGCGAGGGGCGTGGTTGACCCCGGGCTCATAAGGCTGCGGCTGGGGGAGTTCCGCCGGAATACCTTGCAGGATCTCTTCTTTAAAGGTCATGTAATTATCCTATATGAGAGTTGACTTCGGCGAGTACCTCGTCATGAAGTTTTTGGGCTTCGCGTTCGATTTGTTCTGCGCGGGAGAGGAGAGGATCAGCGGAAGCGCGGTCCTTCAGGCCGGCGGCGTTGATCCTGACGTTGAGGGCGGCGCCGCGTACTGCCGCGAGGGCGGACAGGGCTGCTACACCGGCGTCTGAGGCCGAGGCGCTCAGGCCCTTCCGGGCGACTTCGAGGGCGAGCGGCAGGACCTTCAGCGCCGCCTCCATCGTACGCAGAGGTACACTGGCGGCATTGAGTGTAGCGGCCTGGATAGCCGCGGCGCGCGCGGCTTTTTCTTCTTCTGATTCCTTCGGAAGCCCGAAGGCGTTCATGATGGCATCGAAAGCTGCGGTGTCTTCGTCTACAAGCGCTGTAAGTTCGGAAACGAGGGCCTGGCCTTTTTCAGCTATGTCGGAGAACTCCTTCCAGCGGTCGTCCCAACCGCGTTTGTGGGACGAGAGGTTAGCGACCATTGTCGCGAGGCCGGCGCCGAGCGCGCCCATATAGGCGGCAACCGAGCCGCCGCCGGGGGCGGGCGCCTCCGAGGCCGCCAGCGCCGCGAAATCTTTGAGGGTCATCCTTACGAGCTTCTCCTTACGGGCCATCTCCTCGGGATCCTCCATCAGATATTCTATAACCTTTTCGCGGGGATTAAACGGGCAGAGGTCGTCCAGAGACATCGACTTGACGGCTATTTTCAGGATTTCGTCTTCGGAGATGCCGAGCGAACGCTGCTGGCGCTCGAGGTAGAACTTACCCGCATCAAGGAGAACCTTCTTCGGAACGAGACCGACTATCTCCGCGCCGGTGACGCGAAGACCTCTCGCTGCCGCCGCGCGGCATACTTCCTCGAAAGCTATGTGGAGCGGAGTAGCCTGGATGTCGGTTATGTTCATCGACACCTGGGCGATGCCGTATTCGTCTATATACCAGCCGATTGCCTTGCAGCCTTTAAGGGTTCCGGGTATCCAGATCTGCTCGCCGTCTGCATCCTTCAGAAGAGCTCCGGTAAGCGATCCTCCTTCGCGGGCCTTGCGGCCTTTTTCGCGAACGTCGAAGGCGACTGCCATCGCGCGGCGGGTAGAAGTAGTATTGAGATTGAAATTCACGGCTACAAGGAAGCCGCGTGCTCCTACATTAGTCGCACCGGTCTTCGCCGCTCTCTCATCGAAGGTTCCGCCGAAGTCCGGCTTTCTCTCGGGATCTGCCATCTTTTCCGGAAGAGCCTCATACTCGCCCGCGCGGCAGACCGCCAGGTTCTTTCGCTCGGGTTTGTAGGCGGCCGCTTCGTAGCAGTAGCAGGGGATTGCGAGCTCCTTCCAGAGGCGCTCAGCAAGGCCGCGGGCGAGCTCCGCACATTCCTCCAGCGTTATTCCGCTTACCGGAATCAGCGGCAGGACGTCGGTCGCTCCGCTGCGCGGATGGGCGCCGTGGTGCTTTCTCATATCGATCAGTTCGGCCGCACGGGCAGCCCCCCTGAAGGCCGCCTCGAGGACGGCCTCGGGCTCGCCGACAAAGGTGACTACCGTCCTGTTTGTCGCCTCGCCCGGGTCTACATTCAGCACCTTGACTTCTTTTACCGAAGAGATTGCCTCCACTATACTGTCGATGACATTCTTGTCTCTTCCTTCGCTATAGTTGGGAACACACTCGATGATTCTTTTCATGTTTCAGTTCGATTTATTCCATAAAGGTAGTAAAAATCGATGTCATTTCATTACCTTTGTTACCTATGAAGAAAATGAACATACCCCTGATCGGAGCCTTACTGGTGGTATCTCTGGTCGTATGCCCAATCCTTTACATCCATGTAGGTCCGGCGCTTGACGCCGCTCAGCTTTCGGTCCTCAGGACCCTCGGCATAATAGCCGGCAGCAGCGCTCTTTTCTGTTTTGTGGTCGGTGAATTGACCGGCAATAACTCCCAGATGGATAAGCTCTGGAGTATCCTTCCGGTAGTATATACATGGGTAATAGCAGTAAACGGCGGCATGTCTACCCGTCTCGTAGTGATGGCTGTCCTCGCTACCCTCTGGGGAATCCGTCTTACCTTCAACTTCGCCCGTAAAGGAGCTTATAAGCTCAAGTTCTGGGAAGGAACAGAAGACTACCGCTGGAGCGTAGTAAGAAACGGAGCTCCTTTCAACGGAAAGCGCCTTGGATGGATGCTGTTCGACCTTCTGTTTATCTCGATCTATCAGAATGCTCTTATTCTGATGACAACCTTCCCGGCCCTAGTCAGTATGAATTCAACCGTTCCCTTCGGAATTACAGATATAGTCGCCACTGTTCTGATGGCAGGTTGTATCCTCTACGAGACTATCGCAGACGAGCAGCAGTGGGCCTTCCAGACTAAGAAGTGGAAGATGATAAATTCCGGAATGAAACTCGAAGACCTTCCTGCCCCCTACAACAAAGGCTTCAATACTACCGGTCTCTGGGGAATCAGCCGTCATCCCAACTATCTCGCAGAGCAGTCTATATGGGCCTGCTTCTATATCTTCTCGATAGGCGCAGGAATCGGTATCATCAACTGGAGTATAATAGGTGCTCTTCTTCTTATCGTCCTTTTCATCGGCAGTTCAGCCCTCGGTGAGGAAATCAGCGGAGGAAAGTACCCCGAGTACGCAAAGTACTGCGAAAAGGTTTCGAAGTTCTTCCCCGGAAAACGTTATACTGCTTAGTAAAAATGCGTAAAGTTATTCTCGCTGTTCTGGCCCTGCTGCTGGGCTCCCTGTCATTGCCTGCCCAGATTCCGTATTTCGCGGATCTGGCTCTGATTTACGGCGGCGGCGCCCGCAATCCCATGTACTGGGACAAAGAAAGGCTGGCCGGCCATGTAACCTGGACGGATCCGAGTACGGGCGAGGAAAAGTGGCTTTTCGACGCGTTCCTGATGCTGGACATGAGGACTCCGGACCTCAGCGACCCTCATGCTCTTGGCTTAGGCTTAAGGGACTGGTCCAACAAAAATATCCCGATGAAGTCTGCTTCCAAGGCCGACGCGTCGGCCTGGCTGGATTACTGGTTCAGGGAGGACAATGGTTTTACCGCGCTCGATCAGGCGGTGGGCGAGGTCGCGTCCAGAATCGGCCCGGCTCCGGTTTCCCGCAAGGTAATAGTAATGATGCCGGACATCCCGGCCCATGAGCGTTACAATATCTATACTTCGTCTACAACCTATTGGGGCCCAGTAGACGGAAAGGTCCTGGATTTTTCTAAGCCGGAAGACCGCCTCGCGGCATACTGCTGGTTCGTAGACGAGGTAAGGGCCCGCTTTGAGAAAGCGGCGTTCAAGAATATCGAGCTTGGTGGCTTCTACATAATGACTGAGGAACTGCCCTCGATGCGTTCGGGAGTTGGCGGCGCCGGCGGGGATACAGTAGGCGGCGAGCTTCGCGACGGATGGGAGGTTGAGGCCAAGGCATGGGACGATGTGTTCCCGGCCGTGTCTGACTACATCCACAAAAAGGATGAGGCGGTAGTCTGGATCCCTTACCGCAGGGCGGCAGGTTTCCGTTACTGGAAGGATTTCGGAATCGACTATGCCTATATGCAGCCCAACCGCTTCTGGGACTCGAAAAATCTAAATCCGATGGATTCGTTCTTCCAGCAGATATCTGAATATCAGCTGAATATGGAGCTCGAATTCGACGATCGGCTCATGCGCCATCCGGTAGACGCTTCCGACTCCTCCTACAAAGAGGGTGAGGATTACAATACCTACCGCACCCGCTGGCGCGAGTATGTAGACGGGATGAAGCGCGAGAAGGTCTACGGGGTTAAGCAGCTCGCCGTGTATATGGGAGCTGATTCTTTCAACCACCTCCGCTCGAGCCGCGATCCCGAAGAACAGGAACTGTTCAACGAATTCTGCCGCCTTATCGCGGAAGATCCTCTCAAAGCAAATAACAGGTAGGCCGGCCGTCTATGACGGAGTCGATGCCGGCCATGGGGCTATCCGGTCGGGAACCTCGACCGTGCGGGAGATGTAGCCCTCTTCGTCGTGGACCTGCGGGCGGACGGAGATCTCGCGGCCGTCGTGGAAGATATGCTGCAGCTGCTTGTCGCCCCAATTGCCCATCCTCTCGCGTCCGAGCATTCCGGTCGATAAACACCAGCGCCCGTCGGCGCTAAGGGCGGCCATCCGCTGGAGGAGCAGACCGCTCCCGTCTGCGGCTTCATGGACCGGGTTGAGGAAGATGTCCGTCCCGGCCATCAGGCCCTGGAAGCGACGGTTGAGGACCGGATTTCCGCTGAAACGAAAGTCCATGTCGACGCCGCTTCCCGCGAGCATCGCGGTCTCTCCGCCCTGCAGAACGGTGATTCGGTTGCCGCAGCAGGCGAACTGCCGGCGCTTGAATTCGTCCATCAGTTTGTCCATTATCGCGTCGTTTCCTTCGATATCCTCTTCCGTCTCGAAAATCTGGCTCGTATAGAGGTCGAAGAACAGCCCTCCATGCATCATATACAGGGAATTGCGCTGTAAAAGGCAGCTGGAAGAAAGCGACTCTTCGAGTTCCAGTATCGCAACCGAGCTTTTGTTTTTGATGTCCTGTTCGGCGTAAAGGAGGTCGTTGAGGTCACGGATAGTGTGGCCTGGGAAAAGTATAAGGTCTGAGTCTGACGCGTTAACCGCATCGACCAGTATGTCCATCTTGTTATTGGGATTCAGCTCAAAGTCAAACCCGATAAGTTCTATCTTCATAACTCCGGCAAATTTAACTATATTTGTATTATTAATACCACATAATCCAATGACTGACAGAAGATCTTTTCTTAAGACCGCGGCTGCAGCTAGTGCGGCAGCAGCGGCTACTCCTCTTCTTGGCTCTTGCCAGACCGGAAAGGATAAATACGGAATAGGACTCGATAAGAGTCTGCAGAGTAAACTAATAGTCGAGCCTGGAAACGCGGTGCCTATTACAGGAACCTTCCTGGACGAGATCTCTACTGATATCCCTCACCAGAACTGGGGAGAGGCGGAGTGGGACCGTGACTTCCAGTATATGAAGAAGTTCGGCATTGATACGGTTATCATCATCCGCTGCGGACTTCGTAAATGGATGACCTATCCGAGCCCGTATCTTCTTAAGAAAGGGTACTACTATCCTTCAGTAGACCTCGTAGACATGTTCTGCCGCCTTGCGGAGAAATACGGGATGTCTCTTTACATCGGTCTGTACGACTCAGACGAATATTGGTATACCGGAGTCTACAACAACGAAATTGAGATCAACAGATTCATCATCGACGAGCTCTGGGAGCGCTACGGACATTATAAGAGCTTCAAGGGCTGGTATCTGAGCTATGAGATTTCCCGCCGCTCAAAAGGCGCTATCGAAGGATATCAGAAACTCGGTCAGCAGTGTAAGGAACTCTCGAAGAGCAAGGAATATCCCAACGGCTATCCTACCTTCATCAGCCCCATCATCGAGGGTATCAAGGGCGTAAGCGCCCAGAGCGCCCAGCTCCGCAGGGCTGATCGCCCGGACATCATGGAACACATGCGCGATTGGGACGAGATATTCGAGGGTATCCACGAATTCGTAGACGCCTGCGCCTTCCAGGACGGCTACAACGACTACGACGAAATCGAAGACTACATCTCAGTCAACAAGATGCTGGCAGATAAGTGGGGAATCCACAGTTGGACCAACTGCGAGAGCTTCGACCGCGATATGCCTATCAAGTTCCTCCCCATCAAGTTTGATAAACTCAGGATGAAACTCGAGGCTGCGAAGCGTTGCGGAGTAGAGAAAGCTATCACCTTCGAATTCTCACACTTCATCAGCCCCCAGAGCGCATATCTGCAGGCAGGACACCTTTACGACAGGTATCTGGAGTACTTCGGAAAGAAGATTTAGACTTCGGATGAACCGTAGAAGTGTGTAAGTACCTCTTTCTGGACTTCCTCAGGCAGCGATCTTACGAATGATTTGATGCTTGCCGGGGGGAAGTCCGAAAGGCGAAGGTAAATCATCGCATCAACGCAGTCCGAGAAATCTGCATCCACATTCAGACAAGACACGTGGGCTCCGCAGGAGAAATACTTGCGGAACAACACGGGCAGTCTGTATTGTCCTTCAGATATAGCTCCGATGAGTCTGTCGAAAGCGTCTATATCGCCTTCCGGTATCTGAAGTAATCCTTCAGGATCGACTCTTAAATAATCGGGCTTGAAGGGAGATGTGGGGGTAGAGAACTTCGAAGCCTCCGGCATCTCGAAATCCCTGTGGAGGAAGTAAGAAGTAAGGCTCTTGTAGAAGTCTGGAAGCGCCGCGCTCATCGTCACAAGACCGAAGCAGCTGTCTGAGTTGGACTTGACGGTTGCTATACAAAGGCCTGCGAGAAGGAACTTAAGCGGGAGAACGTCCCTCTGGTATTTTTCGACCACGAACGAGCGGCCGAGTTCCATCGAGCGTGAGAGCAGGGCGGGGGCGTTGGGGCCGAAGCGGACCAGGGTCGAGGTGTAGAAGCCGCCGACTCCGCCGTGGGCCTTGGTTATTTCGGTTCCATAGCCTACGCGGTACGCGCCGACGATCTGTCCGTCGGGTACGTTCCAGAGGATGAGGTGGTGATAATAATCGTCGTAGGGGTCGGTATCCAGCGCTTTGCCGGTCCCTTCTCCGACCGACCTGAAGGTTACCTCGCGCAGTCTGTAGAGCTCGCGCATTACGTCGGGAGCCTGAGAAGCGGTGATGAGGTAGGCGCGGTAATCGCCGCTCTCGAAGATGGCGCTGTCGCGGACGGATTCGATCTGCGAACGAATGAGTTCAGGATCGACTGCGGGGATGATCTCCTGCTCGCAGACTTCGGTATGGCGGTGCTCGAAATCGGCCCTACACTGGGCCTCGAGGGCGTAGCAGCGGTTGCGCAGGTACTTGCCGAGATTATTGACGCTGAAACCGGCGATCTGGCTGGCCTGGATCGGCTGTCCGATGCGGACTTTGATGTGGGATCCCTTAGCTGCAAGCATCTCGCGTACCAGAAGGAGGGTGCGGATGCGGGGGTGGATACGGCCGAGGCGGTGGAAGCGCTTCGAATTTCCGCCGTCGAAATAGATCGGAATTACGGGCAGGCCGGACTTGCGGATGAGCTTGGACATATTGTCCGCCCATGGCTTATCCTCCACGACGTTGCGGCCGCCGCTTACTGCCGTACGGTCTTTGCCGCGCTGCCAGGTGGCTACCTCGCCTGCGGGGAAGAGCCCAAGGGCGCCCCCTGCGGCGATGTGCCCCAGCGCCGCGCGAATTCCGCTGACGCTGCGCGCCCCGCCGCTCGCAAAATTATCCACCGGAATAAACCAATCCTTGAGGTTGGGGATGAGGGCGAGGAAATAGGTTGTAAGTATCAGATAATCAGGCCGGATTCTACCTATAAGGAGGTTGAGCAGCAGGCCGTCGACAGCGCCGAAATGGTGATTGGAGACGGTAATGAAGCCACCTTCAGCAGGGATATGGTTAAGCTGACCTTCGGGAACATCGAAAGTAACGTTCAGGTCTCTAAGTATTTCCGAGGAGAAATCCGGGCCGTCTGAGCGCGGATTCATCGAATAGAACTCGTTGAGCCGGTCAATTCCCAGCATATCATAGACAAGACCGGAGAGTATCTTGCCCAAAAATCCCTTTAAGCCAAGCACTCCCTGAAATGCTTTACGGTCTAGCAGAATAGGATTCACAGGTTCAGTTTTTAGTATAAATTTTAACAAATATAAGTATATTTGCTGAAACGACACGCTAACAATGGTCCAGAATTTCCTCATATTGCTTCTGTTCCTCCCCTCGGCCGCGGTACTTGGGTGGCTGCTGCTCAATTCCCTGGTGGCGCGTCGTACCAGTACTTATATAATAGTACAGGTTCTTCTGTTTGACCTTCTTCTGTTCTTTACGGTAGATGCGATGTACTCTATACCTCAGCTACCTTCAAGAATTCTTGTCTACACACACCTGGTAACGGTCTTTTCTGCGTCGTGTATTATTCCGCTGATATGGTTGTACTTCGACCGTCTGCGCTATGGACGCAGGTTTAAACTGTCTCATTTCCTTTGGATTCTTGTCCCATTCTCTCTTACTCTTACAGTAGCCTCTTTGACGGAAACTATCGGAGATGTCCAGCTGGCCCCCTTCCTTCATGAACTGTATACAGACGGAACGGAAGCTCTGGCAAAATACAAAGGAACTACTTTCGGACACTATTACGCCTGGTGTCATACTATTTTCCGTGTAGCTATTATTGTAGAGCTGCTACTAGCCTCAGCCTACCTGCTTTACTTCGTAAAGACCGAAGGAGTACATTTCAAGACTCTTGTCGCCCATCTCAGGGATGATGCTCCGATCAGGGTTATTGAGCTCCAGATATTTGTCTTCGTGGTACCGGCCATCCTGGTCCTTGTAAAGGTCTTGTTTACCAAGACATTCCTTAACAATCACCTCTGGCTCTCTGTATGTTGGGCTATAGCTGTTTCTATTGCTATTTTCGTATTCAACCGCTGCGCATGGTTCGGTGCGAGAAAGACTATTACTAAAACTCAGGCTAAACACGCTATGATGTTTAACTACCATCCTGCAATAGAAGGGCCTATTAAGGAGTTGATGGTAGAAGAACTCCTGGAAGATGTAGATGAAAACTTCCTCCTGCGTCTTCAGGATAAAATAGGAGACCGCGTCCACGAAACAGCAATGACTCCTAAGGAGATAAATGCTGTAAAAGACATCTTGTTTGATTCCGCATCGAATCCCTGGGACGATAGCCTTCTTACTCGCTTCCAGACAGTAATGCTCAACGAGCAGCTGTTTCTTCAGCCCAGTATAAGCCTTCAGGACATTGCAGAAAGGCTCCACACCAATAAGACTTATATCTCGAAGCTCGTAAACAATACTTACAATATGAGCTTCCCTGAATTACTAAATACTCTTCGCATAGACTACGCGAAGCAGTATATAAAGAATCACCCTAACGCTAAGCAGGAAGAGATAGCCAGGTCGTGTGGCTTCCTCAGCGCGTCATCATTCAATAATATCTTTAGAAAGATTACTGGAATGACTCCGAAGACGTGGGTGTTTAAAATGGCCGAAAAATAGTCCTAGAGCCTATTCTGAGCCATAAAATCCGTAGGCGTAAGTCCTGTATAATCCTTAAATGCCGTAGTAAAGTACGACGGCGAGCGAAAACCGCATTCTGAAGCGATCTGCGACATCGATATTTCGCCCTGAAGGAGAAGGTACTTGGCCATATCCATTCTTCTTTCTTTAATAAGAACGGAAGGAGATGGCGATCCCTCTGCCTTGAGTTTTCTATTTACATGGATGCGGCTCATCCCGGTAAGCTCCGCTATTTTCTCTACATCGAAGTCGGGCTCGGAGATATGCTCCTGAATAAGCATCATAACCCGTGTCGTAAACTCAGTGTTCTTCGGCTCGAATTTCGTCACAGAGACACTCTCTTTTGCCGGCTTTACTACGGGCTTTTCTGGCTCTGGTTCCGGCTCTGTTTCGGCTTCTGTCTTTGCCTGTTCAACTACAGTTTTGTGCTCCACTTCAGAGGCGCCCGAGTGGAGATCGCTGTGGGTTGAAGACTTCTTGTTCAGATAGTTTGTCCTAATTCTGGCGATCAAAAAAGAGAAGAGTATGGATAGCAGAATAACAGATAAACATATTACGATAATCCAGGAAATCCCCGCTCCTTTAGGCTTCCGTTCGACATATGTTTCAAATTCTAAAGGTTTAGAATCCGAAACGTCGTTGCCGTCCTTTACTTCGGATAGCGTGCCTTCAGGGTTAAGCTTAGCTACCTTATTGTCTCCAAACATCCAGACATAAGAAGAGTCTGAGGAGAGTCTTAATTCGTTAGGTCTAAAGGGAATTTCCGAGAGTTCTATCAGGCTTGCCGACTTCGTGTCGAAAGTGAAGAATTTCGTCACACCAGCGATCATGATTTTCTCCTCTTTTGGGAGCAGAATTGCTTTCGAAATTTCGCCTATACCGAGATTAGTTTTCTTAAATCCTTCTTCGTGTGTGTATGAAGTAAGCGACCCGCTTTTATCCAGAACCCAGAGCCTGCCGTTTTTATCAAAACAGATATGTATTATATAGTCAGATCCGATTTTGCCGCTCTCTGCGCTGAAATGAAGTTTGTTCCCATTCTTTCCTATTCTATATAATCCTTCGCCGTTGGTTCCCATCCACATTGATCCATCTACGGGACACTCTGCGGTACAAGTGATTTCAGAGTTGAGGGTCTGAACTTCGTTCTGGGCGTATAAGAGGCCTTCAAATACCGTTATAGCGGCGTATGATAGAACCAGGCAGCAGATTTTCTTGAGCTTTTTCATGGTTTCTGAGTGCTTTTCTTACCAAATATATACATAATTTCCTGATTATCCGGCAATAGGAAAATTATTTATTTTCGACTTTTTGCCCTTAAAACCGCCCGAAGTGACATTTATTTTTGATTCTTTTTATACGTTCCATAAAGACTTTTGCAATTCAGCAGGCATTTTTAAAACGTGAAATGTTCTCTAGAGTGTATTCTGTGTTGTTTTGGGGCGAATTCGGGGTAAAATCGAAACGTTTCGGAACACCTTACCCCCTAACAAACACCCTCTAAACCCAATCTTTATGTTTCAAAAATACATTTTATTGCTGCGATTTATGAATCAACAATTATTTTCAAAAAAAAGTAAAAATTCTTTTTGCATTATCAAATTTCTTTATACCTTTGCGTCCGTTATCGGTGAAGTTCGGATCTGCGGTTGGCAGACCGGCGCCGTTACGAAACAGATTTTTTTAAGAGCAAAATGCAAACAGGACGTATTACAGCGAAATTTTTCGCCTCCATCGCAGCTAAGATTGCGATGGCAGTCTTGTTTGTGTTCTGCAACGCTTTTTTTGTACGCGCACGTGATAGTCGCGCAAACGAAGTTGAGCGCGTAAGAGTTCATTTCCCGTTCGACAACGCCGAGCTGAGGTCAAACTACATGAACAACGAGTCAAGCCTTATTTCTCTGCGTCAGCTTCTCGAGGCAACAGACGGTAACATCGATGTAGAGGTTATCGCTTACTCCTCACCTGAAGGAAATGAGTCTTACAATAAATCGCTCTCTGCTCGCCGTGCGGCTTCTGTTAAGAACTTTGTTCTTTCTCTCTTCCCTGATTCGAAGCCGACTGTTAAAGTGATCTCCGTTTCCGAGGCGTGGGAACAGTTCAGGGCTTATGTTGCTGCAGACAAATCCCTCGATGCAGCTTCCCGTTCCGAGCTCCTTCTCGTTATCGACTCCGATTCAAAGGCTGACGAGAAAGAGTCCCTCATCAAAGCGGATCCTAACTACAAGCGTCTTTATTCAAAGTATTTCCGCTCCCTGCGTTATGCTGAAATCTCTCTTAAGCTCAGCAGCGCTGCAGTATTTGGCCTGGTAAACACCAATGCATCCGTTCCCGGAATGGGTGTTTCCTTCGCTAATGGCTCCAGCAAGCTGGATCTCACCAACAAAGAGACCGTCGATGCTCTGAACGCTATGGTCGCTTTCTTCCGTGAGAATCCTTCTGCTGCAGATGATTATGTTATCGCCGGCGCAGCTTCTCCTGAGGGACCTACTTCCGCAAACAATCGCCTCGCTCTTATGAGGGCTAAGGCTGTTGCCGATTATATTTCTGAAAAAGCTCCCGAGCTTAAGGGCAAGCTCCACATCAAGGCTGCAGGCGAAGACTGGAACGGTCTGCGTAATGCTATTCTTGCCGAGGATTCTCTCAGCAGTACCGATAAGCAGCAGCTCTGCGCTATCATCGACAGCAATGCTTCTGCAGACGAGAAAGAGGCCGCTCTTAAGAATCACCCTGCATATCAGACTGTCCGTGACAACTGCTTCGGTGCTCTCCGTCGCCAGTCTATCACTCCTGCTGATTCTGCTACTTCTTCTTCCACAGCTGCAGCTTCTGCAACTGCTGAAGGAAAGGATACAGCTTCTTCTTCTGATAAGGGTCTTGCCGGAATGTGTGTGTTCTTCCGCAATGGTTCCAGCGAGCTTGATCCTTCTTATAAGGACAATCAGAAAGCCCTTGACGAGATGGTAGCCTTCTTCCGCGAGAATCCCTCAGCAGTCGACGAATATGTTATCGTTGGTTCTTCTGCTTCTGACGGATCTACCCCAGTCGACGAGCGCCTTGCCCGCCAGAGGGCTCAGGCTATCGCCGACTATATCTCCGAGCAGGCTCCAGAGCTTAAGGGTAAGCTGAACACCAAGACTACAAGCGAGGATTGGAACGGTCTCCGTCGCCAGTCTACAGATACCGCGGAGTCTGCTTCTAAATCTTCTGATAAGGGTGTTGCCGGAATGGGCATTTCCTTCCGCAACGGCTCCAGCAAGCTCGATCCTAACTATAAGGACAACAAGAAAGCCCTTGACGAGATGGTGGCCTTCTTCCGCGAGAATCCTTCTGCAGCTGATGAGTATGACATTGTAGGCGCCGCCTCTCCCGATGGACCTACCTCGGTCAACGATCGTCTTGCCCGCGAAAGAGCACAGGCTGTCGCAGACTATATCTCCGAGCAGGCTCCCGAGCTTAAGGACAGGCTCCACACCAGGTCTGCCGGCGAGGATTGGAACGGACTTCGTAAGGCCGTTCTCGCAGAGGATTCCCTCAGCGACAAGGATAAGAAAGAGATCTGCGAGATCATCGACAGCAACGCTTCTGCAGACGAGAAGGAGAAAGCCCTTAAGAATCATCCCGCATACGAGACTGTACGCGACAACTGCTACGATCCTCTTCGCCGTCAGTCTATCGCTCTCGCAGAAGATCGCCGGAAGACAACTAGCGAGACTTCAGTAGAAGAGCCCGTGCAAGTAGTTACCATAACCGTAACCGATACCGTAACTGTTGCCGATACAATGCCTCGCATCCCTCGCCTGGCCTCTATCAGAACCAAAGCTACCGTCCTCGGAGAGTCCGCTCCCGTAGAACGTGATACTGTCGGTTATATCCCTGCTCAGAAATATGAGTGGAAAGATATCCCTGTCGTAGCAGTTTCTTCGAACCTGCTTTACGATCTTGTCGCAGCTCCCAACTTTGCGCTTGAAGTTCCTATCAGCAAAGACAGAAAGTGGAGTGTTTATGGCGAGTATACTTTCCCTTGGTGGCTCCCTAAGAGCAATGAGTGGTGCTACGAAATGCTTAAGTGGGATCTTGGCGTACGTTATCACTTCCGCGACTTTGATTGCGAGGATCCTTATGATATTTTCAGCGGCCACTTCCTCGGACTGAACCTGAGCGCTGGTTATTATGACTTTGAACCTATGCACCATGGCTATCAGGGTGAGTTCCAGTTAATCGGCCTCGAATATGGCTACAGCTGGAAACTTAACGACCATTGGAGACTGGATGCCGCAATCGGCGCCGGTTGGATGGGTACTCACTATCGTTATTATGAGGCCGATCCTACTGATACACACCTTATTTATCAGCACCACGGTCGTCTTGGCTGGTTCGGCCCCACTAAGGCTGAAATCGGTATTAAATATATAGTTACCCATAAACAAAGGAGGGCTGTCAAATGAGGAAGTTCCGTAGCATATGGGTAGCAGCATTCGTGCTTTTGGCCGCACTCTTCGGCAGTTGCGAGAGGCGTCCTTTGGAGATTGGTTATCGCTCCACTGTCGGCGTTATCGTAAAATGCCTCTGGGAGGTTGCAGTTTATCCGGACGGCATCAAGCCTTCTGGTGTAACACTCTATTTCTTTAGGGACGGAGCCTTCTACTCCTCGCTCACTACAGCGAGCGTTGACTCTTGCGAAGTTCAGCTTCCTGAGGGACATTATCAGATGTATATGATCAGCCAGAGCCCTGAGGAATATTGGAGAATGGACTTTGAGCATATGACGGATTTCAACTCCGCGGCAACAACCCTCCGTTCAGCTGCAACACCTCAGTGGATTGCTACTCGTTCGTCCTTCGACGATGAGACTGTGGTTGAGAATCCTGAGGTCCTGTATGCCGGTGTTTCCGATGAGTTTGACATTACACATCAGATGACTGAGGACTATCAGGAGAACTACGTTAAACTAAAGTCTCTTAAGGCCTCAGCCCAAAAAGAAACAAAGGGTAGATTGGATGATGAGATTGCCGAGTATGAAGAGAGGGTACTATATTATACTATACGTATTCCTGTTCGTCCTCAAAATATTGTGTCTCAACTTTGGGTTACCATCTATGCCGGCAATGCAGATGTTCTGAAATCTGTAAGAGCATCGACCAGCGGTATGGCAAAGACCTACGAGCTCACTCAGTTCACAACTAATAACGAGAACGCGATCCAGATTATTAACCAGTGGAGTCTGACTATGGATGACAATGTCAATAGAGTCGGTCACATCGACGGTGTCATCACCACCTTCGGTCTCCCTAACGGAGAGAGCCCGACTGAAAAGAGAGATTCTTCACTCAATGTCAGTGCGCTCCTCATAGACAATTCTACCGTTGCCGATTACGTCTTTGACGTTGGAGATAAGATTAAAGAACTTCCGCCGAACCCCGGTTACCGTAAACTCTACCGCCTTGTATTCGGCACCAAGGAAGAACCGATAATCATCCTGCCGGATGTTCAACCGCCTGGAGGCAAGACAAGTGGAATGGAAGCCACGGTTGATGACTGGGAAGATGGAGAGACAGTAGAAATACCAATGTAACGAATATTAATAAGTAATAAATAATAATAAAACACTAAAAGCATTATGAAAAAGATTATGACAATCGCTGCTCTTGCAGCTCTCGTCCTTGCTTCTTGCGCAAAGAACGAAATTGAAAGGCCCGAAATCGATGAGCCCATCGCATTCGCAGCCTACTCAGGAAAGGCTCTCACCAAGGCAGGTGCCTATGGCGAGGAGACTACTGACGCTCTTAAGACCAATGGTTTCGGAGTGTTTGCATATCAGACCACTGGAGACTACTCCGCAAGTGCGACTCCTAACTTCATGTACAACACTCTCGTGAGCGGCGACTCCTGGACTTATAGCCCTATCAAGTACTGGCCGAACCAGATTCAGGCAGGTGGCACCGATAGCCAGAATCCCAAGGCTCAGGCATATGAGGCAGATAAAGTTTCCTTCTTCGCATATGCCCCCCGCGTAGCTGCTACTGCTTCTACCGGCAATGTAACTGGCACCGATGAGGGTATCATTAAGCTTACGACCAACGCTACCGCAGGCGACCCCAAGGTTACCTATAAGGTTACTGACAATCTTGATAAGCAGGTCGACCTCCTTTGGGCTGTATCCAATGGCGCAACCTGGACTAACGTTGCCGGTGGCACCAACACTCCCACCAGCGGCAAGCCTTACCTCAACCTCCAGAAGCCTGCCATTGGCACCGCTATTCACTTCTACTTCAAGCACGCTCTTGCTCAGCTTAACCTCAAGGCAGTTGCTGCATACAACCAGACTACCGCCGGCGGTACCGCTAAAAATGGTGTGAAGATCACCATCGCAAGTGTTGAGCTCACCGTTCCCGGTATGACTGATAAGGCTGTCCTTAACCTTAACAACACAACCGCAAATACCCCTCTGTGGGAAGCTGCCGATGGGGCAACTACTGAGGATCTTACCCTAACGGTTAGTGGTGACAATATCCACGCTGATCTCAAGGACGGTGGCGCAGTTACAGCTGCCAGCCAGCCTGCAGGTGTTACCGGTTCCGAGCACGATGTGATTGTCGCCGGTAAGTATTTCACCGTTATCCCTAAGGCTACTTCTACCACTGTTAACGTGAAGGTTACCTACTACGTCACTACGGACGATGCTGATCTGGTTGGTGGTTACAGCCGCGTAGAGAATGTTATCAGCAGGGATATTACTTTTGCAAGTGGTTTTGCTGCAGGTACAAAGAACACCATCAAGATGATCCTTGGTGTCTCCGAGGTTAAGTTCGAGGCTGAGGTCTCCGACTGGGCCGTCGGCGCCAACGGAGAGGTGAACCTCCCTGTCAACAGCTAATAGTAACTTTTTGCCCGGACGGGCCCGACCGCCCATCCGGGTCCCAAATGAATATGAAACAAAATATTAACAACAAACAAAACAAAAGCATTATGAAAAAGTATTTGATTCTCGCAGCATCTGCTGCAGTCGTTCTTGCCTCTTGCGCTAAGATCGACAGCTTTGAGAACAACACCGAGGGCAACGTTCTTTCCTTCGGCGTTTACGCAGGAAGGTCTGTTACAAAGGCCGTTTCCGGTACCGATTTCGGTACAGTCACCACTGCTACCCTTCAGGCTGCCGCCTCCAACGGTTTCGGTGTGTTTGCTTATTACACTGATGCCGACAACTACACCAGCAACTGCATCAAGGCCAACTTCATGTACAACCAGCAGGTTACCTACAGCTCTGGTGCTTGGACTTATAGCCCTGTCAAGTACTGGCCCAACGAGCACGGCGTATCTGCTACCAGCACTGATACCGATAAGCTTACCTTCCTCGCTTACGCTCCCTTTGTTGCCAATAACGACATTGCAAACGATAAGGGCGTTTCCATTACCGACAAAACCGGTTCTGCAGCAGCAGACGAAGGTATCATTGCTATGACCGCCAACAATGTTGCCAAGGACGCAACCCTCACCTTCAAGGTCCCCGCTTCTTCCGAGGAGCAGATCGACCTTCTCTACGGTGTTCTGGGTGCAAATTATGTTGACGTTGAAGGCAACCCTATCGGCACAGCTGGTGGTCCCATGGAGAACCTTACAAAGCAGAAAACAAACGGCAAGGTTAGCATTCTCTTCAAACACGCACTTGCCAAGATTGCCATTGACATCAAGGAAGTCGTAGATCAGGCAGATCCTACCTCCTCAGTTGATCCCGTTTCCGACGGCACCAAGGTGGTTGTGAAGAGCGTTAAGCTTAAGGGTACGGACATCGGTACAAAGGGTGACCTCAATCTTTACACCGGTGCATGGAGCAATTTCACCAATGCTACCGAGTTCGATGTTGCACCTCTTCCCACTGCTATTTCCGTTGATTCAGCTCCTACCGCTTATCCTGGAATCGATGGTGTTGACGAGGACGGTCTTGACAAGACTATCGACGTCATGCTCATTCCTGGTGCTCCCAGCAAAATTACCGGTATTGAGATTGTTTACTACGTTTGCACTCAGGACCTCCAGCTTGACGGTGCCGTTGCCGTTGTTGAGAACAAGATTTCCAAGGTTTTGGATATTGATCCCAGCACAGATGGAAACCAGCCTCTTGCAATTGAGAAAGGCAAGCAGTATGGTCTGAACCTCCTTCTTGGTCTTACCTCAATCGACCTCACCGCAACTGTTGAGGCTTGGGATGTCATCACTCCTTCAACCGATGTTGATCTCCCTCAGAATGTTGACTAATTAAACACACTTTGCCCAGGCGTGCCTGACCGCCCGCCCGGGTCCGAAAATTGATATAATAATTAAAGTATTATGAAAAAGGTTATCTTTATCGCTGCAGCAGCAGCACTCGTTCTTGCAGGATGCGCAAAGAGCGAAACTTTTCCGACGGTCTCCAATCAGGACGAAGTCAACTTCGGCGCCTACAGCGGCCGTACCATTACCAAGGCCGGTCCCACCGACGACATGAACCTTGACGCTCTCAAACAGCACGGCTTCGGCGTATTCGCTACCTATTCGGCTACAGACGATTACGAGGATCTCGCCGCTGCTACTAATGACTTTATGTTCAACCAGCAGGTTGCTCACAATGGTACTGAGTGGACTTATTCCCCTATTAAGTACTGGCCTAACCCTACCAACGGACAGGCTGCAGACGCACAGAAGGTCAGCTTCTTCGCATATGCACCTTACGCCAATCCTGGCGATGCTGAGACTGTAGGTGTTACTGGTTTCTCCATTGACGCCACCACTGGCCACAATCTTGTACACTACGGCTTCTCAAACGCCAAGAACACCCCTAACGTAGATCTTATGTGGGGCTACAAGACCAAGAACGTGGACAACACCGACCCTGCTAATCCCGTTGTAACTTACACCATCAACAACAACCTCACCCGTACCACTGACAAGGTTCGCTTCATATTCCAGCACCTTCTGTCCAAACTCGGCGGCTCTCAGGAAGGCGAAATTACCGATCCTGACGATGCTAATTACGTAGCTAACGGCCTTATCATCAAGGCTAATGCAGAGACTATCACTCCTACCAACAGTTTCGGTACAAATAATGGAACTAAGATTACCGTAACCAAGATTATCGTTGAGAGCGCACCCGAGGAAGAGGGAACACCTGCCGTTGCTGTAACCGATATCGATGGAAATCCCATTGACTATGCAGACGACGTCCAGACTGGCAAACTCGATCTTTACACTGGAGAATTCGTACTTGATGTAGCCGGTCAGGCCGTTCAGTTCAAACAGACTATTACCAATGATCCCGACGAAGTTACTGCTGGAACTGCTGATAGCCAACTCGCTGACCGTATTGCAGAGCCTGAGACTTTCGCAAACTTCGCAGCTCTTCCCGTTGGTGTAACAGCTTCCGCAGTTAACGTCTACAAAGACGAAAGCAGCCCTATCATTCTTGTTCCTGGCACAAAGCCGGTTGTTGATGTGACAATCACCTATACTGTCCGTACTTGGGACGAGAAGCTTCCTGGAACAGATGGCAACCATTACACCGATGTTGAGCAGACTGTTTGGGGCCGTGTGAAGTTCCCTGCAATCGAGAAGAATAAGAAATACAACCTCCTTATGATCCTTGGTCTCAACGATGTGAAGTTTGAAGCCAGCGTTGAAGACTGGACCGTTATGGGCTCTAATTGGAACGATGCTGATCACGATGGCATCATCGATGAAGGTGAAATCACTGGAGAAGACGTTGAAATCGGTCTGCCTAACAATCTCCCTCTGTTTAATCTCGCAAGCTCAGC
Organism: uncultured Bacteroidales bacterium; assembly: GCA_900319375.1. Taxonomy (GTDB): domain Bacteria; phylum Bacteroidota; class Bacteroidia; order Bacteroidales; family UBA932; genus Cryptobacteroides. Next base: position 15,173 of record ONOI01000012.1, on the reverse strand, counting down.
AAACGTTGTTGTTGATGCAAATGGTGACGGTGAGACAGGCGCAGTTTATTCTGAGGCCGCAGGTACTATTACCATCACTGGCATTACCAAGGATAGCGTGGCATTTGATAATTCTGCGGACAATTTCACCATCGATACCACCAACAAGAAGATTGTTCTTGATAATGTGGCCGCTGGCGTATACGTACTTACATTGAAAGCTGTTGATGAGCACCACGACGAGGCTGTCAAGTCCATCACTATCACTGTAACAACTGCTTAATTTTTATTTTTCAATAATGCTTTTGCCTCTGCGGACTTGACCGTCCGCAGGGGTGCCAAGAAACAAAGAAAACATGTTAAAAACGGCGAAATACATACTTGCAGCGGTGCTGATCGGCACGGCGGGGGCAGGGTGTGCCAAGACCGAGATTGAGAAGCGCGATCCTCTTCCCGTTAGCTTCACTACCTACCGTCAGCGCACCGATACAAAGGCCAACGCCAGCTATGTGGCGCCAGGCGGAGATTTCGCCGAGGGCGCGGTGGTAGGCGTATATGGTTATTACCACGACAACGGTACTTGGGCTTCCGAGACTGCAGCCGGAAACAACATTCCGGACTTTATGTATCATACAGCCCTTACAAAACAGAGTGACGGTTCTTGGACATACAGTCCGATCAAGTACTGGCCGAATGAATTCGGCACAGGAGCCAACAGTGATAATATCGACAAACTGTCCTTCTGGGGCTATTACCCGCGCGAGGCAGCAGGCTTGAGCCTGTATAAGCCGGGAACCACAACCGCTTTTGACAATAACACCAGCGGTGTTCCTAAAATAGTCTTCACACAGGCGGAGGATCCCGACGATCAGACAGACTTGATGATTACAGCACCACTCCATGACCTTTATAAGAATGATGCCGAAAACCACGGCTCGATTACTGATGGAGAGGTTACCCTTCTCTTCAAGCATGCCCTGTCATTGGTAGAATTCCAACTTGCTGAAGGAACTGGTGCAAAGCTCAACACTCTTAAGCTCACTAACATCAAAAAGTCCGGTACTGTAGAAGATCCCGGTACAACTCCTTTTGTGTGGAGTGGCGTTGGCGGCGAGTATACTATTTTACAAAACGATATTGACGTCCACGAAACGACTCTCCTGCGTCTCCTGGCAATCCCGCAAACTATCAGTGCGGACGCTACATTTACGCTCAATTATGACATCACCTTCGAGTCTTCTGACCCGTCTCATCCCGATCCGATAGTGTATACCGGAGACTCATTCTCCGTGAAATTGTTCGATAATACAAATCCGGATGCGTCAAAACGTTACGGTGTTCTTGAATGGGAAGCAGGAAAACACTATATTTACAAAATTACCGCAGGTCTTGATCGAATTGAGTTTGAGGAAATCGTTGAGACAGGTGATGACTGGATCGTGGGCAATAGTAACATTTCAGTACCGGAATAAACGATGAGAATAAGGTCCTTCATATCAGTTCTTTCTATCCTGGCACTTATATCGTGTCTAAGGATAGAAAACGACGTCAGATATGACGCCGAATTAGGCTATGAGGAATCTTCCGACAGAGTCGATTTCTCGTGGTATACTAGCAGGAACCAGACAAAGGCAGACCCTGCATTCTTTGTGGGTGATCCGGACGGTACGGGAACTCCGAGACATCTCAATGACGGTACAAGTATGGGTGTTTTCGGATATTTCCATCCCCAGAGTTCCGGAGTTGCCGGTACCTGGAAGACAGGTGCAGGTGATTACAATGCACCCAACCTGTTCTATAATGAGGCGGTAAGCATCTCCGAGGATGCTGGTAATTATACCTATGATTATGTCAACGACCGCTTCTGGCCGCGCAATAAGTTGGATAGGATTTCATTCATTGCATACTATCCTTGGAACCAACTAAATACATCCGGCGCTGCAAACGAAAATACAATTGTGGAGCCATTTTTGGATAAAAATTCCGAGCGCCAGGGTATGGTAGGATTCTATTATGTCGTTCCCGAGGACTCCGGAGATCAGGTTGACTTTATGGTCTCTGACCTTTGCCTTGATCAGAGTAAGGCAGTTTGGGCGGACAATAATGCTATAGGACTCACTGGCTCTGCCAGCGGAAAGGTTAAGTTCTTCTTCCATCACGCCCTCAGTCAGATTCGTGTGAAAAATGTTATTTTCGATGCTGGAGGGAACGATGACGTGGAACTTACAATTAATTATATAGTATTTAGAAATGTCGCGGTCTTCGGTCAGTGTATTCCCGTCCCTGATTTCGCTACAACGGATGCAACCGGCCGTACGACTGTTACTCCAACTTGGCCTACTGGCGCCCTGGTCGCCAGACGTCCAAACCGTACATCAGGCGTTACTGCGGAGGTTTGCTATAACCCCGATACCGATTCCTGGGATGTTGAGGAATTCCTGTTGATGATACCTCACGAATTCTTCAAGGACGCCACTATCGAAGTTAATTTCGACGTTACTCGTAAAAAGGATAGTGTTACCGGTGAATACTATTCCTACACGGGTAATACTCTGTCTGCTCCTCTTACCACAACAAGCGTTTATGAGTGGCAGGCAGGAAAGATTTATACCTATAATATTACTCTGGACCTCAAACAGATCAAGGTCACTGCCGATGTGGTTGACTGGCTGGATGCAGGCGAAGACGTTATTATGGACAATTAAAGAAGAGCGCGTATGAAGACTCTCCGAATAATTGCATTAATTTCCATCGCTGCCGCGGCGCTATCTTGTCATAGAGAAGTGTTGCCGACGGAAAGAGGGTTTTACCATAAGAGTGATGTGGTAGTAAATGCTACTGCTACATTGCCCGTGGGGTGGGTCCCTATGACTAAGGCGGTGGGAGACATAACAGATATCGACAATACCGAGCTTCAGTCAAGGGGCTTTGGTGTGTATGCCTTTTATACAGGCGCAGAAGAGTTTTCGGCGGCTACTGATTCCTCTGACTATTCTAAGTATGGCCTTGTTCTTAACAATCGTAAGTTTGAATATTCTGCTTCAACTTGGAGCAACTCCGGAAAGGCTGAGTTCTGGCCTACCAGCGAAGGCGAGAACCTCTCTCTCTTTGCATATGCTCCCTGGGATACCTGGAACGGCATCGTAGAATATGACGGCAAGGTCCCTTACATCAATTATGATGACTACGTAGCCCAGAATCTATCTGTTGCTGAACTTAGTAAGCAGCGTGACATCCTTTGGGGAACAAATACAGCCGGCAATCCTCACAAAAATGTTGAGAAGGACAATTATGATCCCGAGGGAACGGTAGATTTCCATTTCAGGCATGCAGTTGCAAAGGTACACCTAGGTGTGAAAGGTACCTTGCCTGGAGAAATACGCAACCAGACGGCCACAGGAACAGTCACCGGTTCCAATGGAACAGCAGGTGATCCGGAGGATGGGGAAACCACGCCATCTGTCGAGGATGCTAATCCTGTTGTGGCAAATAGTTCAGAGTACTATAGTCAACATTCGGGACGAGAGTGGGTTGGTAATAACCGTTACTATGTAAGAGATTATCATGCGGTTCAAACCCAGACGGAAAAAGAGTCAATAGTTCAGACTCGCTATCGTACAAGGACCGAAACTGCTTCTAATGCCGTTTATTCTGTAAGTGGTCAGCGATATTTGGTTGAACAGGTTACCCTGAAGGGTTTTAATCAGACAGGAACTCTAGTGCTTGACAATTCAGTTTCTTATTTCCCAAAGTGGATTAATACAGCCAAATTCCCCGGAAGTTCTCCGGAGTATGTGCTGAATTGCGGCAATGTCCTTTCTCAATCACTTCAGTATGTTTCTGCTGCTGCTGTACAGAGCAATTTCAATACATATACGGGTATTACTGAAACACCTTCGGACCTGATGTCCGGCTATTTCCTTTATGCGGTTCCAAGGGAATCCGCAACCGGTGATCGTATTGCAGTTACTATCGATTACCATAAACTGAATGTTCAAGGTACCCTTACCGCCAATCAGAGCCGGCAAATTATCCAAAAACAAACAAGAACAATCTCTCGTAGTCGCAAGAGGACCCGTAATTCGGAGATAATAACGGTGTATAGTGTGAATAATAACAATAGTAGCTGGAACACAGCGTATAGCAATAGTGAAGCTAGTGATGCTGCCAACTATACATTCACTTCCGATTATGGCGATTGGAGTGCATGGAGTGCATGGAGTAATCCCAGTTGGGGTAATACCTGGATTGATGATTCTGCCGAAGAATGGACTATCACAAGTTCGTCACTTACAGGGGCGACGGTAAACTATGATGACGACACTTCTCCTCACCTCAGCGGTGAGATCATTACATCTCTTCAAGGTGGACGTGCATACGACATCAACCTCATCGTTGCGGGTGATAAGATAGAGCTTGACGTAGTACCCAAACCTTGGGAACTCAAGGAGTTTGATTTTGACTACAACGCCAATATCAATGACGTGATTCAGGCCCTTACTTACGACTCATCTTATATTGATTACGCGGATGCTCAAGGCAATGTCTGGATCAACAACCGAATGGGTAAGTTCTACTTCAAACTGGGAACCGGCAAGTATGCTTCGTGGCAGGCCTCCCTGGTAGGAGATGCAGCATTCGGCTTCTGTGACGAAAACGGCAACTTCATTCTCGATGACCACGGCAATCGCGTTGCATCTATCCGTAATGCCATTGATCCCGAGGTTATGAATTACATTTACATCAAACCTATTGATACTGAAGCTTCCGTTACCAGCCACGCAAAGTTGAGAATTTATTATATCGACGCCACAGGCGACGCTACCGTGGCTTTGAACCTTGTAAATTTGTCAGGTGTGACCGAATGGACCATCTGGCAGAATGCGAACTAAAATGAGAGGAACGATGAAACACATATTTGGAAATATAGTGGCTATTCTGCTTCCCCTTCTGCTATGGACGGGATGCGGAATAGACCCCCTGCCCTCCAACGGGATTCCTGACCACTGTATTGAAATCACCCTGGGCGGTTTGCATCCTTCTCTTGCTACCAAGGTCAGCAGCCGAGGTGCAGATGTTTACAATGAAAACCTCGTAAAGAGTGTTGACTGTTTCTTCTATACTAATGGAGGAACAGTCTCAAATGCCGTGTTTACTGCTCTGGGCCGTGGCGCCGATGCGGTTGCGGAAGGCGATAGTACTGTCTATAAGGTGAAGGTCTTCTTCACTGATGCCGATGCTCTAAGGATGTTCGGAGATAAGAATTCCGGTACTTGCGAGTTTTTCGTTATCTGCAATGCGCCGCTCAGTTACGATCTGAATCACTCTTCTGTCGCTGAACTGAAAGAATTGGTGGTTGAAAACGATTTTACCGCGCAGACGGTGCAGGGCAGTTTCGTAATGTCCGCAGATGAGCCGTCCACGGTGACACTTACAACAGATGGAGATGATAATCGTACAGCCAGCGGACGTATCAAAGTTACCCGCGCTGCGGCGAAAATTCAGTTCTTCCTGCTTATACCTGAAGAGTTTGAAGACGAGTCCAATCAGACTTGGGAACCTGTGTTTGATGCCGGCATTGGTATCAGTATGTCCAATGCAGTGAAGAAGGGCAAGGTAGACGGAGATTATGTTGTTCAGAATACAGATTACGTCTCTTATGGCGCCCGTGAAATCACTGCCCTTAATCCAGGAGATGAAATCACCGGTCACGAGGAGTATACCTATACCCACGTCCCGTTCTATTCATATCCCTGCGCTTGGAGCGATCTGAGCGATTATGCGACCACCGTGGTGTTCCGTATTCCTTGGCGTATTAAGGGAGAAACAGACTACCAGTGGAAAAAATATCAGTTGAGCCCTAATGTCTCAACACTTGACTTGAAACGTAATGTTTTCTATCGCACCTTTGTAAAGGTTAGTTCACTGGGTGGAGCGGATAAGGAGAGTTTTGTCGTTATCCCCGAGTGTGATTATGAGATTATCCCCTGGATGAACGAAAGTGCCTCCGGAGGTGGTCAGGGAGTTATCCCTGGAGAATTGATTACATACAAATACCTTGTATTGGATCATCCGGAGCAGACTCTCAATAACGAAGCAACTGTCTATTTTACGTATGTCACCAGCTCTCCGATTTCATCCGTAAAAATTACAACCGTACAGTACTACGACAACTCAAATGCAAACCCTCTTAGGACTCAGAATGTTAATAGGACAATTTCAGGTAATTCTGAGACTGTCTCAACAAATGCCGGAAGTATAACTGTAGATAAAGGGAATCCCGGATACGTTTCCTTCTACCACTCACTGGAGAATATGTATACTTCCATCACGGTCAATGCTGAAATTACCAATGAAGATGGTTGTATGCAGAGAGTGACATTTGTACAAAACCCTTCCATTCAGTTGGTCAGAGAGACGGGGGCTGGAAACGTGTTCGTGAATGGCTGGTTTTCTCGTTTGACAACGACTCCTCCGGGAACGGGTTGGGATGCAAGCAGTGGTGGTTGGAATCCAACATACTATTATCGTTATAATGACAATACTACTGGAGCCACCGGAACCTTCTATCATAATGGACGTAATAACTTATGGTCATCATACAATTATTATATCACCTCCGGTACGACGACGATAAACGGGCATACTTGTGGCTCATATGGCCTCGTATTGGGAAGGGTAAGTAATCTGAGTTCATCTATCGACAAGAATTTCTATACTACATTGATTACAGTATCTTCTTTCAACAGCAGTAATGACTATTACAGAGCCAACAATGAAGATATACACTATCGTATTGGAGATCCCCGTGTCCCGGCTTCAGACGTCTATAACGGAGCAAACGCCTGGACCAATGAGAGTAATTTCTATGCTTACGTATACCATAACAACTCGCCAACGGAACTTGCGGGATCCTGGGAGGAGCCCGGAAGCATACTGATTTCCACCCAGGTGCCAGCAGACCAGAGTATCATTGCTCCCAGGCTTCTGGTTTCGTCTGCACTCAACGCAAACGAGAGCCTGACATTCCCAAATATTGTCAAGCGCGGAGCTACCTATCAAGAGGCAGGTTACCCGGCGGGCAGATGGCGTCTGCCGACAGAAGCTGAGATTGCATTTATCGTAGCTCGTCAGAAAGAAGGTGTGATACCTGTCCTTTACGCAACGAATACCGAATACTGGGCCGGCAGTGGAAGACTCGTATACATCCCTACAGCAGCCAATGCAGATATCACATTCTCAGACCCTGAATCGGCAAGTACTATAAGTTCCTGTCGCTATGTCTATGACCTCTGGTACTGGGGCGAAGATCCATCAACGACCAACCAGTATCATCCTAACGGCCATCTCTATGATTATGATGCCTCTGGTAATGCTACACTGATAAGATAAGAGCCTATGAAAAAGATTTTCGCGAGATACTTTATCATATTGACTGCACTTTCAGTGCTGTTTGCTCCTTCGTGTGTGAAGGAACTGGAGGATAATGACGTAAATAAAACCGCCAAGCCCCAGAGCGGAAAGGTTTCCCTTGACGGAAGCCTGGTTCTTCCTTTCTCTCAGGATCAAGGTAACTGGGCGACCAAGGCCCCTACTATGGGAGAAGAGATACCGCGCGTCAAGTTCCTGTACCTTGCAGTCTTCAGCGCCGGAGATATCCTCTATGAAATCGTTAAGGCAAAGCCTGGTACTCAGTCCCACCCTACAGCAGAGGAAGCGGGCTTTAACTGCGGCTCACAGGCTGAGAACTATTTGACCAAGTTCCACGTTGACGGACTCACCAGCGTCCCCTCCGGCGACCGCTATGTCCATTTCATTGCGACTACGAAGGCAATCGCCGAGTTTGAGAATATGGAGATGAACCTGATGGATGAAGCAACCTTTGTCCGTACTCTTGTAACTACAAATTCTGGCCTCGCTTATTGGGGACGCCGCCATTTCGGCTCCATTACTGAGACGACTGATATGAAAGGCATCAAGATGATCCGCAACTTTGCAAAAGTGAAGGTTAATCTGGCGGATGGTGTGGACAATTTCCGTATACTTAAATTCAAGGTGTTCAATTCTCCTGTATATGGTACGATAGCTCCTTTCAATACCAATACTGAAGATTATATTACATCGGGTGGCGATGTTCAGATTAACTTCGACCGTTTTGCTCGTTACGAGCTTGCCTCTGAACAGCCTGCCCCGTACACGTGGCTGACCAATACCGATATGTACTACGGTTATATGCCTCCGATAGTACAGTACAATTCCCTCGACAGCTATTATTTTTCCGACGGAACCGATACGTTTGATGCCAACAACCTATGGATAGATCCGACTGAGGCGGACTATCTATATGAGTGTTCGTACCGTCCAGATAATAACCCGTTTATTATTCTAGAGGCACAACTCAACGAGGGCGGTACCTGGAGGACATACTATTACAAGGCGGACTTTGTCTATAAAGACGCTGAAACCGGAGACAATGTCTATTACAATATCCTTCGTAATTTCTGCTATACGCTAAATATTACTGGCGTTAACGGAAAGGGAAGTTCTTCCGTGTATGATGCAGTCAACAGCATTGCTCTGAACAACTTTGAAGGATCTACAATGGCCCAGGAACTTACCAATATCGCCAACGACGACAGCCGTCTGTATGTGAGCCAGACAGACATCCTGATTACATTCGGAACTTCCTTTACAATGTACGTTAAGAGCGCTACTGGAGCTACTTTTAACGTCAACGATAATGCAAGCATAACGGGCGAGATTCGTGAGGCTACTAATGGAAGCAATATCGTTTCTTCGAATGCCAACATCATCAAAGCGGACAGTGATGTCGGAGGTACAGGAACTTACAGTGATTGGCGTGAGGTGACTATCAAATGCGCTGATCCGGAGAATCTTCAGCCGGGAGAGGTTTGGAAGCAGCCTATAGTATTCAGAAACGCAAGCGGACTTACTCGAACGGTAAACCTGACGCTCCGCCGTCCATTCTCGCTTTCTGTAGACGTGCAGGATTTCGTTAACCCTGCCAAAGATGAGGAGGTTTGGGTTGATTTCAACGTTCCCGCGGGTCTTACCGTAGCGCGTTTCCCTCTCTATTTCTACATCGAGCAGGAAGATAATACTATGTACCCCAAGCCGTTGGCTCCTGGAGCGAACGAAACCCTTACAGTAGAAAATGGCCCAAGTCTTATTCCGGGCCGCACTAAGAACAATTACTACTATCGCAGGACTATCAACTGGGATGAATATACATCCACTCCTACGAGCATTGACGGTATTAAGACATTCCGTAGCTATTTCAAGACTATGGTGCCGGAAAACGCAACAACTGTATGGGTTGTAGCGTCCCCCGAAAATGATTTCTACTATCCGGTAGATGCTACCAACAACTCTACCAACAGGGACACCTTTGCAAATCTTATGGAAGAAGGTAATATCTACTTCTCCTTCTACGGTATGCAGTTGAAAGTCGGAGGAACAGCCCAGAACAAGGCGACATCCAATGCGAGTGCTCCTATTTACTATTCGTCATCGGATACAAACGTAGCTACAGTAGATGAAAGCGGAACAGTAAAAGGCGTAGGTGTAGGAACTGCCACTATCACTGCGACGTCACCGGCTTATAAGAACTATACTGCTGCAGATCCGATTTCCTATACTGTCACTGTTACTGACCAGGATGTAAGCGGCTTGTCCGTCAAATGGGCAACAGAGCCAATCTTTGTCGTGAAGGTGGGGTCAGATGTCCGCACGGAAGGGTCTTATCTCATGGATTCTGGCTACACTGGCTCTCCTACTGTAACTTACACGTCTGCAGACACCGGTATAGCTACGGTTTCTTCTAACGGAACTGTTCACGGAGTTGCTCCCGGCTATGTCCTTATTACATATTCTGTAACCGCTCCCGCAGTAGGGAATTATGCAGCCGCTACACAGTCTGTGAGCTATGAAATCCAGGTCGTATCGAATAAGGCTGCCTCTGGTACTATTCACCACGAGGAGACCTTCCTAGGCCCGACTATGGGTGATTATTCCATAGTCAGGGAGGTGGTAACCAATGGCGAAACATGGCAATCGGGTACAGACAAGACAGCTGATTTTATCAGGCTTACCTGGTTTAACGATGGACAGTGTTACAGGCATCTCTGGTATCCTTACTATAATCCTAGAACAGGCCTCTCTTTTGGTGTTGCTCAGTCTGCTTGGGGTGCGATCGACGATCCTGTCAGTAGGTGGAATGTAGAGGAGTCCAAGTGGGAGACGGACTATCGTAACCGTCGTCTCGCCGGCTATTCTATGATTTCTTCTAAGGATATAGACCTCTCCTGTTCGAATGGCGCGACGATTACCTTCTATCACGCAGGTAACTACTTCTCAGACCCGGCGCATACCGATGCCCGTGCCAATATGAGGTCTGATGCCCATATGCGTTTCAGCAAGGATGGAGGTAATACTTGGAGCGATCCGGTTAACATTAACTATCCTCCCGGAACCAACTGGATCTACATCAAGGCTCAGGCTCAGATACCTTCAGATTACCTGGTATCCAATTTCCGTGTAGCTTTTGAGTGTGAGAGTTTCCCTGATCACTTCACACAACTTTACTTTACGAGTGCGGGATCGAATGCTACTACTACGACTAATACAGGTTACCCTGTTTACTATGACGTGGTCACTGTTGGTTCAGAGCAGCGTGTAACGACCAGCTACACACACACCAATACTGGTTATCCTGTCACTGTGACTATGGACGACGGCCGTGCGGGAACCTGGGAAATCAAGAACCTGGTTATCACGGAAGATTAATCTTTACCTCCCCAACTGACGTATAATCTTCCTGATGATTACCTCGATGGATTGGTCGGGCTCGATGATGTTGTAGTCGCCCCAGAAGGCGTCGTCACGAAAATCGGAGACTTTCTCTGAAAGGACATCCTTGAATTTGACTTGGTTGTCTTTTTCGATGGAGAAGTCTCCGGTTTTGTGGCCGGTGACTGCCATCTCTTCGGTGATGGTGAAGTAGGTCTTGAAGAGGGACCTCCTGCGGCGGGTAGAGAGCTGGAATTCCGCACGGCAGTAGTCATAGTACCACCCGTCTTCGAAACGGCGGTAGTTGACTATATAGTCGGCTCTGTGGGCCAGATAGCGGGTCTTGGCGGAACGCTTTAAGACGAACTTGGCGGCGGCCTGCTGCTCGCGCCCGTCGATGGCCATCGAGAATTCCGTACGGCCGATTGCAAGGCTCTCGGTTTCTATGTAGACTTTCCCTCGGTAGAGGATCTGTTTCTCGTTTTCGGCGGGCTCGAACTGGACTTCGTAGAACAGCATTCCGTCGTGGCTTGTGATACCTGTTAGCTTGAAGGTGTAGGTGTTCAGTGCCTCGTCCAGAGGCAGCCCCACGAAAGGATACTTGACTATGTCAAGGTCCATAGTAGACCTGACTCCGCCCTGGAGTTTGATGACGACGGTGTCCGTGACATCATAGTTGCGGGTTCCTCTGCCCTTGTAGATTCCCATCCGGTCAGATCCCCACCCGATGTATGGAGCTTTGTCGATGTCGATGACCGCTTCGTTGAGGAAGACGTACTTCGAGCTGCCCTTGCGGCCGATTTCGCGGTAGAAGGCGGTAAGGCCCCTGCGCTGCTGAGGGTAGTTGTCCCGGACGCTGCGGTAGGCCGCTTCAAGCAGGACCTTGGGGTCGATATCCCGGACGAAAGCGGGATCCAAGCGGATCGAAATCGGGACGAGCTTAATCTCGAGCGGGTTGCTCTCGCCGTGGCCTGCGAAGCTGGAGATAGGAATTGCCATCTGCGAATAACCCTGATGGCTGACGACGATATTGCCTTCGCTGCCGGCGGGAATCTTGAAGGAGAAGAAGCCTTGCGAATTTGATACATTCGTGATTGCTTCGCCCTCGAGCGCCACCGACGAATAGAACAGCGCCTCCGCGCTCGCAGCATCCGTGACGTGGCCGTACAGCGTGACCACGGCCGTCGCCTGAGCTGCTCCCGTCGCTGCCGGCTTCGTCTCCGCCCGCGCTGCCGTTGCCTGCCCGCAAACCAGCGCCAGAACCGCCCACAGGGCATATATCAGCTTCCGTTTCATCGTTTTCCGCCTTTTATCTGCAGTGAAGATAGCAATTAATTTTATTGTTCCTTTCTGAAAAGTGCTAACTTTACAATATGAAAACACGGATGCTGATAACCTTGCTTGCTATCCTGTCTCTTACTTCCTGCTGGAACCGCAGCGGAAAGGAGGCCCAGAGCGTCAATCCCCAGTCTGTCCCGGAACTGCTGCCAGAGGCGGTAAGAAAGCCGGACACCGTAACTGTCCGTTCCTACGAAACCGGCGGCACAAAAGCCATCTACCACGAGGCCGAGTTGTACAATATGGCGTATAATCTGGCGACGCTGACTCCTTCCGGAACCAACAATAACTGGGGTAGCAGGACGCTGAGCTCAGGGATTGTCCGGGCCGTCTTTGATCGGGGGCGTAACCAGTCTACTTATATAAGGGCGAGTGCCGGGTACGATATTACAATCTCTACAACAGACAGCAAGGAAATTGTGGGAGTAATCCTTCATTATACTAATGGGTATTCTGGCGGTACAGTAACCGCAGATACTGGTTCCTACAGCCTGAGCGGAATGACGGGCACCTGGTCCGGCTCGGCTACTAGTATTGTCCTTACGCCTTCAAGTGAAGCGAGGATAACGAGTATCGAAGTCTTGTACAAACCTTAACTTCTGTTCTCCCGGACCCCATCGGCCCGGGAGATCTTTTTGCTTTTGTGCGGTTTATATATATCTTTGTAAAAAGTATATATATGAACACACCAAACACCAGACGAAAACTTGTCGACATCAAGCCGGATGTATTCAATGTCTTGTCAGACAAGGCAAGAAGGAGAGATGTGTCTCTTAAACGCTACATTGAGGATTTGATTGAACGAGATGCGGGAAGTTCAGATGTCGTTGTACCCGAAGGAGTTACTTCCCAAAAGATTATTTCGCTTATTGGCATAGCCAGGTCCGGAGCACATCTCGACTGGGAAGAAGAAAGGCTTAAATACCTGTTGTCGAAATGATTCCCAAAATTTTTCTTGACACAAACATCCTTCTCGATCTGCTGCAGCAAAGACCAGGCTATGAAGATTCCTCCCGTATTCTCCAGGCGGGGGAGAGCGGGAAACTTCGCCTTTGCTGCTCTTATCTGACGATGGCTAACATTGCCTTCATTCTTCGAAAGTCTGTCAGCAAAGCAGCTCTTGTCCCGACTTTATTGCAAATCCAATCTATTATTGAGGTTCTTCCTATGGACGCCGATCAATTAAGAGAATCATATTGGATTTCTGGCCGAGACTTTGAAGACGTCCTTCAGGCTGTTTGCGCCGCCAAGGCCGGATGTACGACAATCGTAACAAACAATATCAAGGACTTCCAGTTTAAAATCACGAAGGAATTATCGGCCCGCGGCCTTTCCCTCCCTCCCATCATCACCCCCTCTGCCCTCCTCGCAGGAATGGCATAAATCCTCAACATTCCTCTTCTGGAGCAGGTCTGTTATGCGTTGGGCAATATGGAGAATTAATCTACTTGTTGTTTAAATCGGTGGATTTGAGTACATTAGCAAAGGAAGACATAATCTATGATGAATAAATCCATTTATATATTACTTGTTGCGGGGCTTGTTCTGGCCTCCTGCGCCAAAGAAGGCCCGGCGCTGATGCGCGGAAGCTATTCGTTCAAAACGGGCGGAAGTATAGAAATCACAGGAAAACTGTATGAGACAGCCCTCGATACGGTAAGGATCGATACCGTAGTCCATACTGTAACTATTATGGGCATTCCGATCACTGATACTACCTACAACTATGTCACAAAGACCGATACCGTGTCGGTCAGGGATACTGTCATCACGCGCAGGCTGGTTACCGAGAGCGGCCAGATGCACATATTGGAGAAATCTGGCGACAAGATGGTTCTTACTATGAACATTACCGGTGGAGACCCGGTGGTGGTCCAGGCGGGCGTTTCAGGCGGTACGATAACACTGGAAAAGACAGGGCGCTTCGTTCCCGTCCACGACCGGATCGGTGTCGCGTTCTCGTATCACGACCTCCAGCTTTCCGGCTCGGGGACGCGCTACGACAATATGATAGTATTCGACCTGGTCTACGAAGGGGACTATTCAGAGAGCTCGTTTGAGGGGACTGTAACCGCCTCCAGGATTAATTGCATTGCGACTCAAAATGAATAGCAGAATACTTTTAGCGCTGATCGCGCTGATCGCGCTGACCGCCGGCTGCAATGGCAGGGTGGTGTCGCTCCGTCAGGCCCCCTCGCCCTCGAAACCGGTAACAGTGAAGGTGAAAGAAGTCCATATTGGCGACATTTCCGGCAATACCGTCTATGTCGGCAGCCTGGCCGCATCTAGAACGGCTACTCTTACCGCCCCTGCGCCTGGAACGCTCGATAAACTAAGCGTCAGGGAAGGCAGTAAGGTCGCGAAGGGACAGTCGCTTGGAAAGATCCGTTCGGAGTCCGTAGAGAGCGCCTACAAGGCGGCCTCTTCGCGCCTTGCCCAGGCCGAGGACGGCCTCAAGCGCGCAAAGAAAGTCTACGAAAGCGGCGCGCTCGCGGAAGTTGAGTATATAGGTATCCAGACAAAGGTCGATGAGGCAAGGGCGGCGGAGGCCGCTGCGAGGGACGCGCGCGAACGCTGCAGCCTGAAAACTCCATTGTCCGGAATCGTAGATAAAGTGTGGTGCGTTGAGGGTGAGGATGTTTCAATTTCAAAACCGATACTGAGTATTGTAGATCTCGGCTCGATCGAAGCTCGATTCTCCCTTCCCGAGAATGAATACCATCTATATAACGACGGTACACGTGCCTCTATTGAGATTCCAGCTTTACAAAAGACGCTGGATGGCAGGCTGGAGTCGAAAGGTCTGGTGGCTTCCGTACTTTCGCGCAGCTATGATTGTCGTGTTTCAATTCCTAAAGCCGAAGGGCTGATGCCGGGTATGGTCTGCAAGGTCCGTCTGAAGGCTGAAGACGCTTCGGGAACTGTCATACCAGCCTCGGCGGTGATGACTGACACACGTGGGCGTTTTGTCTGGACAGCTACAGGAGGGGTAGTAGATAAGAAGTACATCACCCCTGAAGGCTTCAGCGGAGACGGCATAGTTGTTT
>ONOI01000017.1 GCA_900319375.1 uncultured Bacteroidales bacterium | reverse complement strand
AGCCGGGGCGTGCATACCCTCACTGTTTCGGGGGAGGGTATGTTCAAAAATGGCCCAAAACGCACATACCCTCACTCATTTGGAGGAGGGTATGCACGGAGGAAGGGGAAATAATCCGACTGATCTACCGGGGCTAGCGCCGGGCCGGGAGGGAAAGCTCGAAGGGTTAAAAGGTTGGTACGATTTTGTCGAAGTCAGTTCCTGAGGTCGCTCGCGGGAGTGCTTGCCTGGCTTCTTGCCTGAATGCCCGCGACCTCTTTCAACCCTTCGAAAAAATCGTCCCCGACTTTTTAGCCCGCGCGGGTTCGTCTTTACTGCAAACAATGAGGCGCGACCCCTCGCGACAACATCCCTGCCGGGGGCTCAGAATATATATTCGAACGATAGTGAGAACCGGTAAAGAGTAATCGACCGGGACACCGCGCACCCGACTGTCCTACCAGATAAGCCGAAGGGGCGGAGGCTGCGTCTTGGCGCGGGGCTTTCGACCCTTTGGCCCGACAGACACAGGCCGCGAGGTGGCGAGCGGCCGGTACTGAGAGGGGCGAGGCTTCGGGGTCGCCGAGCCCCGACTCCATTCTTCAGTTGGAAATAACCGTAGAGTAAAGAACCCATCGCGCAAGCTGAGCCCCATCCAAGGCTCGGCGCGGCGCGATCGAGAGTTGGACATTGGAGTATTGAGGTCTTGAGCGTGGCTATCACCCCTCGCGCAGAGGGTGATGGGAGCGAAAAAGGCCCTAAACGTGGATATCACCCTTCGATATAAGGGTGGTAGCCACGCTAAGGGAGAGGAGGTAAAGGTAGGAAGGGAGAGGGGGAGGAATAAAGAAGAATTGTTATCTTTGTGTGTTTGAAGAAACAATTTTACAACACATATGGTGACGATTATCGTAATAGTAGCAGTCGTGGCGCTGGTAGCGCTGTGGCTCGTCGGTGCACAAAGAAAACTCGTGTCGGCAGATGAACTCTGCAAGAATGCTCTCAGCCAGATCGGAGTCCAGCAAAACAGCCGTTGGGATGCGCTGACAGCTCTCGCTGAACTTACCAAAGGTTACAGCGAACACGAATACAAAACCCTCATGGACGTAATAGGCCAGAGGACTGCTATCGGACGCAACTCTACTGTAGCAGACGCTTCCGCTCAGGAAGGAAAGATCGCCGAGGCTATGAGGCTTATCAACGTAGTAGCCGAGCAGTATCCCGCCCTTAAAGCTAACGAGACTTACCTTAAGACGATGGACGAGGTCAGCAAGTACGAGAATCAGGTCCGCCTGAGCCGTATGACCTTCAACGACACCGTTACAAGATTCAACAGAATGGTCAGGATGTTCCCTGACAGCATCGCAGCCGCGATTTTCGGTTTCCAGGCAAAGGATTACCTGGCCGAGCCTCAGGGTAAGACCGAAATGCCCTCGATGAAATAGCTCCCGCTCCCCCTATGAAGCGCTTCCTTTCAGTTGCGGCCGCGCTGCTTACTTGGGTCTTCGCCGCTCAGGCGGGATCTATCCGCAGCATTGACATCAATCTCTCGCTCGATAGCGAGGGCTCGGCCCACGTAACCGAAATTTGGGACATCAACGCCGACGAAGGTACTGAGTGGTACCTGGTGAAAAGCAATCTCCGGAACATGTCGATACGCGATTTCAGTGTCAGCGAAAACGGAGTGATGTTTACAAACGAAGGAGACTGGAACGTTCGGAGGAGCATCAAGCAGAAGGCCGGAAGGTGCGGTATCGTCAGGGGTAAAGACGGAGTAGAGCTCTGCTGGGGCCTCGGATCGATGGGAGACCACATTTTCACCGTCCGCTATACCATCACCGGCGCCGTCCAGGCCCTCCACGACTACGACATGCTCCACATGCAGCTCGTCTCCCCCGGCTTGTCGTCCAAGCCGGAAAAGGTCAGCGTGAGGATAAGCGCGGAGGGCGTGCCTCTTTCCGCCGACAATTGCCGCGTATGGGGCTTTGGATTCAACGGTACCTCATCCCTGGAAGACGGCTCTGCGGTATACCGCAGTACGGAGCGTTTCAAATACAAATCTTCAGTAATTGCTCTTCTGCGCTTCAACAAAGGTATCTTCTACTCCCCCAATGCCGTAGACAAGGATTTCGATGAAGTCCTCAGTTATGCGCTGGAAGGCTCTTCTTACGACAAAAAGACAGCTCTCGGACAAGATGACGACGGGGACGATATCAGCGGATGGGTACTGATGTTGAGTACCCTCTGCTGGTCGCTTCTGTCTATACTCCTTATAATAATCGCGGTCAAGTCTCATTACAAATCCATCCTCGGAGTCCCGTCGATGAAACACATCGACTGGTGTAGAGACGTCCCCTTCAAAGGAGATATACTCGAAGGCGATTTTGTGTGGAAGAAAGTGAAGTCGGGAGCCGCCCAGGACAGCCAGTTGGCCGGAGCCATGATACTCCGTATGGTAGAACGCGGGATCCTTACTGTAGAGCGCGACGATAAGGATAAGGTCGAATTCCACTTTGGCGACAGCGCATCTTTTGAAGGACTCCCCGGCTGTTACAAGGAGCTCTACGACATGATGAAAGAGGCTTCCGGATCGGATCATATACTTCAGGACAGAGAGTTTTCTCGCTGGAGCAAGGCCCACTACCGGAGGGTCAGCAAATGGGCGGTCTCTACCTCCAAGGACGCTCTGGAGTGTATGAAAAACGACTTCTACATGAGTCTTGGCGGCAAGTTCTCCGAAGAAGGGAAGGAAGAGGCCCGCAAGCTGGTAGGCTTCAGTAAGTTCCTCAAAGACTTCACCCTTATAGGCGAGAGAGGAACTCGCGAAGTCGGCCTCTGGAACGACTATCTCGTATTCGGAATGATCTTCGGAATAGCAGATAAGGTTGCCAAAGAACTCGCCGACATAGATCCCAAAGTATTCAGCGAGACCGTCTACGCAGATCCTATGACAGCCCGCCAGATTATCTGGATGACACATAGAATGGGTTATGCCATCACCAACGCCTCAGCCTCGGCCCAGATGAAAGCGGCCTCCGGCGGCCTGGGAGGCATGACCTCCTTCGGCGGCGGAGGCGGCTTCTCGGGCGGCGGCTTCGGAGGCGGAGCAAGATAGATATGAACAAGCTGGAAGACATACGGGCAAAGATAGACGAGGTCGACGAGCAGCTCTCAGAGCTGTTTGCCAAGCGTATCAATCTTGTAAAAGATGTTTCAAAATTGAAACACGAACAAGGCCTCCCTATAGAGGACTTGAAGCGCGAAGCAGAGATACTCAAAAGGCATTCTGAGCGCTTCAGCGACCCTAAAGACAAAGCCGCGTATGAGCGATTCCAGCGCGAACTGATCGCCATCAGCAAAGACCTGCAGAAGCTATGAAAAACATGATCTTCAAGCGCAGGCTTCCTATCCCCAAGGAACTTAAGGAGATGTACCCCGTCTCCCCGGAAGGCGTGAAGGCCAAGCAGCGCAACGACTCCGAGATACGCGATATAATCACCGGTCAGAGCGACAGGATGCTTCTGGTGATAGGTCCCTGCTCGGCCGACCGTGAAGATGCAGTTATCGAGTACATCACCCGCCTTAGCGCCCTTCGCGAGCGCGTCGAAGAGCGGATAATGATAGTTCCCAGGATATTCACCAACAAGCCCAGGACTACCGGCTCGGGCTATAAAGGAATGCTCCACCAGCCCGATCCGCTCGGCGAAGACGACGTCCTCCAGGGCCTGATTGCGCTTAGAAGGCTCCACATGCGAGTCCTCAACGAGACCGGAATGTCCTGCGCAGACGAGCTGTTGTATCCCGAAGAACACCGCTTCCTCTCCGACCTTCTGTCCTACGTTTCGGTAGGCGCACGCTCGGTCGAGGACCAGCAACACCGCCTGACCGCGAGCGGCCTGAGCATTCCCGTGGGAATGAAAAATCCTCTCAGCGGCGACCTTGGAGCTATGATCAATGCCATAAGGGCCGCCCAGGGCAGCCATACCTTTATATACCGCAACTGGGAAGTCCAGAGCAAGGGCAATCCCCTCGCCCACGCCATCCTCAGGGGATATAAAGACCGCGAGGGAGTAAATCACTCCAACTACGAGGGTGACAGCCTGCTAAGACTTGCCGAGCTCTACTCTGAAAGCGGCCTGCAGAACCCTGCTCTTATCGTGGATACGAACCACTCAAACTCCGGGAAAGACTATTCGAAGCAGCCGGAGATTGCAAAAGACGTCCTCAAAAGCGCTAAGAGCAATGCGGAAATCAAAGCTCTTCTCAAAGGTTTCATGATAGAATCCTACCTGGAAGACGGTTGCCAGAAGCCGGGAGAGACTGCCTACGGCAAATCCATCACCGATCCTTGTCTGGGATGGGAGAAAACTGAAAAACTGGTTCTGGAACTAGCGGAACTCTGGTAAGAATCACCTTGCGTTCTTGATCGATCCCCCGGGTATAAGAGTCGGGGTAAGCATTACGTGGGACGCAGGCATTCCGGGGTTAGAAATACGTTCGAACAAGACTTTAGTCGCAAGGCGGGCCATATCCTCGAGCATCTGGCTCACTCGGGCGATAGGCGGAATCATGTAATCCAGATAGATATTGTTGTCGAACGAAATCATCGAGATATCCTCCGGGATCCGGAGATTCATTTCGCGGATAGCCTTCATAGCTCCCAGGCCTATAGTATTGCTGAGGGCGAAAATCGCCCCGGGACGATCCTGACCTTTAAGGAGCATTCGAGTCTCAAGATAGCCGTTCTGAATAGAAAACTCCCTGCCGACCACCTTGATGCGGTCCTCCAGTCCGGCCTCTTTCATGGTATCCGTATAGCCTCTCACCCTCATTTTATTAGGCATGGAAGAAGTCACACCCTGAAGACATACGATATCTTTGTGGCCGGCGTCGATAAGGGCACGCGTAGCCAATACTCCTCCCTTGTAATTGTTGGTCGTTACATACGGGAGAGTAGTATCCTCGAAATATCTGTCTACCAACACTACCGGAATACCTGAGGCGTCCAGCGCAAGCAGGTCTTCTTCTCCCCCGCAGGGAGCCGCGATAATTCCTTCTACCTGACGGGCGCTCATAGACTCCAGGGCGAGTTTCTGGTTCGATTCGGCCTCCATCGTGTCTATAATAATAGTAGTATACCCGTGGAGACTGGCTTCGGAGATGATAACGCTCGCCATATCTGCGAAGAAGGGGTTGCTGAGCGAGGGGATAACCACTCCTATCGCATAACTCTTACTCGTACGGAGAGTCTTTGCGCTGTGGCTTGGCGTGTAGTGACAGCGACGCGCCTCCTCCATAATCCGCTCGGCTGTCGCCTGCGGGATACGGTGTCTGCGCGCGTCGCCGCTGAGGACGCGCGACACGGTCGAGACGGAGACCCCCAGCCTGGAGGCTATCGTAGATAGAGTTTCTTTCACTTGCGAAACTTTGCGCACTTTTTCTTGAGGTGCGCGACAACAAAAATACGCAAAATATTGCAGTGTATGCGGAAAAGATAATTAAATTTGAACTGCGAGTTGCGCAATCGTTTGCGCGCATACTCCCTGAAACGCATATAGATTATAACACTACAATACCTTATGTCTAAGAAAATACTCGTCATAGGCAGCAGCAATACTGATATGACAATAAAGTCTCCAAGACTCCCCGCCCCCGGAGAGACTATTCTTGGCGGTACTTTCGTAATGGGTCCCGGAGGAAAAGGGGCCAATCAGGCTGTAGCAGCCAGCAGGCTTGGAGGAGATGTAACCTTCATCTGCAAGGTAGGCCGTGACATGTTCGGTGAAAACGCAGTCAAGGGCTATCAGAAAGAAGGAATCGACACTTCTCATACACTTTATTCCGACCAGGCCTCCGGTACTGCGCTGATTCTGGTAGACGACAGCGGCGAAAACTGCATCGCAGTCGCCCCTGGCGCAAATGGAGACCTCTCCCCCGCTGACATCGACTCCGTAGCCGATGTCATCAAGAAAGCAGACTACCTTATTCTTCAGCTCGAGATTCCGGTAGAAAGCGTCCTCAGGGCAGCAAAAATCGCCCACGAAGCAGGTGTATATGTAATCCTGAACCCCGCTCCTGCGTGTAAACTCCCCGAAGAAATCTTCAAGTACATCTCTCTTATCACCCCGAACCAGACCGAAAGCGCCCTGATGACAGGGATCGAGGTAAAGGACGAGGCCAGCAGGACTAAAGCTATCGAATCCTTCCACAAAATGGGCGTGAAAGACGTTATAGTAACTCTCGGATCAAAGGGTTCGCTCGTCTGCCAGGGCAACGAACAGATTATGGTCGAGGCTCTTAAAGTAAAGGCGGTAGACGCTACCGCGGCGGGAGACACCTTCTGCGGCGCGGTCTGCGTAGCCCTTTCCGAGGGAAAGACCCTCGAAGAGGCAGCCCGCTTCGCAACTAAGGCCTCCGCCCTCACCGTCCAGAAAATGGGCGCTCAGTCCTCAATTCCCTATATCACCGATATTAAATAACAATAAATAACAACGACTATGTTCATCGTTAACAGCTACCTTCTTGCAGTTATTTTCTGCTTTATTACTATGCTCTGCTGGGGCTCCTGGGGAAACACTCAGAAGCTCGCCGCCAAGACTTGGCGTTATGAACTCTTCTACTGGGACTATGTAATCGGAATGGTCCTCTTCTCCCTTCTGCTTGCCTTTACCGCCGGTTCGATCGGCGCAGAAGGCCGTCCATTCATTCAGGATCTCGGTCAGGCCAGCTGGTCCAGCATAGGCTGGGTTCTGCTTGGCGCAGTCGTTTTCAATGTCTCCAACATCCTTCTCTCTGCCAGTACCTCGATCGCAGGCCTCGCAGTCGCATTCCCTCTGGGAGTAGGAATCGCTCTCGTTATGGGCGTTCTGAACAACCTGCTTCTCCACCCTGTCGCAGGACAGAACACTACTCTCCTCTGGATCGGCGTTGCTCTGGTAGTAGTTGCCGTTATCTGCAACGGTATCGCATCCGGTAAGGTCTCCAACGAGCAGAGAGATCCCAAACAGAACCGCAAGGGTATCATCCTCGCAGTTCTCGCAGGTCTTATCATGTCGTTCTTCTCCGCCCTCGTCTACAACGGAGTCGACCTCGACAACTTCGCTGCCCCTGCAGCCGGTAAGCTTACCCCTTACACCGCAATGGTAATCTTCGCTCTCGGAGTATTCCTCAGCAACTTCATCGTCAATACTATAGTGATGAAGAAGCCCTTCGTGGGCGAGCCCGTCTCTTACGCCCAATACTTCAAGGGAACCTTCAAGACACACCTCGTCGGCATCCTCGGCGGTTGCATCTGGGCCCTCGGTACTTCGCTGAACTACATCGCAGCCGGTAAGGCAGGCGCAGCAGTCTCCTATGCCCTCGGACAGGGAGCTCCTATGATCGCCGCCATCTGGGGCGTATTCATCTGGAAGGAGTTCAAGGGAGCAAAGAAGGGAGTCAATCTTCTTCTTACCCTTATGTTCGTCCTCTTCCTCGCAGGTCTCGGACTTATCGTTGTCGCTGGAAACTAATCCACTCATGAAAAAACTGTTTACAATAATACTTGTCGCGCTGCTGGGCTTCATCTCAAGCCCGGCCGCGTCGGCCCAGATCAAGACCATCACCGGTTCGGTCAAGGGCGCAGACGGAGAAATCCTCGTCGGCGCGACCGCGGTGGCCTCGTCGGGAGCCTATGCTATCGCCGACATGGACGGTCTTTACGAACTCAGGGTCAAACCTGGTGAGACTGTAGTCTTCTCCTCCTTCGGCTACGACGATGTAACCGTTACGGTAGGTCAGGACAATACCTATGACGTAGTTCTTCCCGTCTCCGCAGCTACCATGCTTGAAGAAGCTGTCGCTATCGGTTACGGTACTACTACAAAGAAGGAAGTTACCGGTTCCGTAACCAGCCTTAAGGTCGAGAACCTTGACAAGGGCGCGTTCGGAGACGCATCCGGACTGCTCCAGGGCAAGGTCGCCGGTCTTTCTATCACCAACCCCAACGGAGGTGACCCGAACGGCCAGATGGAGATTCTCCTTCGCGGTACCAACACTCTTTCCGCTGGTCAGGGCCCGCTCATCATCATCGACGGAGTAAGCGGAGCCGACCTCAGGACCATCAACTTCCAGGAAGTCGAGACCATCGACGTCCTGAAGGACGGTTCTGCCGCAGCTATCTACGGTACCCGCGGAACCAACGGCGTTATCATCATCACCACCCGCAGGGCCAAGGCGGGCGCCACCTCGGTCGAATACCGCGGCCAGGCCATCACCCAGACCCTTCTCGCGAGGGCGGTCCCGATGAATGCCGAGCAGTATGAACATGCCATTACGAACTTCACGGACCCCGGTTCAGACGGCAAGTACCACACCCTCTACGGCGCTAATACCGACTGGTTCAAGGAAGTGACCCGTACCCCGTTCTCACATCGCCACAGCCTCGCGCTCGCCGGCGGTTCCGAGAACTTCTCACACCGCACTACCCTCAATGTTGAGCAGAACCAGGGTATGTTGAAGAACAACGACAACAACAAATACCTCTTCCGTACTAACATTCATCAGACCGCTCTCGAGGGTTGGATGACTTTCGACTACAACATGACCTACGGAAAGAGAAAGTTCAACAACACCCGCAGCGGCATCTTCCGCCAGGCCTTCTACCACAACCCTACCGAGCCCGTCTATGATCCTACAGACGAATACAACGGCGGTTACTTTACGGTAGGCGGTATGGACTACTACAATCCTGTAGCCATGCTCAAGGAGCGCAACAGCCAGTACGACGTAGACGATCTCGCAGTCAACGGCCGCGCTACCCTCAACGTCCTCGCAGTCGAGGGTCTGAAGTGGGACAACTTCGTAAGCTACAGCAGCAAACGCAGCCTCTATACTGATTATAAGACCAAGTTCTATCCCGGCGAGCAGGGCCTCAAGGGCGCAGCCGAGATCAGCAACTCAAAGGAAACAGACTTCCAGTACGAAAGTACCCTCCAGTATAGCAGACATATCGAAGACCACAACATCCAGGCTATCCTGGGTTATGCCTACGAGCAGCAGTACTACATGTCTTCGTACCTCTACAATTACGGTTTTGATACAGACTGGTTCGGTCCCAACAACATCGGAGCCGGTAAGGCTATCCTCGCCGGAGCAGCCGAAATGAGTTCCTCTAAGACCTCCAGCCGCTATATCGCATTCTTCGGAAGGGCCATGTACAACTACAAAGACAAGTATATGGCTTCCCTCTCGCTCAGGCGCGACGGATCCAGCCGCTTCGGAGCCAACAACAAGTGGGGATGGTTCCCCGCTGTCAGCCTTGGATGGCGCGTTACCGAAGAAGACTGGATGCAGGATGCAAGCTGGCTCGAAGAACTTAAGCTCCGCGCCGGTTTCGGTATGACCGGAAACCAGGACTTCGGCAACTACAAGTCGCTCTTCCTCGTAAAGACCAGCGGAAACTTCTATTACAACGGTACCTGGTCTACTTCTTACGCCCCTGCGAGCAACGCCAACCCTAACCTCGCATGGGAAAAGAAATCCGAGTTCAACGTAGGTGCAGACGCCACCATCTTTGGTAAGATCAACGTCACTCTCGATTACTACTATCGTTACACCTCCAACCTTCTGTACAACTATACAGTGCCGGTTCCTCCGTACAACTACGGAACCCTCTTCACCAACGTAGGCGCTATCAGCAACAGCGGTATCGAACTTACCATAGACGCAACTCCGGTAAAGACTAAAGATATCAGCTGGAACACTACGGTAACCGCCTCACACAACACCAACAAGCTCATTTCCTTTACCAACGAAGAGTTCGCTGGCCAGGAATACCGCATCGGCTGGCTCAACACCCCTCTCGGAGTGTACTGCCAGAGGCTTATCGAAGGCGAGAGCATCGGTACTTTCTATGGACCGAACTTCATCGAGATCAGGGATTCCGGCTCGACCAAACTCGCCCAGACCAAGGAAGCCGACTGGGTTAACCTCGGAACAGCTTATCCGTGGGCCAATATCGGATGGAGCAACTCGGTTTCCTGGAAGAACTTCACCTTCAGCGCAAGCCTCCGCGCTTCGCTCGGCGGAAAGGTGTTCAACCAGATGAAGGCCGTCTACGAGAATATTACCGAGTTCGGAACGAAGAACATTCTCGCCAGCTGGCTCGACTGCACCAACTTCACCGGAAAGGTAGTCTACTCAGACAGATATCTCGAGGATGCGACTTATGTCAAACTGGACAACGTCACCATCAACTACAACATTCCTCTGAAGAACAGAACTATCGTCAAGGATGCTTCTGTCTATCTCTCCGGCCAGAACCTCCTGGTTCTTACCGGTTATACCGGAATTGACCCTGAGGTAGCCCTTACAGGACTTACCCCCGGTATCGAAGGTCTCTCCTACTATCCTCGTACAAGGGTATTCACCCTCGGAGTCAATGTCAAATTCTAAACGATGTGCGTTATGAAAAAGATACTTTCAATAATATTCGGAGCTGCGGCAATCTTCGCTACTTCCTGCACAAATCTCGATGAGGAAATCTACTCCCAGATTCCCCAGGACGTGTTCCTCTCCGATCCAGAACACATCGCTCTCTACACCTCCAGGCCCTACACCTACCTTCAGACCTGGGGCAACGAGCAGAGTATGCTCACTATGATTATCATGCTCACCAACGAGACCGCAATCCCTACCGAGTACGAAGGACACTGGAGCGAGCCTCGTTACACCGAGCTTCAGACCCACAACATCACAACCAGCTGTAAGCTCGTCAAGACCTCGTGGGACTTCTGCTTCGACGGAATCTCCGCCTGCAACGACGCCATTTACGTCCTGGAGAACGCTCCGCAGAACGAGACTACTCTCAAGACCATAGCCGACCTCAAGGTCCTGCGCGCATACTACTACCTTCTCGCAGTAGACTGCTGGGGCAACGTTCCGTTCTCCATCAGCAGAACTGAGGAAGGTTATCCCGTACAGAAAGACAGGCCTACGATGCTTTCCTGGATTGAGACGGAAATCAAGGACAATATCGATAAACTCGATACAGTTGTTTCTCCGGTAACCTACGGACGTATCACCAGAGAGGTGGCCCGTTTCCTTCTCGCAAAGATTTACCTCAATTCCGAGAAATGGACCGGGACTCCCCGCTACGCCGAGGCAGAGCAGGTCTGCAAGGACATTATGGACAGCGGAAACTTCCACCTCACTCCGAAGTACGAGGCCAACTTCGCCATCGACAATGCCAACGGCTCCGAGGCCATATTCGCTATCCCACACAGCAGCGTCTATACCAACTACGCCTTCTACCTGTACGTAATGACCTTCAACAACGATCTCGCAAAGGCTTTCAATATCGAAGGCGCCAGCTGGAACGGAACCATGATCTGCCAGCCTGATTTCTTCGACAGCTATGACCCTGCAGACCTCAGAAGGGATCTTACCTGGCTCCATGGCCAAGTCTACGACTACAACGGAAACAAATACACCTATTCTCAGAAGAAAGCAGACGGAACGACCGAGTACATCGACTATGTCCTCAACCCTTCACCTATCGATCCCGCCCGTTTCTCGTCCGGTATCGGCAGACTTGACGGAGCGAGGATCATCAAGTGGCCTTATCAGACAGACGGAACTCTCAACACATACAAGATCTCGATGGAGAACGACTTCTACCTGATGAGATACTCAGACGTTGTCCTTATGTATGTCGAGGCGCTCCTTCGCCAGAGCAAGGCGGACGAAGCTGCCAATGTCCGGGAATTCAAGGACATCAGGACCAGGGCCGGCCTCGCCCCTATCGCAGCCGCAGACCTCACCCTCGACGCCCTCTACCTCGAGCGCTCCCACGAACTTGCGCTCGAAGGCTGGCAGCGTCAGGATATGATCCGCTTCGGCAAGTACACCGAAGCCTGGTGGGCTAAACCCGCCGACAATGCCGACGGCCACACCGAGCTGCTTCCTATCCCCGACGAGAGAAGGGCAGACAACCCGAATCTCGTTCAGAACCCCGGTTACGTATCAGCACCTACCGAATAAGTCATATGAAACGAATACTTACGGCTATTTCTCTTTGCGCGTTTCTGCTCGTCTCCTGCGCCCAGAAACCGCTTGAGATCAGCCGCACCCAGTTAAAAGACAAGATTGCCGGCGCCTGGATAGGCCAGATGGTCGGAAACATTTACGGACTCGAATACGAGAACAAATTTGTAGACGAGCCCGGCGAGGGTCCCTTCGTCTTCAACAAGGCCATCAGAAAAATGACGGCAGTAGACGGAGCCTTCTCCGACGACGATACCGATGTCGAGTACCTCTACCTCCTTATGATGGAGAAGTACGGCATCGACATCACCTACCAGCAGGTAAAGGAAGGCTGGATGTACCACATCCGCGACCGCGTCTGGCTCGCCAACCGCGCCGCCCTGGGCCTGATGCACTACGGCTTCACCCCGCCGCTCACCGGCAGTAAGGAGTATAACCCTCACTGGTTCCAGATCGACCCGCAGCTCATCAACGAGATATGGGCCTACACCGCCCCCGGAATGCCGGCCTATGCCGCCGGTATCTCGGACTGGGCTGCCCGCATCACCTCCGACGACTGGGCCGTCTCCCCTACTGTAGTCTATGGCGCCATGTATTCGGAGGCCTTCTTCGAGAGCGACATCCCTACCCTGATCAAACACGCGAAGAGCTATCTCCCTAAGAACGACCGCTTCCGCAAGATAATCGACGAATGTCTGAGCCTCTGGAAGGAGAACCCGGACGACTGGAAGGTCGCCCGCAAGGTCATCGCCGACGAACTGTATGTCAACGAGCCCGATATTACGAAGAGCATCTGGAACGCCGACCTCAACGGCGCGATGGGTATCCTCTCGCTCCTCTACGGCGGCGGAGATATGGAGAAAACGCTCTCGATCGGCTGCGCCCTCGGTTTCGACTGCGACAACCAGACCGCGACTATGTGTGGTCTTCTCGGAGTCATCAACGGAGTCGGCGGAGTTCCGCTGGACCGCGCGATGCCTGCCGATTTCCCTCACTGGACGAAGCCGTTCAACGACCGCTATATCAACGTCACCCGCTACGATATGCCCGACGCCTCGATCGAAGACATAATCGAGCGCACGGTAGTCCTGGCCGAGAAGATCATCCTCGCCCGTGGCGGATCTGTCCGCGAAGAAAACGGTGAAAAGATCTATACCATCAACCGCAAGGCGCGCTTCAACAAGCCGGTCGAGGCCAGTGCCACCTTCGTTATGCCCGAGAAGAGCGGACGCAACCTCGCCCCTCAGGCGGCTGAGATACTCGCGCTCACCCGCGAGACCGACCGTGCAACTCTCGATTCCTGCTGGCTCACGATTCCCGTCAGCTATCGCGCATACACGGTCGACGTCATCAACGACGGCGTAGTCGGCGGCCCCGGTTCAGCCTTCTACTCCCTCGGCTGTAAGTCCAACGCCCCCAAGCGCGACTACTTCGGCTACCGCTGGGACGAGCCCATCACTACCGATATGATTTCGTTCCACTACGGACCGCTCGAGGAGTTCGGCGGCTGGTACAGCAATTTACATCCCGAATATCTCGACGAAAACGGCAACTGGCAGCCTATCGAGGCTAAGATTACCCCCGACTGGCCCTACTGCGACGAAGTCTTCTTCCAGCCCCACAACGGCGAGTTCATATTCACCTTCCCCAAGGTCACTACAACCGCCATCAGGGTAATCGGAGACGACGCTATCCTCGAACACTGGCACAAATACACCAAAGCCGTTTCTTCCTTCATCTCAATAACAGAGCTCGAAGTTTATGAAGCTAAATAGAATCAGTCTGGTATTACTTCTCGCGGCGGCAGCCTGCAGCGCCCCCAAACCCTCCGAAGTCACCCTCAGCAAGGAAACGCTGATGGACAAGATCCAGGGCGGCTGGGCCGGACAGACTATCGGCGTCGTCTACGGCGCCCCGACCGAGTTCAAACACCAGGGAACGCTTATCCCCGACTCGCAGCCCATCTCCTGGGGAGAAGGCTATGTAAAATATTGGTGGGACCGCAAGCCCGGCCTTTTTGACGATATTTACAACGACCTTACCTTCGCCGAGGCTTTCGACCAGCTCGGACTCGACTGTTCGAGCAAGGACCTCGCGATGAGATTTGCGTACGCCGACTACCATCTCGCCCATGCGAACCAGGCCGGCCGTTACAATGTCCGTCGCGGGATAATGCCGCCCGAGTCCGGGAACTGGCTGAATAATCCCCATGCCGATGATCTCGACTTCCAGATCGAAGCCGACTTTGTAGGCCTGATGGCCCCGGGCCTCATCCCCGAGGCGCTTGACATCGCGGACCGCGTGGGCCACATTATGAACAGCGGTGACGGGTTCTATGGAGGCGCGTTTGTCGCCGGCCTGTATTCCGCCGCGTTTGTTGAGAACAACCCCGCCCGAATCCTGGATATGGCGCTCGAAGGCATCCCCGCCCAGAGTACCTTCTACCAGTGTATCGACGATGTACGCAAGCTCCACAAAAAGTTCCCGCGCGACTGGAAACGCACCTGGTTCGAGATCCTCAAGAAGTGGGGAGCGGACACCGGCTGCCCTAAGGGCGTGTTCCTCAGCTTCGATATTGATGCGAAACTGAATTCCGCCTACTGCGCTATCGGTCTTCTCTACGGCGAAGGCGACTTCGCAAAGTCGATCGAGATCGCGACGCGCTGCGGCCAGGACTCCGACTGCAACCCGGCTACCGTAGGCGGCGTTCTTGGAGTTATGTACGGAAAGAGCAAGCTGCCCGACTTCTGGAAGCAACCGCTCGAAGAGATTTGGAACCTCGATTTCGAGGGAACGGACGTTTCGCTTGCGAAGGGTTCGGATTACTCATACCGCCATGCCCTCCAGCTGATCGAGAAGAACGGCGGAAAGGTAAGCGAAACGGAGGTTACTATCCCTCAGCTTCCCGTAAAAGTTCTTCCGCTCGAACAGAACTTCGTGGGTACCTACCCTGTCTATCGCGACCAGAAAGACGACTGGCTGGAGAAGGAATACGAGTTCGACTTCAGCGGCAACGGCTTCTGTATCTGGGGTAACCTGGTCTGTCTGCGTGGAATCTCTAAGGACTACGCCAACCGCGTCTCCAAGAAACACGTCGGTTCGGAAGTCTTCGCCCTCGCCGAGGAGCAGGACGACTATGTAGCCGAAATCGAAGTCTGGATAGACGGACAGCTCGATCAGGTATCCATCCTTCCTATGAAGGGAACCTCGCGAAAGCTCGAACCCGCCTGGAAGTATCAGATGCCGGAAGGAAGACACACAGTAAAGATGATCTGGCGCAATCCCGATCCGAAACAGTATCTGGTTCGAATCAACGCAATCCAGTATTATTCAGAGAATCCAGTAACGGACACCTACTACCACAACTAGTATGAAAAGAGTATTGATAGCCCTTTCGGCGTTCGCGCTTCTCGCGACCTCTTGCTGCAAGACCGCCTCTATCCCCTACGGAAAGACGGTTACGATCAGCGAGGAGCAGATGATGGACAAGATACGCGGCGGATGGTTCGCCCAGACTATAGGCTGTACCTACGGAGGCCCGACCGAATTCAAGTTCAAGGGCGGACTCCTCCAGGATCAGCAGCCTCTGGAGTGGTACGACAACTATATCTACGACACCTTCATCGAGGATCCGGGCCTGTACGACGACGTCTATATGGACCTCACCTTCCTCGAGGTGATGAGCGAGATGGGGATCAACGCCCCGATCAGCGAGTTCGCAGACCGCTTCGCCAACGCTCCCTATAAGCTCTGGCATGCCAATCAGGCCGCCCGCTACAACATCCTCAACGGACGCGGAGCCCCCGAATCCGGCTATTGGAAGTATAACCCCCATGCAGACGATATCGACTTCCAGATCGAGGCCGATTTCATCGGCATGCTCACCCCCGGCCGCCCGAACGATGCGGCTGCGATTGCGGACCGCATAGGCCACATCATGAACTATGGCGACGGCTGGTACGGCGGAGTCTATGTAAGCGCCCTGTATGCCCTCGCATATGTCTGCGACGATATCCCTACGATAGTCAGCGAGGCCCTGAAGGTAATCCCCGAAGGGACAAAATTCCGCAGCGCGATCGAGTGCGTGATCAAGAATCACGCGAAATATCCCCGCGACTGGAAGCGCTGCTGGTTCGAGGTCGATAAGCTCCACAGTTTCGATATCGGCTGCCCCGAGGGAGTGTGGAACGGCTTCAATATAGACGCCGTAATCAATGCCGCTTATGTCGTAATCGGCCTGCTCTACGGCGAGGGCGATTTCGAGAAGACGATGGAGATCAGCACCCGCTGCGGCCAGGACTCCGACTGCAACCCCGCTTCGGCGGCCGGTATACTCGGAGTTATCTATGGGTATAACGCTATCCCTGAGAAGTACCGCAAGGGCGCTGATATGATTGCCGATCTCCCCTTCCCTTATACGACTCTCAGCCTCAATACCGCCTGCGAGAAGACTCTCGCGCTGATGAAAGGCCTGCAATTCACTGTCGAAGAAGCTGTTCCCGTACGTTATGAGCAGTCCTTCGAGGGTATCAAGCCGGTCGGAAAGGTAGTCCTGAAGAAACGTTTCTCAGACGAATTGACGCTCGAATTCACCGGCAACTCGATAGTCGTAGAGGGCAGTGTCGTAAAGACCGGCCACGACAATTCCGACTACAGGGCCCGCCTGCAGGCTTACCTGGACGGCGAGTTGGTCGAGGAATTCGTAATGCCTTACGACTATATAACACGCAAGTATGAGGTGTTCTCGAAATACTGCTTCGAGAGCGGCAAACATACCCTAAGGTTCGTTCTTCTCAATCCCCACAAAGATTATGAGATCAACGCACAGGAAATGGTAATCTATGATAAAGATGAATAAATACGGTATCATTTTTCTTCTCGCCGCGTTTGCTGTAGTAAGCGCCTGCGGATGTACCCCTAAAAAGCCCGTAGAGCCCGAAAAGCCCTTCGAGCGGTACACTCAGGATCTCAAGATCCACAGCGAGATAATGAACATAGACGTCCAGTTCTCTATCTACCTGCCGGCCAGCTACGAGAAGGACAAGACCAAGTCCTATCCCGTAGTCTATATGCTCCACGGCCTGGGAGATACACACAATTCGTGGAACGGAAAGTATCTTTCCGCGAACTCGAAAATCAAGGCTCTTGAGCAAAGCGGAAAGATAGGTGAAAACATCTACGTCTTCCCCGAGGGTTATTCGACTTACTATTGTAACTACTACACCGGCAAGTACAACTATATGGATATGTTTGTAAATGAACTTATCCCTTATATAGACGCCAATTACCGTACTATCGCCGACCGGGAACACCGCGCTACAGTAGGCTACTCGATGGGCGGCTTCGGCGCGATGGTCCTGCCGGAACAACACCCCGAACTCTTCATCTGCAGCGCTCCGCTCAGTATGTCTTTCCGTACGGACTGGCAGTATCTCGCAGAGTCCCAGAGCGGCTGGGACAACCAGTGGGGCAAAATCTTCGGCGGTATCGGCAAGAGTGGCGATGAGCGCCTTACAGACTACTACAAACAGCATTGCCCATACTACCAGTTTACGGCTGAGAATAAGGATAAACTCTCCAAGGTCCATTGGTTCTTCACCTGCGGCGACGACGAAGAGAATCTTCTTTTCGCAAACGACACCCTCCATATACAGCTCCGCGACCTGGGCTACGACCACGAGTATCGTGTAGGCAACGGAGGACACCAGAGCAGTTACTGGATGGATGCGCTCAGCGAGGTGCTCCCCTGGTTCGATCACTACTTTACCGGCTCTTCTACCTGGCCTTCTGCGACAGACCCCGACTACGTCCTTCAGGATGTCACTTTCAATGACGACGGATCTGCATTCTCAAAGGCCTACACCGGCGAAGCTGAGGGAACGGGTGTTTACTTCTTCCACACTGGCCTGAGCGAACAGGATCTTAAAGATGCGATGAGAGTATTGTACTCAACCAACACACAGAAACTATTCGCTCTTCTACCCTGCAACCTAAACGAAAAATCGCTTGCGGAGTGGATATCATATTATGAGGCAAAATACCCCCAGAACGAACATTTTGCAGTAGGATTCGAGGGAACTGGTGCAACGATTATGGCGAATCAATCATCTTTTAATACGATGATATTCATCGACACCAACCTAGGAAACGACATCTCGGTCGACCCCGCGAAGAAGTACTTCTTTGCCTGTACAGACGAATCTGCCTGCTACCGTGATTTCGGAGCTCTCTACCGCGGGTGCAAACGCGGCGGAGGGGAATTCGAGTACCGCGTAATCAACGCTACAGGAGACAAGGACATACTCAAGTGCGCCAATAAACTAAGAACATATATTCCTATTTTTTAACCATTTATTAACCCATTTTAATTTCTAACAAAACATTATGAAAAAGTTTTTCGTAATCGCAGCTATCGCTGCAGTTGCTCTTGTTGCTTGCAAGAAGGATGACGAGAACAAGGGAAAGAATGAGGACAAGGGCGGCATCAAGCTCGAGTACCGCATCGCAACCCTCGACGGCAAGGCCTTCACTTACAATGCTGATGGCAAGGTCGCTTCCTACGGCAACGACAGTGAGATCAGGACCTTCGTCTATGAAGGCAACAAACTCACCATCAAGGACAAGTGGAAGGAAGACGACGGTAATTGGTCAGAAGAGATCATAGAGTATGAAATGACTCTCAACGAGCAGGGCTTCGCTACCGAGGTCAAGTATGGCGATCACAATATCACCATCACCTACGACAAGAACGGTTTCTTCACCGAGGCCAAGGACAACGGTACCAAGATTACCGATCAGACCATCGAGGATAACAACGTTCTCTCATGGGGCCGCTATGACAAGGACCACGACTTCTGGCGTCAGAAGAAGGCTACCTACCTCGAGAAGGTTAACGTAGGCCAGGTTCAGACCCACTGGGCTGAGGATCTCGGAATGAAGAGGTGGATGCACGAAGCTCGCCTGTTCGGTAACACCTCCGTCAACGTCCTCGAGACCTGCCGCTGGTGGAACTATGGCGATGAGCCCGCTGCAAAGACCGCTGTCTATGACTACGAGTTCGATGCCAACGGATGCATCACCAAGGAGACCAAGTACTATGGCGAGTGGAACGAGACCGACCTCACCGGCCTTAATCTCGACGACGAGCACACCTTCACTTGGGAGAAAATCAAATAATAACCCCAAGATGTCTTAGATCATACTGCACGGCAGCGCTTCTGCTGCTGTGCAGTATCTTTAATTGCAATGCCCAGAACTACAACGACCTGGGCAGCTGGTTTGCGCTGAGTGTCAGCCGCAGCTTCAGCGATAAGTTCTCCGCGGCAGTGAGGGTGGAACACCGAACCCTCGATTCATTCCAGGAACTCAACCAGGCCTACAGCCGCGCCAGCCTCTACTATAAGCCGGTAAACTGGCTGAGGATAGATATGAACCTGGACTGGGCTTATACGCCCTCCGGGAACCGCATACGCTACATTCCCGGCATTCGCCTTTCACACAAGACTGAGAGCGGCACTTCCCTCTATCTCAGGGAATGGTATATGAGGACACAGTATCCCGGACAGGAGCTCGATCCCGGCAATACCCTCAGAACAAAAGCCGGCCTCTCCCGCCCCGTAGGCGAAAGAGGCCTGACTCCTCATCTTGACTATGAAATCTTCTACTGGGACAAGATTACCCAGCAACGTTTCTATTTGGGCGGGAAGTTCCCTCTGAGCGATTCCGTCTCTCTGGACGTATTCTACCTGTATCAGCTTCTTCCCGTAAAAAAAACGGGCACCCATATTCTGGGCGCCACGCTTTCTTTTACTCTACCTTAGGCAGTTTCGCAAGACTTACGGCCAACTCCTCGTCTGTGGGGATATAGTCGTTCATCGTACCGTTGTTGAACTGCTCGTAGGCCTTCAGATCGTAGTAACCGGTTCCGGTAAGGCCGAAGACGATAGTCTTCTCCTCGCCCGTCTCCTTACACTTAAGGGCTTCGTCGATCGCGACGCGGATAGCGTGGCTGCTCTCCGGAGCGGGAAGGGTTCCCTCAACGCGGGCAAAGAGCCTTGCCGCCTCGAAGACGGAGGTCTGCTCAACCGCACGTGCCTCGAAGAGACCGTCGGCATAGAGCTGCGAGAGGATCGAGCTCATGCCGTGGTAACGGAGGCCGCCGGCGTGGTTGGCCGAAGGGATGAAGGTACTGCCGAGGGTGTACATCTTCGCGAGCGGGCAGATATGGCCGGTATCGCAGAAGTCGTAAGCGAACTTGCCGCGGGTAAACGAGGGGCATGAGGCCGGCTCGACCGCTATGATCTTGTAGTCGGCTTCGCCGCGAAGCATCTCGCCGATGAAGGGGCTGGCCAGACCGCCGAGGTTCGAACCGCCGCCGGCGCAGCCGATGATGATGTCCGGCTTGATGTCGTATTTCTTGAGCGCGGCCTGGGTCTCGAGGCCGATGATGGTCTGATGAAGGAGAACCTGATTCAGGACCGATCCGAGCTCGTAGCGATAGCCTTCGTTCTTCACTGCGGCTTCGACTGCCTCAGAGATAGCGCAGCCAAGGCTTCCGGTAGTTCCGGGGAACTCCTCGAGTATCTTCTTTCCGATTTCGGTAGTATTGCTGGGAGAAGGGGTTACCTCTGCGCCGTAGGTTCTCATTACCTCGCGGCGGAAAGGCTTCTGTTCGTAAGAGACCTTCACCATAAAGACCTTGCAGTCCAGTCCGAAGAACTGGGTTGCCATCGAAAGGGCTGTTCCCCACTGTCCTGCTCCCGTCTCGGTAGTAACACCCTTCAGGCCCTGCTCCTTTGCGTAGTAGGCCTGAGCGATAGCTGAGTTCAGTTTGTGGGATCCGGAAGTATTGTTACCCTCGAACTTGTAGTAGATCTTAGCCGGGGTTCCGAGCGTTTCCTCGAGGAAGTATGCGCGGACGAGCGGCGAGGGACGATACATCTTGTAGAAGTTCAGAACTTCTTCAGGGATAGGGATGAAGCGGGTATCGTTGTCGAGTTCCTGCTTTACGAGTTCCTTGCAGAAAATGGGCTCCAACTCCTCAGCCTTGAGGGGTTTACCGGTTCCGGGATTGAGCAGCGGAGCCGGCTTTGTTTTCATGTCTGCGCGGACGTTATACCATGCGGTAGGGATCTCCTCTTCTGTGAGGTAGATTTTGTAGGGGATTTTCTTCTCCATAGTGACAATAATTAACCACATCTAATGTAAGAATTCTTTTGTATTTTTGTACACTATGGAAGAAAAAGTTCTCGAAACTGCCTCGCTTGCCGGCCATATTCTGCTCGAAAACGGTGCGGAGATAGCGCGAGTCGAAGAAACGATGGAGCGAATCGCCCGTCACTACGGCGTAGAGTCGCATAATTTCTTCGTCCTCAGCAACGGTATCTTCACCACCGGCCAGACCGGCTATGCGAAGGTCGAGTTCATTCCCTTTAAGGGCTCGCAGCTCGAGCGGGTGGCGGCCGTGAACCAGATCTCGCGAGATATCGAAGCCGGCCGCTATACGGTGGAGCAGGCGCGCGAGCGGCTCCTCGCGATTCGCGCCAGCAAGCCTAAACCAGCGTGGGAACAGATTCTGGGCTCCGCCGTGGGCTCGGCCGGCTTCTGCATGATCTTCGGAGGCGGGCTGCTGGATGCCGCAGCGGCCTTTGTCGTGGGGATGCTTCTGTGGGCGTTCGTGGTCTTCCCAGGCGCGCGAATGAGTAAGCCGATCGCGAACATAGTAGGCAGCGCGCTCGCGACCCTGCTCTGTATAGTTTTCGAGCGCATAGGATTCGGCGTGAGCCTTGGGAACATGATAGTGGGCTCGCTTATCCCGCTGATCCCGGGAGTCGCGTTTACAAACGGTATCCGCGATATCGCGGACGAAGACTATATTGCCGGCGCGACCCGTCTGCTGGATGCGATCATGGTCTTTTTCTGCATCGCGGCGGGCGTGGTCGTCACCTTCATGGCAGCCTACCTTATCGAGGGGCAGATGATCCTCGTAAACGGGACGGAGCCGGACGCGCTGTGCGGGACTCTGGCGATGCAGGCTTTCGCCGCTTTTGCAGGTACGGTCGGGTTCTCGGTCCTTTTCGGCGTGCCTCGCAGGAACTACCTCCAGACCGCGCTTGTAGCTATGATCGGCTGGGTCGCATATCTCGCCCTCTTCCGTTTCACTGTCCTCGGGCCTGCAATCTCTACCTTCGCGGCCACGGTGATCGTTGCCTCGCTCGCCCGCGCTTTCGCTTCGTGGTTCAAGACCCCGTCGACGGTCTACCTGATTCCCGGCGTGTTCCCCATGATCCCGGGCGGCGGGATTTTCTGGACTACGTTCTTTCTTGTCTCCAGCCGGCTCCACATGGCGCTGCAGAGCGGCATGCTCGCTCTCGAGGTCACTGCCGCTATAGTGCTGGGTATCGTCCTGGTAAGTGCGCTGCCTAAGAGGCTGTTTTACCGAAAGAAAACGGTCGCATAAGAGTCTGCGAACTGACCGGGGAGGTAGCAGTGCATCCAGTCGTGGGAGATGTCGACCAGTTTGCCTTCCGAGATGCGGAGCGTAACCATCAGCTCGTCCTGAGTGTTCGGGGCGCTCATATTCGAGACCGCGTTTCCTATTGAATAATATACGGGGACTTTGCGCCCGTCCGTAGTTGTGATGTTCGCCGCGTCCTGGACTACGTGGGGATGGGCGCCGACGATAGCGTCTGCCCCCGCCTGGGCGAGGTCGATTGCCCAACGCTCCTGCGAAGCGTTGTGTTGGAGCTGATATTCCTCGCCCCAGTGGGGGCAGACGAGGACAAAGACGGCGCCCCGCTCCTTCGCCTTAGCGATCAGCGGCAGGACCTCGCTTCCCTGCTGAATCAATACTTGATGTTCAAGCTCGGGATAGCGGTTGGTTCCGTAGGTAAAGTTGACGATTCCGATAAGCTGATCTTTCACCCTTACAATCAGGGGGTTATGAGTCGTATCCTGAGGTGCGCCGACGCCGGTATATGCGATGCGACCTTCGGATTCCATCAGATCGTAGTACCAGATAGTCCTGCGAAGGCCTTTCGCTCCCCTATCCAGGATATGATTATTAGCGGCGAGGAAGACATCTACTCCGCAGTCTGCTACATACTCGGCATACAGGTCCGGGGCGCTGAAAGCCGGATAGCCCGTATAAGGCTCTCCTCCGAGAGTGAACTCCATCCCTGCTATCGCAAGATCCGCCTCTTTCAGTTTCGGAGCTATATAGTCCAGGAACGGCGTAAAGTTGAACTCTCGGACGGTATCGCCAGCCGCTTTATTCCTGGCCGCATCTATCTGCCCCTGATGGAGCATCACATCACCTATAATACGGATAGTCACCGTATCGGGCCGGGCGGCAGGGAGCAGTTCTGGAATACTTTGGGACGCAACATTGGACAGCGCGGGTTGCGATTGGCGGAAGTTACAGGAGCTCGCCAATGGGGCGAGGGCCATAACGGCTATTATTATCCTTGATTTCATAACAGATGCCTTGCGGCGGTAAGATAAGCGGTTTGTTTGGAAAGAAGGGTTTCACGGGCAGTCGTAAGGGCGAGGGCAGCGCGCAGGACTGCCGAGGCGGTAGACTGGCCGGCGGAAAGGCGGATACGCTCACGCGCGAGGCAGTTCTGGGCGTAGGCAACGCCCTCCTCGGCGGAACCGATCTCCTGCCATAGGGTTTCGAGCTCAAGGCGTAGCATCCCTTCGCGAAGGCGCAGGCGCGACATAAGATAGTCGCGGTCCATCTCAGCTTTCTGAACCTCGTAATCGTAGCGGCGGGCCCGGGCCGAAGCCTTTCCAAGATCTGTGATCGGCACCCTGACCATCGCAAAGACCATCCCGT
The DNA here is from genome assembly GCA_900319375.1 of uncultured Bacteroidales bacterium. GTDB lineage: Bacteria > Bacteroidota > Bacteroidia > Bacteroidales > UBA932 > Cryptobacteroides. The sequence goes on along the minus strand of ONOI01000017.1, from coordinate 4,087 downwards.
TTGCGGAACCGTCCTTAGGAAGCATCATAGCCCCATATCCATAAGAAGCCCCCACGGCCACCTGGGGCAGATACTCCCCTACCGACATCTTCTTTTCGGTCTGCTTCGCCTCTACCTGGAGTTCGAGGAGCTGCGCTTCGTCCCCTGCCTCAACGGGCCGGGCCCTCAAAAATATCTCCTCCGGGGGGAGCAGCTCTGAAGACATTTCGGAAAAACGGAGGCTGCGCAGCGCCAGTGCGTCGTATTCGCAGCCGATAAAGTCCATCAGGTCCATCTTCAAGAGCACTAGCGAGCCCTCGAGGCGGTATTTGGCTGCGCGGATTTCGCCCTGCTTGAGCTTGAGCTCAGTAAGGTCGGAATCTGAGACCAGGCCCGCCGACACGGCCGAGCGTAAATCCCGCTCAAGGCTGTCCAGCATAGACAAAGCCTCGTCGACCGTCTCAGCCTTGCGCTGAAGGGCGACTATGCGCCAGTATTTACTCTCAACGGAGTCGGAGACCGATTTCAGCGCGAGCTCTTCCTGCAGCAACGCGGCCTTGACGCCGAGATCGGCGAGGCGGTTGCCCGACACTATGCGGCCACCCGCATAGAGGGGCTGGATAACTGTAGCCGTGAACCCGTATCCGCGGGACAGTGTTTCGTAGTAGGGTTTGATACCATTTTCGTAGGCCCGGGCCGAGATGTCGGTCGCGAGAACGCGCGCCGCGTCCGAACTGCCAAGCACGTCGGACAGTGTAAGTCTAACCATCGGGTCGAGCGCGTCGTAGGCCAGCGCGGTCAGGGACACGGACGGGACGAACGCCCAACGCGCCTCGCCCTGCCGGGCCCGCGCCGCAAGAACGTCGAGCGAGGACTTTCGCGCATAGATGCTCCGCACACAGGCCGAATCGAGGCACTGCTGCAGGGTCAGTTCCTGGGCGAAGCCGCTAAGCGCTGAGAGCATCAAAAGCAATATGATCGCACTGCGTTTCATTTCTTGTCGGCGTTTTTGAAAAGGCGCCAGTAGGATACCGGCATAATCAGGGTGATAAGGAAGATGCTGAGCATAGTGCCGAAGCAGATGGTGATACCCATCGGCATCCAGAGGAGGTCGCCGCTCAGGATCATCGGCAGGACGCCGAGTGCCGTAGTACAGGAGGTGAGGAAGATGGGCCTCATACGCCTCTTGCCCGAAAGGAGCGAGGCTTCGCGCACTGCTACACCCTCGGAGCGCAGCTGCTCGGCATACTCGAACATAAGGATGCCGTTGCGGACGATGATACCCACAAGGGACACGAGCCCGAGAACAGCCGTGATGCTGAAATCCTGGCCGAATATCCAGAGCCCGAACGAGGCGCCGAAAAGACACAGCGACGAAAGGACCATAGTAAGAACAGCGACCGAGGCCTTGCGGAAGTGGACAAGAAGGAAGAGGAACAAGACCAGGCAGGCGGCGGCGAACGACCATCCGATCTGTGGGATTACCGCGTTGTTGAGAGTCGAAAGCCCCTGCATACTGTAGCTCACCCCTTCGGGCAGGTCGGGGGCGATTTCCGAACGTACGTAGTCCTCGAGCTTTTTCTGCACCGCCGGCTGGCTGACCCCATACTTAAGGTCGCAGCCTACAGTAACGACGCTTACTCCGCCGTGGCGCACGAGGCTCTCGTACTGCCAGCCCGGAGCGACCGAGGCTACCTGCCTGAGGGGCACGCTCACGCCGGGGAGAAGGGTGGGCACCTGCTGGTCCGCGATAGTCCCGTAGGACATATCAGGCGAGATACCTTCGCTGTAGATGTTGACCGGGACCTGACGGTCGCCCTCCCACAGAGTCGCTATCGTCTCGCCGCCGAAGGTACCTGCGAGCGAGAGCGAAAGAAGGGTCTTGGAAACGCCCAGGCGCGAGGCTTCGTCGCTGTCGAGGGTTATCTCGACCGACGGGGCAAGGCCGTCGAGGTCGCTGTGAACCCACTGCGTCTCGCCCTGAAGCGAGGTAAGGAACGCGCTCACCCTGCTGACGGGCTCGACAAGCTGCTCCCGGTCCGCAGAGCTGAATCGTACGGCCACCGGGGTGTCTACTGCCTGGTAATCCATCTGCTTGAAGCGAAGGCGCGCGTCCGGGAAGATGTGTTCATAGCGGCCGGGGTACTCGCGCAGCATCTCTTCTGTAGCCTGGTTCGATTTAGTGTTGACTATGATCTGGGCGGTACGGGGCGAAGGTAGGATGGGGGTATAGGTGGCGGCGAAGCGGGGCGCGCCCTCTCCCACGAACGAGGTGACTGAGACAACGCGCGAATCGCTCAGAAGCAGGCGTTCGAGGGAGTCTGCGCGCGCCCGGGTTTGCTCGATACCATTGCCCGATTCGGCATAAAGCTCGATCACGAAGAAGTCACGGGCGGCCTTAGGCATCATCTGGATGTTGATGCGGGAGAACATCAGGACTCCCAGCGCGATTGCGGCGATTCCGCCGATGATAGTCAGCGTGTGGAACCTGAAGCACCACTCGAGGCAACGCTCGTAAATCTTCTGAAGGCCGGAGAAGAACCAGTCCTGGGCCCGGGCTATAACAGTCTTTCTGTCCTCGCCGACGCCGCCGATGAAACGCACCTCAAGCGAAGGGACTACCGTAACCGCATAGAAGAGCGAGGTCATCAGGGCAGTAAGTACGATCCACGGGAAAAGGCGGATGAAATCGCCCAGATAGCCAGTGATAATGAGCTCCATCGGGAAGAACATCAGGCAGATGGCCAGGGTCGCGATAAAGGTAGGCATAAACAGCTCCTTCGCGCTGGTCGCGGCGGCATCGACCCCTTTGCGCCCGAGGCTAAGGTGCTGCATATAACCGTCCATCGTGATGATGGAGTCGTCCACTATCATTCCGAGCACCACGATCAGGGCTGCGAGGGTAACGGTATTGAGCGGCATACCCGTCATATACATTACTGCAATGGAGACGCCTATGCAGACGGGCACGCCCGAACTCGCAATCAGGGCCGAGCGCAGCGGGAAGAGCAGCAACATCACGAACACGACTACAAGCATCGAGATAAGGAGGTCGCGAAGGAACGACCAGACGCTCCTGTCTACCACCTTAGGCTGGTCGCATATCCTGCTCATCTTTACGCTGTCCGGCAGATCCCGGGAGTAAGAGGAGATGACCTCGTCCACCTCATCCCCGAATGCGACGATATTGTGGTCGGGGCGCATCTCGATATTGACGATAAGACAGGGATGGCCGTTGTAGGAGATAAACGAAGAAGGGGCCTTGCTGCGCCTCTCGATACGGGCTATATCTTTGAGCCTTACGACATTACCCGAAGGATCGGAGTAGACTATCCTCTCAGCCACTTCCCTCTCGCTCACTACCGAACTTGCGATATGGATGGCGGACTCGGTATAGTCTGTCGAGAATATACCGGCAGGGACCGAAAGAGATGCGCCGCGATACTCCAGAAACAGCTGCGAGGGGTCGATCCCATAGGCCGAGAGCCTGTCACGGTCTACCGTCACCGCTATTTCCTCCTGCTGCTTACCCATCACAGAGGCCTTGGCCAGATCTGGGATGGCGCGCAGGCGCTCGCAGAGGGCATTGGCATAGTCCTCCAACTCGGAGTAACTCTTGTCGGAGGACTCCATCGCAAGAAGGATAGAACTGGTATTTGAGAAATCGTCCAATACGGCGATAGCAATAACTCCGGTCGGCAGGGTCAGCTTACGGGCCTGAAGACCGAGTTTAATCTTCGACCAGACTTCGTCTTTTCTGCTTTGTGGGACCTTCTCTTCAAGGTCTACATAGATGTAGCAGATACCTTCTTTACTTACCGAATGAAGAGACGCGCGATGAATCTCTTTAAAAGTAAAAAGGTACTCTTCCAGAGGTTTTGTCAGCTGAGCCTCAACCTGGGAGGCAGTAGCACCGGGATATACTCCGGCAACGAGGCCTTGTTTTATCTCGAAAGTCGGAAACTCGTCCTTGTTCATCCTCTTGATTCCGAACACTCCAAGGGCTACGACCGCAAGGACAAAGAAGGCCACTACTCCCTTCTGGGAGACTGACCATCTCACCCAGGCGCCTATGCCTCTGTCGGAAGATGATGAACCGGGGAACTTC
>ONOI01000040.1 GCA_900319375.1 uncultured Bacteroidales bacterium | reverse complement strand
CCTTGTGCGCTAGAAGGCATGTGATGGGGTTTTGCGCGCAAGGTCCGCGTGTTAGAATTCCACCTTGTGCAAAAATAGCGGGGACCTTCCGCAAATAAGCGCATGAGACGTCCGCGGAAGGGGAAGAAGGAAGAGTTATTCGGGAAAGGACAGGACGGCGCTGTCGGTGATGAGGAAGGCCTGGAGGGTGGGGTGGGCCTTCAGGAAGGCGCTGGCGGCATCGGGGCCGATGACCATGAAGTAGGTCGCGAGGGCGTCTGCCTGGGCGGCGGTGGGGGCGATTACCGTAGCGCTAAGGAGATTATGCTCGACGGGACGGCCGGTGCGGGGGTCGATGGTGTGGGAATACTTCTTTCCGTCGCGGATGTAGAATTTACGGTAGTTGCCGGAGGTGACAACTCCGCAGTCACGGCCTTCCGAAGACCAGACCTGGCGTATGTCTTCGCCGGGGCGGTCGTTGCCGTCGACGGGGTTGTCGATGCCGATAGACCAACCCTTGCCGGAGGGGTTGAGGCCGCAGCAGCGGATTTCGCCGATGTCGACGAGCATGTCCGTGACGCCATGGGCCTTGAGTGCTGAATAGACGAGGTCGCAGCTATAACCCTGGGCTATGGCGTTGAAATTCAGGATGGGGGAAGATTCCCGGTCGGGGCCGGGAATGACGCGGGACGGGCCGGGGAAGCCACAGGTTTGGGGGGCGATGAGGTCGGCGGACGTAAGAGAGAGGCCGGCGCGGACAAGCGAGTCGACGATGTCCGGGCCCACGAGACGGGAGGTCCCGCAGGAGGCAAGAGTCCGGGCAATCTGCCCGTCCGAAGGGAGCTGGTCGGCCGTGAAACCGAAACCCCAGATGTCGAACAGCGGCCCGCAGGCGGCATCGAAAGCTCCGTCGCTAAGCTCCCACATTTCGTAGGAGAGGCGGTAGACTTCGGCGAACATGGGGGTGAGGATGACCTGCTCGCCACGGTTCAGGCGGCTGAGGAGGGAGTTTTTGTTGTAGCCGGAGAGGGTGAAGTCGATCTTATTCAGGAGAGAGTCTGCGAGGGCGCTGACCTGCTGAGGCTTCAGATCGCCGCCGCGATACTTGATTGAATATGTCCCGCCCTGGGCATAGCCGCTGACCTGATAGTAGCGCCTGTCTGAACAGGAGGCGAGGGCAAGTAGCGAGAAAACTAAAAGCAGTAGGGCGGATCGGCGCATCTGGCAAAGTATTTGTACAAAATTAGGGGATTTTTCCGCAAAAATCTGCATCTTTGTACGATTTAACGACTTTTCGCTGATGAAACTATATAGAATCCTTCTTATCGCGGCCCTTGGAGCTATTGCTCTGTCTTCCTGCAAAGAGAAAGAAGAAAGCACTACGACCTCCAAGTCGTTCCGTGGAACTATCTCTGCCGGCTCGATGGACGCATATTCCAATCCTGGAGATACGTATACCTTCAATGCGTCCGGTATTTCGCTGGCTGCGGATGAGACCGATTCCTCGATAGAGATCGTTTATACTTTTACGGTAGACGATGTAGTTGATACTACAACTTCGAAAACCGTCGTGATTCCTGATACACTCGGAACATATTCGATTACTGTAGCCGCCAAGGCAGAGGGATACTACACAAGATCAGTGACTATCAGTACTACAGTCGTAAGCGAGAAGTCCTTTACTGAAACAGGCAGGGAAGAGGCTACTCCGGATTTCACCGATCCGCGCGACAACCGGCAGTACTTCACTGTTGCGGCAGGAGGCCTTACCTGGATGGCTCAGAATCTTGCCTATTTCGAGAAAGATTCTGAAGGCGCATATACCCTCGGACGTCCATATTCTTCATCCAAGGCTACCGAGGAACTGTTCGGCGGATATTATACCTGGACAGATGCTCAGAACGCATGTCCTGCAGGTTGGAGGATACCTACTGCAGCGGAATTCGACGCACTTGGAACTGATGCGGGAGCGATAATGGGAAATGCCAGATTCAACGGCAATCTTCTCTGGGAGTTCTGGCCTGAGGTTAAGATTACTAACAGTACCGGTCTCTTTGCTCTCCCGTTCGGGTATGCTACTATCGTAGACGATGCTTATACGTTCTACGGTTTCAATGACTACTGTTTCTTCTGGGTAGATAATGCAGGCGCTCCGATGTGTCGCTCAATCTACGTCAAGGATCCGGATATCAAGGTCTGGGGCTCTCCCAGCGCAACCGATTTCGCAGCTCAGCTCCGCTGCGTTAAATAATCACAAACCGGAAATAATCTCCAGTATCGCCAGCAACAAGCCGGCGAGGTGGTCTGTTGCCCGCACGAGAAGAACGGGGGAGCCGAGGGCGAGAGTGAGGATGGCGCAGGTGAGCAGCAGCTCGCAGACTGGCATCGCGAGCAGGTTGGTAAGCAGGAAGTAATGAGGAAAGTTGCCGAAACGCAGCCAGACCAGGGGCGCAGTAGTGAGCTGACAGGAGATGGCGAGCGAGGCCGCCTGCCAGATGCGGCGCAGCGGGTCGAAGCGTGCTGAGGCGAGGGTCGATGGGTACCAGGCCTCGAGGCGCGGGGCGATAAAGACGACTCCGATCATGGCCAGGTAAGAGAGTTGAAAGGCGACCGAACCGATCGAAAGCGGGTCGAGGGCGAGCTGGATGGTAGCGGCTATACATAGCCGGTCGGCTGGGGAACTGCGGCGCTCGGGGCAGAGGGCGGCGGCCTGACCGAGGAGGATGAAGAGAAGAGCACGGACGAGCGACGGAGACGCCCCGCAGGCTAGCGTATAGACGAGGCAGAATCCGACGAGCAACGCCGCCCGGGCCAGCTCTGCCGCCCTGGGTCGCCCGAGGATGGAAAGGGCGCTGCGTATGACCATGGCGATGATACCCATATGGAGTCCCGATAGCGCGAGAAGGTGGGACGCGCCGCTGCGCCTGAACGCGATGACGGTTTCCCGGTCGAGGCCCGACCTCTCGCCCGTCATCAGCGCCTTCAGCAGCGGCGCGCTCTCAGGATTCCCGAACCCCGCCCCATCGATCAGCTGCCCCAGCCGGGTTGCAAGTCCTGTTAGCCGGCTGACACGGGCGGGCTGGTAGAGGTCGGCCGCGCGGGCGCAGTAGCAGAATAGCCCCACGGCAAGCAGCATCAACGGAATAAGGGCCCTCTCGCCGCGGCGGGACCAGACAAGCAGGGCAAGGCAGAGCGCTACCAGAAGCAGCGCGGCGAGCGATAGATGGCCGGTCGGAGCCGGCCATGACGGAAAAGCTACCGGCCATGACGGGAGGGAATCGGGACCCGCGAGAAGAGCGCCGCAGGCAACTCCTGCGACGAAGGGGAGGGAAGTTCTGAGCGGAAGTCGGTTTTCCATAGCTCGATAAGTCAGGTCAAAGACGAAGATACGCTTTTTTTGCCTATCTTTGCGCCCGAAATAATATCGATCATGAAAATTCTCGTCATTAACTGCGGCAGCTCATCGATCAAGTATCAGCTTCTTGAGATGGCAGATGCCGAAAACTACAAGCTCCTTGCAAAAGGCAATCTCGAAAAGATATCTCTCCCGGACAGTAAACTGACCCACAAACCGGCAGGCAAAGATCCAGTCGTCCTGATGCAGCCCGTTCCCGACCATACTCTCGGAATGAAGCTCGTCCTCGACGCCCTTACCAACCCGGAGACCGGAGTTATCGGAAGCTTCGACGAGATCGATGCGGTAGGACACCGTATCGTCCAGGGAGCAGACTTCTTCAAGGGCTCATGCCTGATAGACGAGAGCGTGATGGAGAAAATCGCCATCTGCTGCGACTACGCTCCGCTCCACAACCCCGCCCATATCCTCGGTATCCGCGCTATGCAGAAGGTCCTTCCCAAGGTCCCGCAGGTAGTCGTTTTCGACACCGCTTTCCATCAGACCATGGAGCCGAAGGCCTACATGTACGCCCTGCCCTACGAGTATTATGAGAAGTACCGCGTCCGCCGTTACGGCGCCCATGGAACCTCACACTACTACGTCAGCCGCCGTGGAGCCAAGAAGGCCGGCCTGGATATCAACAACAGCAAGATCATTACCTGCCACATCGGAAACGGCAGCTCTGTTACCGCCATCCTTAACGGCAAGAGCATCGACACTTCGATGGGATTCACCCCGCTCGAGGGTATGATAATGGGAACACGCTGCGGCTCGATCGACGCCAATATCGTTCCCTACATCATGAAGAAGGAAAACCTCACTCCGGACGAGATGACCGATATCATGAACAAGAAATCCGGCTTCATCGGCCTTCAGAAAAAGAGCTCCGATATGCGCGATATGGTCTGCTTCTCGGAGCAGGGCGATCAGCGCGCCCAACTCGTACGCGATATGGTCGTTCACCACATCACTAAGCTCGTCGGCGGCTACATCGCAGAGATGAACGGAGTTGATCTCATCATCTTTACAGCCGGTATCGCGGAAAACAACCCCTGGCTCCCGCTCGCAGTCTGCAAACACTTCGAGTATATGGGCCTGAAGATGGATGTCGAGGCGACCAATGCCGCACGCGACGAGTCCATTATCTCAGCAGCAGATTCTACCGTCAAGGTCGCGATGATCCCCACCAACGAGGAGCTCATGATCGCGATCGACACGATGAATATCGTAAAAGCTCTCTAGAGAAGACCGCGCATCTGCGCGAACTTAATAATCATTTCGGCTGTGCCTTCGATTCCGAGTATAGAGGAGTCGAGGCACAAGTCGTAATTGGAGGCGGAGCCCCATTTGGAGAAGGTAAAGAAGTCGTAGTATTCGGCGCGGCCGCGATCCTTACGCTCGATAAGGCTTTCGGCTTCCGATTCAGATAGACCCTGGCGTTCCATGATACGCCTAACGCGGGCTTTCAGAGGAGCACTGATAAAGACATCAACGCAGTCGCGGTCGCGAAGAACATAGTCTGAAGCGCGTCCTACGAAAATTGCCGATCCCTGGTCTGCAAGGTCGCGGATAGTTTCACTCTGAATCCCGAAAAGGATTTCGTCGTTCATTCCGGACTTAAGCCCAATAAAAAGAGCGCGTCTTTTTTCGTCTCTTTGTTTGAAGAATTCCTCTGCGATACCGCTCTTTTTTGCGGCTTCGGTAATCAGCTCGCTGTCGTAGACAGGAATACCGAGCCGGCGTCCAAGCTCGTCTGCGACGGCCTTTCCGCCGCTGCCGAACTGGCGTCCGATAGTGATTATGAGTTTCTTCTCCATAGGCTAAAGATTAAACTGCACCGCCGAGGACGGACGGATCGTCGCCGTCATTAAGTTTGTCGAACTTACGCAGGATATTGATTATCAGTACTGCCGCACATACTACGGACAGGAAATCCGAAACGGGGAAGGCCAGCCAGACGCCGTTTTCTCCGAGCCACAGAGGCAGGAGGAAGACCAGCGGAACCAGGAACAGAAGCTGGCGGGTAAGGGATAGGAAGATGCTCTTCTTTACCATACCAAGGCTCTGGAAGAAGTTTCCGGAGACCATCCCGAAACCTACACACCAGACCATCATGTTCATCAGTCTGAGGGCGTTGTCTGCCTTTTCTATCATCACTGAATCTTCAGTAAAGAGCCTGACCGCAGGGGTGGTAAGGAATTCGGAGACCAGGAAACAGATGACGCTCATAAGACACATCCATTTCGTAGTAAGCCAGAATACTTCCTTGACTCGTTTATACTGACGGGCTCCGTAGTTGAAACTCGCGATAGGCTGCATACCCTGATTGAATCCGAGATTAATCATCAGAAACATGAAGGTAATGCGGTTCGAGATTCCGTAGGCGCCGATAGAAAGGTCACCGCCGTATTTGCGGAGCTGCTGGTTGATGAATATCGAGACAAAGCAGGAGGCGAAGTGCATCAGGAAGGGACCAAGGCCAATCGAAAGCGAGGCTTTTGCGATGTGGCGGTCCAGCTGGAATATGCGCTTTCCGAAATGGAGGAAATTCTTCTTGTCGAGGAAGAAGATGATAGTGTAGGCGAGAGCAAGGGCCTGGCAGATGACGGTTGCGATAGCGGCGCCCTTGACTCCGAGGTCGAATACGTAGATGAAGACGGGATCGAGGATGGCGTTGGCCGTGACCGTAAAGATAGTCAGCCCCATCGCTGTCTTCGGGTTGCCGGAGGCGCGGATAACGCCGTTGAGCCCGAAGTAAAGGTGTGTTATGACGTTGCCGAGCAGGATGATGACCATGTACTCGCGGGCGAAGGGGAGGGTATTCTCCGAGGCGCCGAAGAAGTACAGGATCGGGTCGAGGAAGATCAGACAGAGGGTCGTGAAGACAACGCCGATGATGGTGTTGAGACTGACGACGTTTGAGAGAACTTTCTGGGCGCCGTCGTAGTTTTTCTGGCCAAGCAGGACCGAGACCATGGTCTGTCCTCCGACTCCCACGAGAGTACCGAGGGCGGTGCTGAGGTTCATCAGCGGGAAGGTGACGGCGAGGCCTGAGATAGCGTAGGCGCCGACGTTCGGGATATGGCCGATGAAGATACTGTCGACCATATTGTAGAGCGAGCTGGCGATCATCGCGATGATGCCGGGCACCGCATACTTTCGAAGCAGGGTGCTTATCCGCTCGGTGCCGAGTTCGGTAGGGGCTGCGCCTTGGACTGCCATACTACTTGTCGACGAATTCGATTTCGAAGATCAGCGGGCAGAAGCCGGGGATAGTGTTCCCGGAGCCCGATGAAGAATAAGCGTTTGTTGAAGTCAGGTACGCACGGCCTTTTTCGTGGGCGTGCATGTGGAAGAGGGCGGCGCTGAAGCCATTGACAACAGAGGTCTTGCTGCTCGTCATGGTGATTTCGGAGGCTTCGGAAGCCCAGTTGATCAGAACGGGGCCGTAGGTAGCGGTAGATTTGTAGGTGCCGAATACCTTGGCGGAGTCGGCTATGTTTGTGTCGACGCCCTTTCCGTCCAGCATCCTGCGGCAGATGTAGTTGATATAGATTTCGTCGCCGGTAGTGAAATCTTCCTCGCTGTCTGCCGGTTTATCGCAGACATAGAAGACACCGTCTGCGAGAGAATCCGCCTTTGCGAGTTCGTCTCCTAGAGTAGTTTTGATAAAGCTCTTTTCCCAGGCGTCTATATCTGGGATCAGATCCACTACTTTGATGTCGTAGATAAGAGCAGAAGTAGACTCGGTCATGTTGTCCAGGTACTTCTGCTTAGTAGAATAACGGTTGTGTGTAAGAAGCCAGCCGGGAACTATTACTTTGCAGCGTCCGCCTTCGTGGAGGGTAGAGATGGCTTCTTCAACTCCTGCGTAAAGACTGCTGGAACCACGGTAATTTACCTGAGGACCATAGTAATATGTTTTGTCGTAAGTTCCTATTTTCTGGGCTACGAGGGCGTCTGTAGTACTGCTGATTATGCCTTTAAGGTCGGAGATCGTATACTCTATCCTCATATAGGGGTATTCTTCGAGGGTACCCATCGCTCTGCCGGAAGGATTGTCAGTTACCTCTGTAATCCAGCATCCGAGGGGAGTTTCCTGCCAGCCGGCCTGTTTATTGACGGCGATCCAGGCGTCGAACTCCATCTGAGTCAGATGTCCGTAGTTCGTAGTAGGGGTCTTCGCGCAGCCTGCCAGGCAGACGGCGACAAGGATCATAAGCTTCTTCGTTATAGTATTCTTCATATTTCTACTTTTTCTGCGAAGGCGGCCGCTGACGCTGCGTCGGGGATATCCTCCGGGATGAGGAGTTTGCCGCCCGCTGCCTGCTCGTGGCCCCCGCCGTGGAAATATCTCGCAGCCATCGCGGCCGCCGACCAGCCTCTCTTCGAGCGGATCGATACGCGCATCTCGGGCTGTTCGGTGCTTTCCCTGAGGTAGAGGCAGACCTTGACTTCGTCTATCGTAAGAGGGATGTTCACCATCCCTTCGAGCTCGCCCTCCATCAAGCCAAATCTGTGCCACAGATCCTTCGTTACGATAAGGATCGCAAGGCCGTCCGGACGTATGACCATGTTGTTGCTCAGAATATGCGCGATCGCCTTCACCCTGTTCGGCCGGTAGCGGTTATAGAGCTGGGCTACGATAGCGTCACGGTCCACTCCCGCGGCCATCAGGTCGCCCGCCATCTCGAGGGTCGAGGGGAAGACGGAGTTGGCAAAATTGTTTGTATCGGTAGTCATTCCGGCCATCAGGCAGTCGAGAACCGAGAGGGGAAGGCGGGCGGTATCGCCGTCTATTTCCGGCATCTGGCGGAGGATCTCGTAGACCATCTCGCTGGCGGAAGAGACTTCCGCACGGCTGAAGACGAGATCGAACTCAGATTCCTGAGGGTTGAGGTGGTGGTCGATAAGGACTTTCTTTGCCCGGCTCTGGCGAAGGACGGGCTCCAGACTCTGGCCAGCTCGCGAGAATCCGTTGTAATCCGTACTGATGATGAGGTCTGCCGCTTCGATTGCCTGAGGACCGAGGACGAGGACGTCTCCGCCTATGAAGGCTATCGTTTCGGGAGCGGGCTCGCGCACTACGCAGACGCATTCCTTTCCGCGGACGGTACGGAGGTAGTGATAGAGGGCGCCGCTGCTGCCTAGCGCGTCGCCGTCCGGGTGTGTGTGAGTAGAAATGACGATTCTTTTGGAAGCGTCTATCAGGCTGCTCAAAACGCGGATTTTCTCTGCCGTCTCCATCGGCGCAAATTTAATAAGATTATTGCATTTAATAAATGATTTTTCTAACTTTGTCCGACTGCAGAAAATAAAATTAAAAGATATAACAATGGCAAAATTTGACTTGCTTAAGTTCACGGAGAACAAAGTGGTAAACACTATCGTAGTGTATGTACTCCTTCCTCTCTTGATTGTTTTCGTAGGATATCTCCTGGTAGACAGCGTCCTTCAGCCTGTCCGCTTCAACAAAGAAAAAGAGGCCCGCGAACTTGTCGGAATCGACCGTCTGAAAGATATCCGCGTCCTTCAGGATGCGTATAAGAGCGTAAGCGGTAAGTATATGTCCGACATCGACTCTCTGGTTGACTTCTACAAGAATGGAGACATCGTCGTCCGTATGCAGATCGGCTCTAAGGATGACTCCCTCGCGATGGCTCATACTAAAGCTATCAAGCAGGCCCGTTACTGGCTCCGCGGAGCTAACCTGAACCGCTACCTCTATCAGCTTTATCAGGACGGAGACAAGAACCTCGTGTTCTCTATCGATAACAAGATTCCTGTAAGGGATACTCTCTTTAACGACCGTCCCGGCTTCGCTATCGACTCCCTTAAGACTATCCCGTTCTCTGGCGGTCAGAAAGTCGAGATGGAAGCTATCGTAAAGAAGGTCTCCGGAGTAAACGTCCCTCTGTTCGAGGCCCGTATGCCGTACAAGAAACTCCTCTACGGAATGGATAATCAGCTCAGAATCAACCTCGATGCTGACCGCCGTAACGGAAACAAGTACGAAGGTCTTCAGGTCGGAAGCATCAGCGCTCCGAATAACAACGCAGGAAACTGGGAGTAATAATGAAGTGTACTCTAGTACCTTCTAACTTTTTTGATGAAAACTGTGCGGGAGAATATCTCGCACAAGTTTTTGTTGATACCCCCTCCGAGCCCGTCCGCTCGGTTCTGATCCCCGAATACAACGCATATCTGGTCTGGACTTCAGATGCTCCGGAAGGGGAGATGCCCCCGATGTATAAGGTCCTTACTGGGCTGGGAAAGTGTCCTGACTACAACAAGATCCTTTGTTCATGGGACGGATCGGAACTCTGCCTTGCTATCGCTCAGGGTAAGACCCTTCTTCTGGCGAATACCTATGAGGCGAAGGACTTTACTACTGCGGAGTATTGGATTTTCCTCGCCCTTCGCTCTCTTCAGCTTAATCCCGAGATCAGTACCATCTGTCTTCTTTCCGCAATAAGCGCGGAAGACGAGATGTCGCTCTACCGTTATTTCAAGGCGGTCGAGATACTATGAGAATAATCGGCGGAAGACTCAAAGGCAAGATGATCTTGCCGCCGGCAGGTTATAAAGCCCGCCCGACTACCGATTTCGCCCGCGAGGCTCTTTTCAACATAATCGACAACGAATACGAGTTCGAAGACCTGAAGGTCCTCGATCTTTTCGGCGGTACCGGCGCGGTCAGTTTCGAGTTCGGTTCGCGCGGAGTGGGCAGGGTATGGTGCGTGGAGATGGCCCGCGAAAACGCCTCGTTTATAAAGAAGGAGGCCGAGAGGCTGGGCCTGGACAACGTTACCATGGTCCGTGACAATGTCTTCGATTTCCTTAACGTCTGCCATGAAAAGTTCGATATAATCTTCGCAGATCCGCCTTACGCCCTCGAGGGCCTGGAGACTATCCCGGATAAGGTCCTCGATCGCGATATCCTACACCCCGACTGCTATTTCATTCTGGAACACGGCGGTGAACACGACTTCCGGTCCCACCCGCGCTTTTTCAAGGAACGCGAGTACGGAAGAGTACACTTCACTTTCTTTAAATAGGGGATTAAAGACCCTGGGCTTTTGCTTCGTCCCAGATCTCGTCCATCTCGGCGAGAGTCATGTCCGTAAGCTTGCGCCCTACCTTCAGGGTCTTTGACTCAAGATAATTGAAGCGGCGGCGGAACTTGCTGCAGGTTCTTCCAAGGGCAACTTCAGGATCTATCCCGTAGAGACGGCAGGCGTTGATGACGGCGAACATAAGGTCGCCGAACTCTTCTTCAATGTGGTCTGAAGATCCGTCTGCGATAGCCTCTCTTACTTCATTCAGTTCTTCGCCTACCTTCTCAAATACCTGCTCTTTCTCCTCCCAGTCGAAGCCGCAGCCGCGGGCTTTTTCCTGCATTGAGAGAGCTTTCAGGAGGGCGGGCATGGCATCGGGGATTCCGCCCATCACGGTCTTGTTGCCGCCTTTTTCCTTTGCTTTTACAAGTTCCCAGGTATCGGCTATTTCCTTTGCGGAGGTAGGTTTTCCGACCTCGTCCCCGAAGACATGGGGGTGGCGGAAGATCATCTTGTCGCAGATCTTGCGAAGGCTGTCGGCAATGTCGAACCAGCCGGCTTCTTCCGCGATTTTTGCGTAAAAGACCATATGGTAGAGAAGATCACCGATCTCCTTTGCGGTATCGTCGTGGTCACCTTTGATGATGGCGTCGCTCAGCTCGTATACCTCTTCTTCCGTCATGGGGCGGATAGTCTCCATCGTCTGAGCAGCGTTCCATGGACAATCTGCCCTCAGCCTGTCCATAATGTCGAGCAATTCCCCGAAAGCGGCAATCTTTTCTTCCCTTGTATGCATTTTTTGTTATCTTTGCAGCGCAAATTTACAAAAATGGCACAAAATACACTACTTGAAAAGGTTCTCTCTCTCCAGGAGAAATTCGCATCCCTGCAGGAGCAGCTCTCGAGCCCTGAAGCAATGGCGGACATGAAAAAGTTCGTCCAGCTGAACAAGGACTACAAGGAGCTGGAGCCGATTATTAAGGCCGGTCTCGAGTATAAGAAGACCCTCGAAAACCTCGCTTCCGCCAAGGACATCTTCCTCAATGAGAAGGATGAAGACCTTCGCGAGATGGCCCGTGAGGAGATTTCGGAGCTCGAGCCTAAGATCCCCGATATGGAAGCGAACATCAAGCTTCTGCTTATCCCTGCAGATCCTGACGACGGCAAGAACGCTATCGTTGAAATCCGCGGCGGTGCTGGCGGAGACGAAGCAGCTATCTTCGCAGGAGACCTTTTCAGGATGTATCAACACTTTGCCGAGTCCCGCGGCTGGAAGCTCGAAATCACCGACCAAACCCCCGGTACTTCCGGCGGCTACAAACAGATCGTCTTCAAGCTCAGCTCCAATTCGGAGGGCGTCTACGGTGTTATGAAGTACGAGTCGGGAGTACACCGCGTCCAGCGTGTCCCCCAGACCGAGACTCAGGGCCGTATCCAGACTTCGGCCGCTTCGGTAGCCGTATTCCCTGAGGCCGGCGAGTTCGACGTAGACCTTAAGTGGGAAGATATCAGGCTCGACCTTTTCTGTGCGTCGGGTCCAGGCGGCCAGGGCGTCAATACTACCTATTCAGCAGTGCGTCTGACACATATCCCTTCGGGCCTTGTAGTCCAGTGTCAGGAAGAGCGCTCTCAGATCAAGAACAAGGAGCGTGCATTCGAAGAGCTTCGCTCGCGTCTTTACAATCTCGAGCATCAGAAATATCTCGACGAGATTGCCAGCAAGCGTAAGACGATGGTCTCTACAGGAGACCGCTCAGCGAAGATCCGTACCTACAACTATCCTCAGGGCCGCGTCACCGATCACCGCATCAACTGGAGCATGTACAACCTCCCCGCCTTTATGGACGGAGATATCAAGGAGTGCATTGATCAGCTGCAGATCGCAGAGAATGCGGAACGTCTGAAAGAAGCAGGCGACTAAAGCGTTACCATCTTATCAAGAACCAACTCTACAAGCTGCGCCACGCGCGGCTTGTAGTCTGTATTGGCGTCCTTAAGATAGCGGTGGGCGATAGCGCAGCAGACGGTTACGGCTTCATGGCCGAGCTGACGGGCCATACCCGCAAGGACGGAGCCTTCCATCTCGAAGTTCGTAATCTTCCAGTCGCCGAAGCGCCAGCTCTCGATATCCTCGAGCATGTTGGGCATGGCAAGCTGCTGGCGGACTACTCGGCCCTGGGGACCGTAGAAGCCCGGGGCGGCGATGGTCATACCGCGGACCGTCGAATCTGCGTAGTGGTCGATCATCTTCTGCGAGGCATGGACGAAATAAGGAGTCGGCAGAGCGGCAGGCCAGTTCATATGTTTGAGGAACGAAGCCTCCATCTCGGCGTTGGTAACGTTTTCGCGGTTGGCGTACCAGTTCATGACGCCGTCGAATCCTACAGAATAATGAGAGAGGATGAACGATCCGAGAGGAATCTCGGGCTGGATGGCGCCGCAGGTTCCGAGGCGGGTGATGTAGAGCGTTTTGTGTTCGGGCTTCACCTCGCGGGTCTCGAAATCTATGTTTGCGAGAGCGTCCAGCTCTGTCATTACTATGTCGATGTTGTCGGGACCGATGCCGTGGGAAAGGACGGTCAGGCGAACGCCCTTCTTCCAGCCGGTGACCCATGCGAACTCGCGGGACTGGCCCTCACACTCGATCTCGTCGAGAAGGGGTTTGAACATCTGTACACGGCCGGGATCGCCGACGAGAATCAGACGGTCTGCGAGCTGGTCGGGGCGGATATGGATGTGGAACACGGAGCCGTCGCCGTTGATGATGAGTTCAGATTCGGGAATTTTCATATCGTTATTAGTTTTGTTTTCTTTTTGCTGAGCGAAGACGGGATGAGCTGCGAACGAGAAGTTCGTCGGCATAGACGCCTCTCATCGCGAGGATGTCAAAGAAGAGCGCGATCAGCGGGAATACCGCGGTCCAGCGGACTACATAGGCCTCCGGCAGGCGGAAATAGCCCACGGCGAGCCAGACCTGAAGCGCGAGCATCAATACCGCTGCCGCGCCGCCAAGCCTGATCTGAAGGCTGCGGCGGCCCCATGCAAACAGCGAGACGAGTGTGCAGGCAAGGGCGAGCCCGCAGAGCACGGCATACGGCAGATACTCCGTATACCTGATTGCCTCTTCGGAACCCGGAACGCGGGCGAAATCACAGAAAAGCAGCGCTGCCATCAGGCCGGCCGCTATGGCGAAATATAAAGTTTGTACTCTTTGCCACATAATGGTTTTAACCTCTTGAATTGAAACGGGCGAGGACATTCTCCTCATAGGTCTTGGAAACAGGGATAGGGTCTATGCCGCCCATACCAAGCTCGATCACATAGCCGTCTTTGGCCCGTGAAATCATCTCCACTTTGTCGAAATTGACTATGTATTTACGGTGGCAGCGGACAAGACCGCTTTCGGTGAAACTCTCCTCGACCGTCTTGAGACGGCAGCGGAGCATATACTGCTTGAGAGTTCCTTCGGAGTCCTGATACCAGACCTTGATATAATTGTCGTCCGACTCGATATAGTAGAGGTTGGAAAGGCTGATAACCATCTTAAGCGAGCCGGAGTTGTCGTACAGAGTAATCTTTTCGTCTTTTGTAAGCGAGGGGGCTTCGTCTGTTGTAATAGAACCGAAGCTCATCACCCTGATAGTATTGTTCTTGTCTTCTATTGCGAAATAGAACGCGGCAAGAAGATAGGGAATTCCGAGACTGATTACGCAGAAGCCCATCCCGGAGAGGAAGAGCCTGGCAAAATCAATGTCGTATGAGGGAATCATCCCTGCCTCCATCCCTTTCAGGGTAAAGCCCCCGTAGGCTATCGATAGCAGGTACGGCGAGATCAGAAGGATGAATACCAACGAGAAGAGCGCCGTAAAGACTACGGTGCTGGTCAGCTGATGACTTCCGGTCAGGTATGCGGGTATTCTGTCGCGTGCTGCCATACTCGGACAAAGATAGCAAAAATCGGGCTAACTCGCTATTTTGTCGGGGGAGGAGATGATGCGCAGTATGCTCATCGGCTGGGAGGCCGCCGAATTCTCTTCCGCGTCTACGCTCTTTGCTGCCAGCAGCCCGTTCTTTCTCAGGTAGTCCGAAAGGACGGAGTGATTCAGTCCCATGGACTTAAGGTAGCCAAGCCCCACGCTGCCCGAAGAGGCGGCGATGGCCAGCAGGAGATGGGTCGAGAAGATCTTGTCTGCTCCGGACATGGTCGCTTCGATGATGCAGAGGTTGAGGGTGTTCTGGGCGCTGCGCGAGAAACTGAGTTTGTCGGCTTCATGGTAGGCTATGCCGGAAGGGCGGAAAATACTGCCTTCGATCGCCACCTTGAGCTCGGCCAGATCCACTCCCAGGGCTTTCAGGGAGGCGCATGCGTCGTTGTCTGAATGGCGCAGGATTCCGAGCAGGAGATGGTCCGTCGTAATGGAGTAGTCTCCCGTTCTCATAGCCTCGTCGCGGGCGTATGAGATGATCTTCAAAAGCTCTTGTGAAACCTGGGTCTGCATACGAAACAAAATTAGGAAAAATAGGTTGTTTTCCCCAAGAATTTTTGCTAAATTTGTATGTTTATACAAAACCTGGAAAACAGAAGATTTTTTTAGAAAAATATGGAGAACGAAGAAGTAGAAAAAGTACACGGAATTATCGAGCCTGTAGAGATTGATCATGAAATGAGAACGGCCTACATCGACTACTCGATGTCCGTTATCGTTTCGCGTGCTCTGCCGGACGCCCGCGACGGCCTTAAGCCGGTTCAGCGCCGAGTCCTCTTCGGAATGGACGGCCTCGGACTGTCCTACGGCGGCCAGACTAAAAAGTCTGCCCGTATCGTCGGTGAGGTCCTCGGTAAGTTCCATCCCCACGGAGACAGCAGCGTGTACGACGCCATGGCCCGCCTGGCCCAGGACTGGAACCAGCGCTATCCGCTCGTAAGCGGTCAGGGTAACTTCGGTAGTATGGACGGCGACCCTGTCGCGGCTATGCGTTACACCGAAGCTAAACTTGCGAAGCTCGCGGAGGAAGTGCTTGCGGACCTCGATAAGGATACCGTAGATTTTACGCTCAATTTTGACGACACTATCTGGGAGCCTACAGTCCTTCCTACCAAAGCCCCGTTGCTGTTGCTTAACGGCTCGGCCGGTATCGCAGTCGGTATGGCTACCAATATGGCGCCCCACAACCTCTCGGAGTGTTGCGACGCTATCTGCGCTTATATAGACAACCCCGATATCGATGTAGAAGGCCTGATGGAACACATCAAGGGCCCCGATTTTCCTACGGGAGGTATCGTCATGGGCCGTCAGGGTATCGTCGATGCATATACTACCGGTCGCGGCAGGGTAGTCCTGCGCGCCAAGGCCGAGATCGAGGAAGACGACCACGGACATCAGGTGATCGTTGTGACCGAGATCCCGTACATGGTCAATAAGGCCGAGATGATCGCCCGCATCGGCGAGATGATCCGCGACAAGAAGATCGAGGGTATCTCGGATATCCGCGAACTTACAAACCGCGAGGGAATCAGGATTGAGTTCATAGTAAAGAAGGACGCCAACGCAAACGTAGTCCTCAATACTCTCTATAAGTTTACTCCTCTCCAGTCGAGCTTCGCTTTCAATAACGTCGCCCTGGTGGAAGGCCGCCCGAGGACCCTGTCCCTCAAGGACATGATCAAGGTCTTCGTCGATTTCAGACACGAAGTAGTAGTCCGCAGGACCCGCTTCGAGCTCGATAAGGCCCGTAAGAGAGCCCATATCGTAGAGGGTCTCCTTAAGGCTATCGACGTAATCGACGAAGTGGTTGCGATTATCCGCCATTCGAAGACCGTTGAGGACGCTAAGGCAGAGCTTATGGCTCGCTTCGGCTTTACAGACGAGCAGTCTTCCGCTATTGTGGATATGCGTCTGCGTCAGCTCACCGGTCTGGAGAAAGACAAGCTCCAGGAAGAGTTTGACAAGCTTCAGGAGTTCATCGCCCGCTGCGAACAGATCCTCGGAAGCGTTGAGGAGCAGCTCGCTATCGTCAAGGCCGAATCCATCGCCCTCAAGGAGAAATATGGAGATCCCCGTCGTACTGAGATTACCCTCAGCGCCGAGGAATTCAACCCGGAAGACTTCTACGCAGACGAAGACGTAGTGATTACAATCTCTCACTTCGGCTACATCAAGAGAACTTCCCTCAATGAGTTCCATGTCCAGTCACGCGGCGGAGTCGGCAAGAAAGCCAGCGCCACCCGTGACGAAGACTTTATCGAACATATCTATGTTGCCAACATGCACAGCACCATGCTCTTCTTTACCGAGAAGGGTATCTGCTACAGGCTCAAGGTCTACGAAATCCCTGAGGGAACCCGTACCTCGAAGGGCCGTGCGGTTCAGAACCTCCTCGCTATCGAGCAGGACGACAAGATCAAGACCTATCTGAATGCGGCGAAGATCGAGAGTAAGGAGTATACAGACTCTCATTTCGTGGTCCTCGTGACCCGTCAGGGTATCATCAAGAGGACCTGCCTGACCGAGTTCGCAAACACCCGCAGCCGCAACAAGGGTATCATCGCAATCAACTTCAAGGAAGACGACGGCCTGCTGGACGCCCTCCTTACAAACGGTACCGATGAGATCATGATCGCCGGCCGTGCAGGCTACTGCGTACGCTTCGACGAAGAGGACGCCCGCCCGCTTGGAAGGGCCTCGATGGGCGTACGTGGCATCAATCTTGCGGAAGGAGATGTGGTGGTCGGAGCAATCCGCCGCGATACTTCGGCTGAAGATGCTCAGAACCACACCGTGCTGGTTGTCAGCGAGAATGGTTTTGGAAAACGTTCCTTCGGAGACGATTACCGTCATACGAACAGAGGAGCAAAGGGTGTCAGGACGATGAATATCACCGAAAAGACCGGAGCCCTTGTAGCTATCAAGAACGTTACTGAGGAGAACGATCTGATGATCATCACAAAATCGGGCCTCACCATCAGGATGGCAGTTACAGACATCAGACTTTGTGGACGTGCGACCCAGGGTGTCAAACTGATCAATATCCGTGAGGGAGACAGTATCGCAGCCGTTTCGGTGGTAGCCCACGAAGAAGAGGAAGAAGAAACACAAACAACAGTTGAAGAATAATCAACACTAAAAATAAAGCTTATGAAACGAATCTTTTTAGCTCTCGCACTTCTTGCTTCGCTGCAGACAGCCTTTGCCCAGCAGCAGGTCAAGTCGATCTCGGCGGCCCAGAAAGCTGTCGACAAGGCAGTAGCTGAATCGCAGGATGCGAAGAAAGGCGCAAAACTCGCAACATGGACTAAACTCGGCAAAGCGTATATCGACGCTTACAACGCTCCTTCAGGAAACGGTTGGATCGGAGCCAGCAGGGCTGATCTCGCCCTCCTTCTGGCAGACGACAAACCGATTTCAGTAGAGACTGTCGAGGTAAACGGCCAGCAGATGGTTAAGGAAACCTATGCTACCCGTGATTATTATTACAACTCAGCCGATGTCCTCCAGTTCATCGTGATAACAAAGCCTATCGTTCCCGATGCTCTCGAGAAGGGTGCCGAGGCTTATGCCAAGGCCCATGAACTGGATGTCAAGTCCAAGAAGACCAAGGAAATCACCGAAGGTCTCCGTCTTATCGAAGGAAAGCTCGTAGATGAGGCTTACAACGCCTATACTTTCGGCAACCTCGAGAAGGCTTCTTACTATTTCGAGAAGGCAGCTGAGGTTTCTCAGCAGGAGCCTTACGCAGTAGTAGACACCAGCGCTATCTACAACACCGGCCTTACCGCCTGGATGCTCGGACAGAACGACCGCGCAAAGAAGTTCCTCGAGAAGAGTGTCGAGATCGGTTACTATGGTGAGGAAGGAGACGCTTATGCGAAACTTGCCGACATCGCCGACAAAGAGGGCGACCAGGTAAAGCGTCAGGCTTATCTTGAGGAAGCCTTCATGAAGTTCCCTCAGAGCCAGAGCGTTCTCGTAGGTCTTATCAACTACTATCTCTCATCCGGCGGAAATACAGACCGTCTGTTCGAGCTGATCAGCGCCGCCAAGGCAAACGAGCCTGAAAACGCTTCTCTGTACTATGTTGAGGGTAACATCTACCTCCAGCTCAATGACGAGGAGAACGCTATCAAGGCCTACAGGCAGTGCGCCGAGATCAACCCCGAGTATGAGTTCGGTTACATCGGAGAAGGTCAGTACTGGTACAACAAAGCCGTCGATCTGCAGGATGCAGCGGCAGCCGAGATGGACTACAAGAAGTACGACAAGATCATGGCCGAGTTCGAGACAGCCCTTAAGAACTGCGTTGAGCCGTTCGAGAAGGCTTTCGAGATAACAAAGGACGATAACATCAAAGTCGCAGTCAGCGAGTACCTCAAGAACGCCTGCTATCGTTTCTCATACGATGACGAGGCGTACAAAGAGAAGTACGACAAATACGACGCAATCGTTAAGGCTGCAAGGCAGTAACGATTTTTCCGACCAAGGGGTGTCGCACTATATCTTCGTTTCCGAAGGTGATGGTTGCGACACCTTTTATTTTTGAGAGTCTCTCAACGGCCTTCTCAAGTCCGCTGTCTTCGCGGTTGGGAAGGTCGATTTGTGAGGTGTCGCCGGTGACTATGAACTTGGCCTCGCAACCCATACGGGTAAGGAACATCTTGAGCTGACCCATATTGGTGTTCTGGGCTTCGTCGAGAATTACGCAGGCTCTGTCAAGGGTACGGCCGCGCATATAGGCGAGGGGAGCGATCTGGATAGTTCCGTCCTGCATGAACTCCTGAAGCTTTTTCGGAGGGATCATGTCTCCCAGGGCATCGTACAGCGGCTGGAGATACGGATCAAGCTTTTCCTTAAGGTCTCCGGGCAGGAATCCAAGGCGCTCACCGGCTTCAACTGCGGGGCGGGTAAGGATGATGCGCCTGATTTCGCGGTTTTTCAGAGCGCGGACTGCCAGGGCTATTGCGATATAGGTCTTACCGGTTCCGGCAGGGCCGAGGGCGAAGATAAGGTCGTTGTCGAAATAGGCCTTGACAAGTTCCTGCTGGCGGGCGTTTCGGGCCCTGATTGGCTTGCCATCAGTATTATGGACAATGATGGCTTCGCCGCTGAGGCGGAAACTATCGGGAGAAGTCTCGCCGTCGAAGATGTCTTCTACGTCGTAGATAGTGAGATTCATCTTGCGGTGGCGTTTTTCGATCAGCGCTCCGAGTTTCTGATTAAACTCTTCAATGTCGTCAGGTTTGCCGTCCAGAATCAATTCGTCGCCTCTTGCGACTACCTTCAATGAGGGAAAATAAGAGCAGAACTCTTCGAGGATTTTGTTTCCGACGCCGTAAAGACCTACCGGGTCTACGCCTTCGAGCTTGATCGTTTTCTTCATAGTACAAATATAGGTATTTTATTTTGTCGGCAAACTTGCTAAATTTGTGGGTTGTAGATTATTTATAACAATTTAACATATGAAAAAGATTACTACCATCGCAATGATCGCAGCCCTCGCCATCACCGTATCCGGCTGCGACTTCATCCGTTCAATCGCCGGTCGTCCTACCTCTTCTCAGATTCAGGAAATGGACGAGGCGGAGCTTGTCGAAGAGGCTCAGGAAGCCCCTTGCTGCAATGCAGATACTCTCTGCTGCGGAGATACCCTCTGCTGCCCCGATTCTCTTTGCTGCACTCAGATGCCTTGTGATTCATGTGTAAAGGATTGCGGCAAGTCCTGCAAAGAAGTTGAAAAGGCATGCTGCGAGCTCGAAAAAGCTTGCGCTGAGGTAGAAAAAGCCTGCGGCGAAATTGAAAAGAGCTGCGAAAAGGCTTGCGAGGAGAAGGCCTGCGAGGCTAAGCCCGTAGTCGAGCCCGCACCTGTCGAGAAGCCTTGCGAGGCTAAGCCCGTAGTCGAGCCCGCACCCGTCGAGAAGCCTTGCGAGGCAAAACCCGCCTGCGAAAAGAAGCCTGTCTGCGAGGCAAAACCCGCCCGTGAAGCAAAACCGAAGGCCGCTCCCAAGAAGGCTGTCCGTATCTTCACCGGCCCCGTCTGCAAGAAAGCTGTTCTCGAGAACAAGTACTATGTAATCATCGGTACTTTCAAGGTAGAATCCAACGTTGACGCCCAGGTAAAGAGGGCCGAGAAGGCTGGCTACAAAGCCGTCACCATCCCCTTCGCCAACTGCCTTACCGCAGTCGCAATCAACCCTACAGACTGCCAGAAAGAGGCTCTCAAGACTCTTGACGAAGTAAAGTGCAGGAAGTTCTGTCCTAAAGACGCATACGTACTTGTTATCAAATAACTCCCGTTAGTTAGTAATGGATTACGATTTTAAGAAGATAGAGCGAAAATGGCAGGAAAGATGGCGCTCCGAGGGAACGTATAAAGTATCCGAGGAAAGCGATAAACCTAAATATTATGTCCTGGACATGTTCCCGTATCCTTCGGGAGCCGGTCTCCATGTAGGGCATCCCCTGGGCTATATCGCCAGCGACATCTTTTCCCGCTATAAGCGTCTCAAAGGCTTCAATGTGCTCCACCCGATGGGTTACGATGCCTTCGGCCTTCCCGCCGAGCAGTACGCAATCCAGACCGGTCAACACCCTGAAGTCACAACTATGAAAAACATCGCGCGTTACCGCGAGCAGCTAGACCGTATAGGTTTCTGCTACGACTGGTCGCGTGAAGTGAAAACCTGCGATCCCGAGTATTACAAGTGGACGCAGTGGGCCTTCCTCAAGATGTTCGGCAGCTGGTTTGACCCGGCAGCGAACAAGGCCCGTCCGATCGAAGAATTGATCGCGAAACTGGAGACTACCGGTTATGAGGATGTGACACCCCAGATGTGGGCGGCTGCTTCCGAAAAGGAGAAGTCGGACATTCTTATGCGCTGGAGAATCGCTTATCTGGGCGAGACTTCCGTCAACTGGTGTGAGGGCCTTGGTACCGTTCTGGCCAACGACGAAGTCAAGGACGGACTGAGCGTGCGCGGTGGATTCCCGGTGGAGCAGAAGAAGATGAAGCAGTGGCAGCTGCGCGTTTCAGCCTATGCCGGCCGCCTGCTTGATAGCCTGGACAGCCTTGCATGGACAGACTCCCTCAAGGAGATGCAGCGCAACTGGATAGGGAAGTCCGAGGGAACGGAGGTGGTTTTCAATACCGTCTGCGACGGCCGCGAACTCCCGGTCACCATCTTCACGACGAGGGTGGATACTATCTTCGGCGTCACCTTCATGGTCCTGGCGCCCGAAAGCGAGCTGGTCGACCAACTGACCGCCGCCTCCCAGAAAGAAGCGGTGGCCGCCTATGTCAAGGAGGTGCGTAAGAAAACCGAAAGGGAGCGTATAGCCGAGACGAAGTCGGTTACGGGCGTGTTTGCCGGCTCCTACGGAATCAACCCGCTTACGGGCGAGAAGGTCCCGATCTGGATCAGCGAATATGTCCTTGCCGGCTATGGTACGGGCGCGATCATGGCCGTTCCGGCCCACGACAGCCGCGACTACGCATTCGCCAGGAAGTTCGGCCTGCCGATAGTGCCGATTATCGAGGGCTGCGACGTTTCCGAGCAGTCGTTCGATGCGAAGGAGGGTAAGATGTGTAACAGCGGCTTCCTCAACGGGATGGACGTTGCCGACGCGATCGAAGCGGCGAAAGACTATGCCGAGGCGAATGGAATCGGCCGCAGGAAGACAAACTACCGCCTGCGTGACGCTATCTTCAGCCGCCAGCGCTATTGGGGCGAGCCGTTCCCGATCTATTACAAGGACGGGATTGCGACCCCCGTGGATGAGGCCGACCTGCCGCTGACCCTGCCCGAAATCGAGTCGTTCAAGCCTTCGGCAAATGGTGAGCCGCCGCTCGCCCGCGCGAAGAACTGGACATACAAGGGCTACCCGCTCGAGACTTCGACCATGCCCGGCTTCGCCGGTTCGTCGGCATACTACCTGCGCTATATGGATCCCCACAACGGCGAGGCGCTGGTAGGCCGCAAGGCAAACGAGTACTGGCGCAATGTAGACCTTTACGTAGGCGGTACGGAACACGCAACCGGCCACCTCATCTACTCCCGCTTCTGGAACAAGTTCCTCTTCGACCTTGGCTATGTCTGCTGCGATGAGCCGTTTGCAAAGCTCGTCAACCAGGGAATGATCCAGGGCCGCTCGAACTTCGTATACCGTATAGTCGGGACCAACAAATTCGTCTCGCTCGGCCTTAAAGACCAGTACGAGACAACGGAGATCCATGTAGATATCAATATCGTACGTAACGACAAGCTGGATCTCGATGCCTTCAGGGCATGGAGGCCGGAGTTTGCAGACGCCGAGTTCGTCCTCGAAAACGGCGAATATATCTGCGGCTGGGCGGTCGAGAAGATGAGCAAGAGCATGTTCAATGTCGTCAATCCGGACGATATCTGCGAGACTTACGGCGCTGATACTCTCCGCCTGTATGAGATGTTCCTCGGCCCCATCGAGCAGAGCAAGCCTTGGGACACCAAGGGTATCGACGGAGTCAACCGCTTCCTCAAGAAGTTCTGGAGGCTGTTCTATGACCGCGACCAGTTCATCGTCACCGATGAAAAGGCTACGCCCGCCGAGCTGAAGGCTCTTCACAGACTGATCGGCAAGGAACAGGAAGACATCGAGGCCATGTCCTACAATACGAATATCAGTGCGTTCATGATCGCTCTGTCCGACCTGGGCGAGTGTCACAAACGCGAGATACTCGAGCCGCTGGTCATTCTCCTCGCGCCCTTTGCTCCCCATATGGCGGAAGAGCTTTGGGAGGCTCTGGGACATTCGACCAGTGTCTGTGACGCTTCGTTCCCCGAGTATGTTGAGGCTTACACTGTTGAGGACAGCGTTACTTATCCCGTCCAGTTCAACGGTAAGATGCGCTTCACGGTAGATATGCCTAAGAGCGCGACCCCCGCCGAGGTAGAAGCAGCGGTGAGGGAGCTCCCTCAGACAGCAAAATATGTCGAAGGACTCTCTATCGTTAAGGTGATAGTAGTCCCTGGCAGAATTATCAATATCGTTGTCAAGTAATGAAGAAGTCAAAGGTTATACTAACCATCCACGAGTATCTTGTCATCACCCTGGCCTGCTTTATCTTCGGCTGGGCCTGGGAAGGTTTCATGATTCCATGGGGTATGTCCGCTGGAGGAATGATGGGTCTTTCGACCATCATCCAGTATGCGACCGGAGGCTTGATTCCCGCTCAGTTTACCTATATGGGAATCAATATCATCCTGATCGTCGTCGCTGTCTTTGCGATGGGAATCGGCTTCGGATTCAAGACTATATATGCTATCCTGATGTCTACGGTGGCGATGCAGATTATCGCCAGCGTACCCTGGCTCCAATGTGCTCCAGGCGAGTTCTTCTATGTCAAGGACGCGCTGCTTGTTCCGGTTATCGCCGGTACTCTGGAGGCTACGGGACTGGGTCTGGTCATCCGTTTCGGAGGCAGTACCGGAGGTACGGATATAGTGGCTATTATGATCAACAAGTACTACCCGGTACAGTTGAGCGTAGTGTTCCTCATTACTGACCTCATTACTGTAGCCCTGCTTCTGTTCCTCCCTGACAAGACATTCACCGATGCTACTTACGGTGTCGTTGAAATCGTTATTTTCAACCTCCTGATCGACAACATAGTCGGAGGACATAAATCTACCTTCCAGCTGATGGTCTTCTCTGAAAAGTACAAGGAGATAGCAGACCATATAATCAGTGTAATGGGTAGGGGAGTGACAGTGTTGAGAGCCCAGGGATGGTATACAAAGAAGGATAAAAATGTTCTGCTTATCCTTATCAACCGCGGCGAGCTCTCCTCGCTGATGAGGGAAATCAAGACTTTAGATCCACGCGCCTTTATGTCCGTGTCTTCTACCAAGAGCGTTTACGGCGAGGGATTCGAAGAAATCAAGGGCGGAGTTAAGGATGCAAAGGCCATCCTGAAAAAAGATAAAAAGAATGAATCTTAATACTAAAAAGTTTCTCGTAGGAGTAAAGGAGTACGGACTCATCACCTTCGGTATCCTTTGCTATGTACTGGGTTGGAGCATCTTCCTGGTGCCCAATCACCTCGTAGGCGGCGGCGTTACCGGTATCGCTTCGATTATTCAGTATGCGACCCACGGATTGATCAAGATGGGTTACACCTATTTTGCTCTCAATGTGATACTGCTGATTATTGCGTTGCTTACATTAGGCCGCAACTTCGGAGTAAAGACGGTTTACGCAATTCTGATAGCATCCGTAGGACTCAACATTTTCCAGGATATTATCCCTACCGTATTTATCGAACAGATAGCCCTTGCAAACGGTAAGCTGATGAGTACAATCATGGGCGCTATCCTGGTCGGTTTCGGTATAGGACTTACGATGTCTCAGGGAGGAAGTACTGGAGGAACGGATATTATTGCACTGGTCGTTAATAAGTACCGCAACGTCTCTCCCGGAAGGATGGTTCTTATTACGGATGCCGTAATCATCCTTTCCTCGCTGCTCGTCCCTTCCTTCGATTCGGAAGGCAACCTGATTCCCTTCGTTGAGAAGATAACAACGGTCGTGTATGGTTTCGTCCTGATTACTCTGGTCTCTACCGTACTTGATCTTACTATTCAGGGTTCGCGCCAGAGCGTTCAGCTCTTCGTTTTATCGAAGCATTACCGCGAAATTGCCGATATGATTACTGAAACTCTCCACAGGGGAGTTACAGTTCTGGACGGAAAAGGCTGGTACACGAAGGAAAATACTGAGGTTCTGATGGTGATCACCCGTAAGAACGATCTTCATGTACTTTTACGCGAAATCAAAAGAATCGACCCGAACGCATTCCTTTCTGTGTCGTCTGTAACGGGTGTATATGGAAAAGGCTTCGAGTCAATCAAAGGTGGACGAAAAAATTAATTTTCGGAATTATTCGTCACAAATATCTATTAAAGTCCCGCTACAAGGTATTGTGGCGGGATTTTTTTTGATATATTTGTCTCGAGACCAACATTTGAAACTATGAACCTGTTCGCTATTTTTCGTCGCCGAAAGGCTTCCGCTCCTTCCCGCCCTGTATCCCCGGACCTCTCATACATCGAGGACGATTCGCCTCAGATGACTAAGCTGTACTCAAGAGTGCTTGGCCTGATGGAGGAGAAAAGACCGTGGCTGGACGGAGATTACAACATAGGACAGATGGCAAAGCATCTGTTTTGTGCGCGTACCTTCCTCTCTAAGACAATAAATATCTGCTCTGGCCACAACTTTCGCTGGCTGCTCAATTACTACAGAGTTATTTATGCTTCTGATCTGATGAAGAAAGACCCGTATATGAAGGTTGAGGAGGTGGCGAAGTTCTCAGGCTTCAACACACTTCCTACTTTCAATTCTGCGTTCAAGATGATTATGAGACAGAGACCCAGCGAGTATATGGGAGATGTCAGGAATTCGCTTCAGGGGCGACTCCTTTCCAGGAACAGGGGACTTCGGCCGTGATGGTCAGGGGCTCCTTCTTTACCGGGTGAGTGAAGCTGATGCTCCGGGCATGGAGGCATATTCCTCCATCGGGATTGGAGCGAGGGGCTCCGTACTTAAGATCTCCCTTGATAGGACAGCCGAGATGGCTGAGCTGACACCTTATCTGGTGATGACGGCCAGTCAGAAGCTCTACCTCGAGGAGGTGATAGCGGTCTGTGCTGCGAAGATATTTATAGTTTAGTTTAGCCAGTTTGGCTCCCGTACGTCCTGCGGGGACTATGTACGATTTGTTCTGCTTCTCGTTTCTTATAAGCCAATCCTCGAGGTGACCTTCGAGGGCGGTAGGCTTAGAGCAGCAGAGAGCCCAGTAAGTTTTATGCATCTGGGAGGTGCGGAGCGCTTCACACAGGCGTTCGAGCGCTTTCGAAGTTTTTGCAAACACGCAGACTCCGCTGACCGGGCGGTCGAGGCGGTGTGGTACGCCCATGAACACTTTCCCGGGTTTCCCGTCGCGGCCTGCGATATACGCCTTGAGGGTTTCCGCGAGACATTCGTCTCCGGTCTTGTCTCCCTGTACTATCTCCCCGACCTTCTTGTTGATGACGAGGAGGTGGTTATCTTCAAAAAGAATCCGGGACTCAAGGTCCCGGATCTCATTGTCTGTAAGTGTTCGGTACTCCACTTTTACTGGATGGAGACGTTTACGCGTTTCTGGTCGCCGTCTGCCTTGCGAGGGTTCTGAGCAACCTTGACGTTCTTGGCAGGAACCTGCTTTGCGAAGAGCCAAGCCTTTACGAGGTTTGCACGCTCAACTGCGATAGCGGCGTTGTAGTCTGCCTTGCTGCATCCTTCGGGAGCTGCCTTAGTTCCGTCGTTGGAGTAGGCCTCGATAAGGATGACGGACTTCTTGTCAGAAGCACACCATACATTGAGGAACTCCTGGAGGGTCTCCTTGGCGTCTGCGGAAAGACCGCACTGCTCGTCTGCATAGAGAAGACCTGCGGTAGGAACTGCGAAGCTGGTAGAACCGAAGGCGGTACCCTTCTTAGCTTCCTCGAGAGCCTGGCGATAAGCCTCGGCGCCCTCTGCTACAGTCTCGCTGGCTTCAAGAGTAACATCCTCGCTAAGTTCGAAGGTACGGGCTGCGAGTTTTGCTGCCTCTTCCTCAGCTGCTTTCTGGCGGGCTGCCTCTTCAGCTGCTGCCTTTGCAGCCTCTTCTGCTGCTTTCTTTTTCTTTGACTGGCAGGATGTTGCGCCCACTACTACAAGCGCTGCAAGCGCTGCCACTTTAATGATGTTGTACAGTTTCATAATGATATGTGTTTATATTTTTTGCCAAACTAATCGTTAATCGCAGCGAAGATAGTGATTTTCCAAATGAATTACAAACTTTTCTTTTTTTACGAGGTTCCTTTCGTCGTTTCCCTGCTTGAATTCGACAGGGAGACTACGTTTTGGGCCGCTTTTGTGGTCTCCCTGCTGAGTTTCGACAGGGAGACCACGCTCCTCGGGGCAAATTTGCGGAAAGGGCGAGTGACAAATTGTCAGAGAAATGTGGGTGGCACGGGTTTCGATGTTTGGGTAGTGTCCTTCGGAAAGAAGGCTAAGTGAGACAAAAAGTTAAAAAATAGATATTATGGGAAAAATTATCGGTATCGACCTTGGAACTACTAATTCCTGCGTCGCTGTGATGGAAGGCAATCAGCCTACTGTCATTATTA
>ONOI01000005.1 GCA_900319375.1 uncultured Bacteroidales bacterium | reverse complement strand
TCGGAGGTCTTGTCCATCACTTCGTAGGTGGTGTTCGAACGGAGGGTGAGACGGTCGTAGTTGGAGCGGCCGACATTTCCTCCGATGATACCGTCCTGGCTGAGGTAGCCCAGCGAGAGGTAGTAATTGACCTTGTCCGAAGCGCCGCTGACGCTGAGTTCGTGCTGGCTCTGGGGAGCGTTGTAGTAGAAGATTTCGTCCTGCCAGTCGGTTCCGACTCCGTAGCTTGTAGGATCCGCATACTTGGGAGCCTGGCCGGAGTTCATCATACCTTCGTTGATCATCATCGCGTACTGGGAAGCGTTCAGGACGTCGAGTTTCTTCCAGGGGCTAGAGAGGCCGTAGGAGAACTCGTAGTTTACGCGGGCATCGCCCTTGGTTCCTTTCTTGGTAGTAACCAGGATAACGCCGTTGGCCGCACGGGCTCCGTAAACTGCGCCTGATGCAGCGTCCTTGAGGACTTCGATAGACTCGATATCGGAAGGATTCAGATAGTCGATACCGCCTTCGATAGGCATTCCGTCTACGATGTAGAGAGGGTCGGAGTTATTGATGGTTCCGGTTCCGCGGACCCTGATTCGGGCTGCTGCGCCGGGCTGACCGGATGAAGAGGTAACGTTCACGCCGGCGGCCAGGCCCTTGAGGGCGTTGTCTACTCGGACGGGAGCGGTCTTGCCGAGCTCGTCTGAGCCGACCTTGGCGATAGCCGCGGTAACGACACTCTTCTTCTGAACGCCATAACCGACGACCACGACGTCCTCGAGCATTATGCTGTCTTCCTCAAGGATTACGAGGGCGGCGTCTGCGAGGGCGACGGTCTTGGTGATGTAGCCGATCGAAGAGATCTCGAGGATTGCGCCTTCCGGAACAGAAGGGAGAATCCAGTCTCCGTCCACTCCGGTAACGGTACCGATTGAAGTGCCCTGGACCATCACGGCCGCGCCGATTACCGGCAGTCCGTCCTGATCCTGTACGATTCCCTTGACCTGCTGGGCGAAGGCGGGGGCCACGCTCAGAAGCAGAGTCACAAGGACGAGGGCGATTCGATTGAACAGGTTCTTCATTTCTAAAAAATTTACAAAATAATGTGGTGCAAAATTAAGGAATTAAAAATTGCTGCCGAACATTATAAATACGCGCGGGAGCGAAAAAGTAGACGCCTGATAACTCAGGCGCCTGATAATCAACTGATTGGGTAAGTAAAAAAGTGGACTATTTGTGGCGGGTTCCGATCACTTTCACCCTCTCTTCGAAGTCATCGCGTCCGCTTAGAGCGGAGGCTTTCACCTGCGCGCGGTAATTATATATAGTGTTTACCGAGTAACGGAGAAGCGACGCTATGTGGGAGGACTGGTCGACCCCCAGCCTGATGAGTGCGAAGATGCGAAGTTCGGTGTTGAGTTTCTCTCCCCTCTTCAGCTCTATCCTGGCTTCCGGGACCAGCAGCGAGTTGAAGTCCTCTACAAAGGAAGGATACAGTTCGAGGAAAGCATTGTCGAAAGCTGCATAGAAGGATTTCAGCTCATCTTCCATCTGGTCGCGGCTGAGGTGGTGGCGGAGTTTGTCAAGATAAGATGAACTCATCGAAAGGAAGAGAGCGAGAAACTCTTCTTTGGCGGCATTGGCCTCAGAAAGAGCTGCTACCGCCCTCTGGAGTCTGCGGTGATAGCTCAGCATCATAAGGACTATGATGATAAGGAAGACGGCGAGAAGAGAGATAAGAAGAAGGAGAATGTTTCGGCGGTTAACTTCTTTCCGTATCATCGTAGTATAGGCTTTCTCGATAGCCGGGAGGTTTTTCGCAATCTGGAAAGGCCTGATCTTCGAATTGTAGAAAAGGGCATCATCGAGGGCCACCTGAGTGTAGCGGAACGAGCGCGCGATGTCCTGATCCATTATACCTATTGCCACACAATATAGCGAAGCATTGTCCTTTGTAGCGCTGCAGATATCTGCAATAGCGGAACGAATGTACCAGTGAATCTCGCCCTCGGGATTTCCCTGTTCGTGGCAGAGAACACCGTAGTAATATGCAGCGATGGCGTATTCGTGGGAATCCTCAGGGTAACGGGACAGCATCCCCTGGCCGACCTCTTCCGCTCCGATAAAATTCCCCTGCTCGATAAGTTCGTTAAGGAGCATGGTCTGACGAAGGAAGTTCGACTCCGGGAGGAATTCTATGAGGCGGCCACGGTAATAGCCTGCTCTTTCGTCCAGTTCTCCGCCCTTTCCGGGCTCCCTATATTCGCGGAAATCGCGGCAGAAACGCTGCTGATACTCGTAGTAAAGAAATTTTTGCGTATCAGAAGTGAAAGAGGTTGTATCAATTTTTTCGGCGATCTCGCTACACTCGACATAAAGACCGGCAGTACAATAAAGGATAGCTTTTCTCAGACGGGTCTCAGTCAACAGGTCATTGCGCCCCATCTTCAGAGCCAGTTTTTCCTGACTCTCGATGGCATCGATAGCCAAATCGTACTTAAATGGATACGCCAGCTCATAGATAGACCCGTAGACCTCATAACGCTCAGCATCGGTAGAAGCCTTCCCCGTAGCGAGATCGTGTTCAAAGCTCTGGATGCGGCGTTCGTGGGCGGCCTGATAGACAGAAGCCCTTTCGAGAGTCTCATCGAGTTGAGTCAAATCCGCGGCGATATCGAAGCCCGCGAGGGCTGCCAGGATAACAAGTGTACTGATCATAATACTTCCTTTAAATACTTGCCCGTCTCCGAATCCGGATCTTCAGCCAGATCCTCCGGAGTTCCCTGGGCTACTATGAAGCCGCCTTTGCGGCCCCCGT
Organism: uncultured Bacteroidales bacterium; assembly: GCA_900319375.1. Lineage (GTDB taxonomy): Bacteria > Bacteroidota > Bacteroidia > Bacteroidales > UBA932 > Cryptobacteroides. The sequence goes on along the minus strand of ONOI01000005.1, from coordinate 46,351 downwards.
CCGGTCCCATATCGATTATCCAGTCGACACTTTTCAGAACGTCGAGATTGTGTTCGATAATGATTACCGTATTGCCCTGGTCCACCAGCTTCTGGAGCACTCCCATCAGGGTTTTGATGTCCTCGGAATGAAGACCGGTAGTCGGTTCGTCGAGCATATACAGGGTATTGCCGGTAGACTTCCGGTACAGCTCCGCCGCCAGCTTCATTCGCTGGGACTCGCCGCCCGAAAGGGTGAGGCTCGACTGGCCGAGGCGGATGTAGCCGAGGCCTACATCGAGCAAAGCCTTGAGCTTAGGCGCTATCTTCGGGTTGGCCTTGAAGAATTCATACGCCTCGCTGACCGGCATCTCAAGTATGTCGTTGATATTCTTTCCCTTATAGTGGACAGCCAGAGTGTCTTCCTTATAACGCTTACCGGCACATTCGTCGCAGACTACCGCAACCGGCGGAAGGAAGTTCATCTCGATTATCTTCACTCCGGCGCCCTTGCAGGCCTCGCAGCGCCCGCCCTCTACGTTGAAGGAGAAGCGGCCCGCCTTGAATCCGCGGACCTTGGCGTCCGGCGTCTGCTCGAAGAGCGCGCGGATATCGCCGAAAACGCCGGTAAAGGTCGCGGGATTCGACCGCGGGCTGTGGCCGATAGGGGCCTGGTCTATCTCGATGACCTTGTCTATGTGTTCCGCCCCGATAAGCTTCGCGTACGGGAGCGGTTTCTGAGCGAGATGATTGAGCTTGCCCTTAAGGATGGGCATCAGGGTCTCGATGATGAGCGAGGACTTGCCCGAACCGGACACGCCGCTGATGCCGATCATGGTCCCGAGCGGGAAGCGGGCATCTACATTCTTGAGGTTATTGCCCACCGCGCCCTGGAGTTCGAGGGTAAGCCCGTTGCCTTTCCGGCGCCAGGTCGGGGTTTCGACCGAGCTATGGGTCTCGCGCGCCGGGCCGCTGTAACAGATCCGGCCGCCTTCTTCGCCCGCCCCCGGGCCTACGTCCACTATCCAATCCGCGGAGCGCATCGTCTCTTCGTCGTGTTCCACTACCAGGACGGTATTTCCCTCATCGCGCAGCTTTTTGAGCGATGCGATCAGCTTACGGTTATCCCTCTGATGGAGCCCGATCGAGGGCTCATCGAGGATATAGATTACATTGACCAGACGCGAACCGATCTGGGTCGCGAGCCTGATTCGCTGGGATTCGCCGCCCGAGAGCGAAGAGGTAGCGCGCTCGAGCGTCAGATACTCCAGCCCCACGTCCACCAGAAAGCCCACGCGGTCGTCCAGTTCCTTAAGGATGTCGTGGGACACGGCCTTCGCCTTGCCCTTGAGCTTGCCGGGCAGTGTCGCGAGCCATTTCTGCAGCTCGTTGATTTCCATCGCCCCGACCTCCGCAATCGTCTTGCCATCTATCTTGAAGTAGTTGGTCTCCTCGCGAAGGCGGGTCCCATGGCAGACGGGGCACTCGATCTTTTCGTCTATATCGCCCAATACGCCCGGCCACGTCACGCTCTCTGCCAGACTGCCCTCTCCGATTCGGAAGTACTCTTCGGACCCATAGACCAGCGTCGACACGGCCTCGTCCGGAATAGTCCCAATCGGATCATAGAGCGAGAAGCCCATCTTCCTCGAGATCGAACGGACTACGTCGAACTTGCGGTTTTCCCGGACCCTGCCGAGCGGCACGATCGCCCCTTCGGCAACGCTGACCGTCTTATCGGGGATTATCGTGTCCATGTTCACGTCTACCACCACCCCAAGGCCCTTGCAATGGGGGCAGCAGCCCTCGGGCGAGTTGAACGAGAAGGTATGGGGAGCCGGTTCCTGGAGCGAGATTCCGCTCTTCGGGTCTACCAGATGGCGGGAAAAATGTCTGAGCTCGCCCGTCCCGTAGTCGAGCACGGCGACCGAGCCCTTGCCCATACTCAGCGCGGTCTGGACCGAAGCGCGGATGCGCTGCAGGTCGCCCTCGCCGGGCTTGAGCTTATCTACCACCAGCTCCACGAAGTGATTCTTATAGCGGTCCAGTTCGTCTACATCGTTAAGTTCCTGGATTTCGCCGTCTATTCGAACCTGCTGGAAGCCTTTGCGACGCAGGTTTTCGAAGAGGTCGCGGTAATGGCCTTTGCGTCCGCGGACAAGAGGAGACAGGAGGATACACTTCCTGCCCTCATATTCCTTTAGGATCAGGTCTACTATCTGGGCATCAGTATAGCTGACCATTTCTTCGCCGGTAACAGGCGAATAGGCAGTGCTGGCCCGAGCATAGAGGAGGCGCAGGAAATCGTAGATTTCGGTGATGGTGCCGACCGTCGAACGGGGGTTGGTGCCCGTGGTTTTCTGGCCTATGGCGATGATGGGGCTGAGGCCTTCAATGCTCTCGACCGCCGGCTTTTCGAGTATGCCGATGAAATGTTTGGCGTAGGGAGAGAGGGTATTGAGGTAGCGCCTCTGACCTTCGGCGTAGATTGTGTCGAAGGCGAGCGAAGACTTGCCAGAGCCGCTGAGACCGGTGATGACAACCAGCTTTCGGCGCGGAATATCCACGTCGATGTCCTTGAGGTTGTTTGCACGAGCCCCTTTGATCCGTATGAAATCCGGCCTGTCAGCCATTAGAGTTTGTTGATGTTTGTGTTCATCCAATTGAGGCGCTTGCGGTAGTTCTCCTTCAGCCAGTCGACCTCGCCCTGATATGAACCGGTGACCTTGTACTGAGGCCAGTCGTAGGTGTTGAGCCTCTTCCATCTGTCGTGGTTGCGCTGGGGAGCATCTCCCATATCCTCAACCATCACATCGATCTGATTGTAGAACCTCTGGAATTCAGGATACACTTCGTTCCAGCGCTGCTTAACCATCTTTACGAACTCCGGATCCTTGAAGAGGCGGTAGAACCAGCCGTGGTTACGGCCGTACATATTCTGGTCCTTGATCCACCAGCCTTCCCAGGGCTGCTTTCCGTCTCCATAGTAGTCGCAGTTTCCCAGACTAATATCGAAGTCCCAGAGATGATACATCTCGAGTTTCCCGCCCTTAGGGAGGGTAAGGAACGTACTCTTACGGAGATTACCGTCGACGTCTTTGGAGAATTCCTCGACTATGAAGTAATTGATGAAAGAATCTACGTCGATATACTGCTGATAGACATCCTGATACTCTCCTGCCCAAAGAGCGTCCTCGAAATCTTTGAAGAACTGCTTCGCCTCATTCTGCTGGGCTTCGGTAGGCAGTTCCGGATCCTTGAACATAATGGGGTGGCCGTGGGCTGTAGTCCAGCATACCGGCTCGTCGAGGTTGGATTCGATTTCGAAGTACATGTCTCCGGCATCGACATTGATGTTCACCCTTTCCTTCGATACTTTTTTATGTTCGATGAAATCGTACACTCCGAAGTATGTTCCGTTAAGATACACCTCAACCGGGACGGCTTTCGGGGTCCACGACATACCGACTATCTTCGAAAGTTCGAAGCACACGCGGTTCCTAAGAAGGGACTTATCCACCCAGTTTGCAAGAAGGTTCCAAGATTTGTCGTTCGAAAGATCGAACAGTTTTGCCTTCTCCTCGAGTTTGATCATGAAGGGAAGTTTGGGCTTTCCCCACGGATCCCAGGTGCTGTTTCCCCTGCCCCTGATCTGCATCCTTCCGGAGAAATATTCAGTGTTCCAGAATTTGTGGTCCGGGTCTTTGATCTCGATGGTTCCGGGCTTGTAGTCTACCTTGCTGGTGATGGTCTTTCCGTCGTCCGTTCTAAGATAGACCTTCGGGAGTTCCTTTACCTTAGGTTCCGGTGTCGGGGGCTCCGGCTCTACGGTCTTTTCCTTGTAAGGCAGGATGATGTGGTTGCCGTTGCTGAGGCGGGCATGGACTCCGTTACTTTTCAGATAGATGTAAAAAGGATACGCATCCTCGTCTTTCAGAGCTACATTTCGGGTGATTCCTATAGGTTCTCCTCCTACCAGATATTTGTTGTTCTGATCGAAAGCAACCACCTTCGGAGACGTGTTTGTACAATCCTCGAATATCAATTCTGAAACATTCAGGTGAATCTCACGGTCATCGTCCAGAGTCAGACTCAACTCCGACGGGGTTATCGTCTTTTCATAGTATGTATGTCCTGCCTTGTAAGCGGCAAGGAACTGGGGAAAGCCGGCGGGCTGAGGCTTGATCTGCTCAATCAGCTGCTCCTTCTCCTCGCAGGATACGAGCAGAAGCGCCGCAGCGGCCACCATGTATAAAAATCTTTTCATTTCCAAACGCATATGGAGTTGCAAGATAGTGATTTTTTGGCTTACTTTGGATAAAATTCTCAGCAGGTATGTGGCTTTGGCTAGCGCTCCTTTCCGCCTTCCTTCTTGGATTCTACGACATAACTAAGAAAAAGGCTCTCGCGAAGAACGGACCTATTGAAGTTCTGTTCATCGCCACCGCCATCAGTACTCTTCTGCTCTCACCTTGTCTGATTCTCTACAGCGGTCCGTGGGTGCATCATCTGATGTTGATGGCAAAGGCCGTCCTTGTCAGCGCTTCGTGGATCAGCGGAATGTATGCTCTGAAACTTCTCCCTATTACTACCGTCTCCCCGCTTAAGGCTACGCGTCCGTTTTTCGTAGTTCTTCTGTCATTGCTGATTTTCGGGGAGAAACTTAACGGGCTTCAGTATGCGGGAGTCGCGCTCGCCCTGGTCTCGATCGCACTGATGAGCTTTTCCGGCCGGCGCGAAGCCTCCGGCCCGGGCAGCCGCGCCGGCTACGTTGCTATCGCAGTCTCGATCGCGGCCGGTGTCGCGAGCGCGCTCTACGACAAACACATTATGGCATCGATGGAGCCCCTGTTCGTTCAGAGCTGGACTAACCTTTATATTTCAGTAATTGTCGGCATCTACCTTCTTATAGCCCGCGGGGTCTCCAGCGAGAAGACTCCCCTGCGCTGGGACTGGATGCTGCTTTTAACTGCAGTCCTGATTACCGGAGCAGACATGGCTTATTTCTTTGCCCTCGGCAGCGAAGGAGCTCTGCTGTCTGTCATCTCTATCGTACGCCGCTGCGCAGTAATAGTCACCTTCATCTTTGGCGCTCTTATCTTCAAGGAAAAGAACCTGCGTGGCAAGTCCCTGGCTCTTCTCATCCTTTTAGCCGGAATGGTCTGTCTGATGCTCGGAAACCAGTAATATGAAGCAGGCTATCGAGTTCATCATCCTCGGAACGACAAAAGTCGGCGAGAAATCGCTGGTCCTCCACACCCTCAGCGCGGAGTACGGTCGCCGAAGCTTCATAGTAAGCGTCTCGAAGTCCTCTTCGATGGCCCTCTTCCTGCCCCTTAACATTTTGAGCGGCGAGGTGAGCGACAATCACCTCTCGGATCTTTGGCGCGTCTCCGGTCTCCGGGCAGAATATCCTCTGAACGGTATCCGAAACTCCGTCCTCAAGAATTCCGTCTGCCTTTTCATGAGCGAAGTTCTGTACCGCGTTCTTCGCGACGGCGAATACTCCGAGGAACTCTACGACTGGGCCCGCCGCAGCATCCTCACCCTCGACCGGCTGGGCGCGGACTACGCGAACTTCCACCTTCTGTTCCTGCTCGAGCTCAGTTCCGCCCTCGGATTCAGCCCCAGGACCGAAGACCTGATGCCCTTCGCCGGCGAGCGCCTCGAGGACATCAGCGCCCTCCTGACACTCCCCTACGACCAGGCCCTGCTGCTCCCCCTTTCCGGAGCTCGCCGCAGCGAAATCGCCGAAATCCTTCTGGAATATCTCTCCTTCCACCTGGACTCTCGCCTGAACATACGCTCCCTCCCCGTCCTCCGCGAGTTGTTCGGGTAATCCCCTTCGGTTTTCCCTACCGCCCCGGCGAAGCCCCGGTAGGTCAGCGGCGCCAAAAACCATAAAAACGGCGCCGGGAAGGGGAAAAACCAGGCATTCGGCGCCAAAAAAGCTGAAATCGGCGCCGAAAAAGGAAAAAACCTGACGATCCGCGCCAAAAATGCCCAAAATGGCGCCGGAATAACCTGATACTACTTTGCTGAGGTGCGGAGCCAGGCGGCCATGGCGCGGAGGGCGCGGCCGCGGTGGGAGATGGCGTTTTTGGTCTCTTCGGGAAGTTCCGCGACTGTTTTGTCGGGATATTCATCGGCGATGAACACCGGATCGTAGCCGAATCCGCCGCAACCGGCCTTCTCAAGGGCAACCTTTCCTTCCATTACGCCTTCGAAGAAATGTTTCTCCCCGCCGATAATGAGGGTAACGACACTGCGGAAGCGCGCGGTTCGGGGAACTGGCGTCCCAGCCGAAGCGGCATCGAGAGCAGCGAGTTCAGCAAGGAGCTTGCGGATGTTGTCGTCGAAATTGCAGCCCTCGCCGGCATAGCGGGCGGTAAAAACGCCCGGCGCGCCGCCGAGCGCGTCAACTTCCAGACCTGTATCGTCTGCGAAACAGTCAAGCCCGGTCCTACTATAAATATACTCAGCCTTGATGATGCTATTGTCTTTTAATGTCAGACCTGTCTCTTCGACATCTTCGGTAATGCCGGCCTGAGCCGAGCTCAAAATTTCAAACTCGTCGCCAAGTATCTCGGAAGCTTCGCGGAGCTTACCTTTATTTCCTGTTGCAAAAACTAATCTCATATCGTCGGACTTACCAAAGCTTTTTTCAAAGCATCGTCGTAACGCAGACGCAGTTTGACACCTGCCGCCTGATAGTAATACCTTACAACTATCTCCTCCTCGATAAAAGGAATGATCTGAAGCCTCTCGAGAGATTCCATCAAAGGTTTTTCCTTCGCCGGAAGCAGCTCTTTCGCATATGCTACGAAGCCCTCATAATCGGCCTCGCTGAGAGCAAACGACTCGGCGGGGGCGATGTTCTGATGATTTCTCAGATAATAAAGCGCATACTGCTCTACAATACCTCTCATCACGAGCGAATACACTATGTCTCCATACTCGGGGGCCTCAAGCTCCACGTCGGGGGTGATGCCGCCGCCGTCGCGAACGATCCTGCCGGCCTTGGTCCTGAACTCATGGGTAAGAGAATCGGGAATCTGGCTTACACTGCCGTCCGGGTTGCGGTGGGAGTAATCGATAGCCTGGACGCAGCGGCCGGAGGGGGTATAGTACTTGCCGACCGTGACCTTGAGCTGGCCGCCGTACGGGAGGGGCTTCAGGCTCTGGATCAGGCCTTTGCCGAAAGTCCTTCGGCCCATGATCGTAGCCCTGTCGAGGTCCTGCAGCGCTCCGCTCACGATCTCGGACGACGAAGCGGTACCCGAGTCCACGAGCACGATCAGCGGGAGCTTCGTATCCAGCGGGGCCTCGTAGGTCCGGTAAACCTCCACATCCTTCGGGTCACGGCCCTTCGAGGTCACGACCACCGACCCGCGCGGCACGAAGATCGAAACGATTCTGATCGCCTCCTGCATGAGGCCGCCGCCGTTGCCGCGAAGATCGAGCACCAGCCGCTTCATCCCCTGTTTTTTCAGCGCGGTGACACACGAGCGTATCTCGTCCGAGACGCCTTCGGTAAAGCCGCTCTGGGCGATGTAGCCGGTCGTCGCGTCCAGCATGCCCGAATACTCTACGTCCGGGAGGTGGATCTTCTCGCGGGTAACGACCACGTTTACGGTATCGCCCGTCCATACCTTTTTCACGAGGAAATTGACGTCCGTGCCGGGGGCGCCGCGCATCTTGTCCGAGCAGGCCTTACTGTCGAGGCCATGGACAGTAGCGCCGTCGATTTCGAGGATTTCGTCGCCTGCATGGAGGCCGGCCTTGACGGCGGGCGAACCGGCATACGGCTCGTTGATGACGACGTTGCTCTCGGGCGTGGGCTTATAGATGATGGCGCCGACTCCGCCGTAGACCTTGCCGATCTGGAGCTGGAAGTCTTCCTGGTCCTCGGCCGGGACAAAAACGGTATACGGGTCGAGCTGGGCGAGCATCGCATCGATTGCTGCCCTTTCCATCTTGTCGATCGGGAGAGTGTCTACGTACGAACGCCCGAGTTCCTTGAGGATGGCGTTGTGGATCTCGACCCACTTCCCGAGCTTGAAATTCTTCGATTCAGCGCCGGCCGTAAGCGAAAGTGCCGCCAGCGCGATTATGATTATGATACGTTTCATACTTCTTCCCATTTGTAGACTTTGTCTCCACGGTGGACCTTGTGGGGCACGGCGACCGAACATCGGTTCCCCTTCGGGACCACGGCCACGGGCTCGAATTCGAGTCGGATGTCCTCGGCCGTGAACTCTTCGACTCCGGTAGTCCGGCCTATCACCATCAGTGTCTCTCCGCTCTTCAGATCGGTCGTTTCGACCGTAATCTCCGCAACGCCTATGCGGTCGAACCAGTTCGTGACCTTGCCGAGGTAGACCTTGCGGCGGGTGGCCTGGCTGCCGTAGACACTGCTCCATTCGCCGAGAAAAGCGCCCTGATAGTAGCCGTCCCAGAATCCGCGGTTGAATACCTCGGAGAGGCGGGCCTTGAGCGCGGAGGCGAGTTCGGGCGTGAACGACCCGTCGCAGACGGCGTCCGCGGCCTGGCGGTAACACTCCGCACAGCGGCGCACGTACTCCGCGCTGCGCGCCCGCCCCTCTATCTTGAAGACCTTCACCCCGGCCTCTACCATCTTGTCCATAAACTCGATGGTGCAGAGGTCCTTCGGAGACATTATGTATTTATTGTCAATATTCAGCTGAGTGCCGGTTTCGAGATCGGTAACCTCATAGCCCCTGCGGCAGACCTGCAGACACGCTCCGCGGTTTGCGGAGGCGCCGTAGGTGTGGAGGCTCAGGTAGCACTTACCGCTGATAGCCATACAGAGGGCGCCGTGGGCAAACATCTCCACCATGACGAGCTGCCCCGACGGGCCTTTGATCTGCTCGGCCTGAATCGCATCGCATATTTCGCGGACCTGACCGAGATTGAGCTCGCGCGCCAGAACGACCACGTCGGCGAACTGGGCGTAGAACTTAAGCGCCTCTACATTGGAGATAGAAAGCTGGGTCGAGATATGGACTTCGAGGCCGATTTGCCTACAATACTGTATCGCCGCTATATCCGAGGCTATGATTGCCGTAACGCCCGCTTCCTTGGCGAGATCCAGCGTGCGTCGCATTTCGTCCAGATCTTCCGGATAGAGACAAATATTCAGCGTCAGATAGGTCTTGACGCCCGCGCTGCGGCAGATGCGTACAACCTCTGCCAGATCCTCCGCTGCGAAATTATTCGCCGAACGGCTTCTCATATTGAGGTTGCCGACTCCGAAATACACGGAATCCGCACCTCCCTGAATCGCCGCCTGCAGACATTCGAAATTGCCCGCAGGACACATTATTTCGAGTTCCTTACTTTGCACGTCCTACCAGTTTTTCTGCAAAATTCCTGAGCGGCTCCGCCTGGAAATCTTTCACTGCCTCCATCGCCCTCTCGCTGTAGCGGACTATCTCCGCCTTGGCGTCTTTATCTACTCCGCAGGCGACGTAAATCGCCTTGACTTTCGCGATCTTAGCAGCCTTCTGCTCTGGAGTCTCAGCCGGGAGTTCCATCGCTTCGAGAAAAGCCTTTTTATCTGAAGTCTTCTCCAGGGTCCTTACTGTCAGCCAACTCTTCTTTTTATTCACTATGTCTCCGCCGATAGGCTTTCCGAACACCTTTTCGTCGCCGAAGGCGTCGAGATAATCGTCCGCGACCTGGAAGGCCATTCCAAGTTCGTACCCATATCGATAGAGTGCCTCGCAATCCTTCGCCGGAGCCCCTGCAATCAGCGCGCCCATCTTCGCCGAACACGCAATCAAGACCGCCGTCTTCAGGCCTATCATCTTCGCATAGTCCTCCATCTTCACCTCGGCCCGGTTTTCAAACTCCATATCGTACTGTTGACCCTCGCAGACCTGGGCGGCCGTCTTCGAAAAGAGGTCCAGCGCGGAGCCAATCTTGTCTGCCGGAGCTTTCGCCAGCCTCTTGTATGCATCAATCTGCATAACGTCTCCGCTTAGTATCGCCGTATCCTCATTCCACTTCTTCCACACGGTATCCTGACCGCGGCGAAGTGGTGACTTGTCCATTATGTCGTCGTGGATAAGGGTAAAGGAGTGGAACTCCTCCAGCGCCGCCGCAGGCTCCAGAATCGCCTCATTGATATCATCGCGATAGAGCAGATAAGTCAGCAGACACAGCGTCGGGCGTATCCTCTTCCCCCCTATCGAAATCATATACCTCAGCGGATCATACAGCCCCGCCGGCTCCTTTTCAAATTGAATATCAGCGAAAAGCTTGGATACAATATCTTTAATTTCTGTCATAACTTTCAAATATAACGATTTATTTGCGGATACCCTTCCACTTGAAGCTAAGCCAAAGGGCGCGGACCAGCAGATGGGCGAAATAGGCGACCATCAAAAGGTGAAGGGGCAAGGATGCCCGATCGGGGTCGGGCATGACGGACGGGCCGCCGAGTGCGAACCATTTAAGTGCGAACCAGACCGCCACGAAGGCTACGAAAGCCCAGAGGCAGGAGTCGCGAAGGGGGCGGGAGGCGGTCGCCCCGAGAAAAACGCCGTCCCAGGTAAAGGCTGCGCAGCCGACCGGCGGCATCAGAATCAACCATGGGAGAAAGGCCGTACATGCCTCAACGACCGCGGGATCGGAGGTCAGCAGCCGCAGGACCGGCACTCCCCCGACCCAATAGAGCCCGATAAAGCCCACGGCTATCGCCATGCTCCATTCGAACACGTAACGCACCGAGCGGCGCATCGAATCCGCGTCGCGCGCGCCGATGAAGCGCCCGACAAGCGCCTCGCCAGCGTAGGCGAAGCCGTCTGTAAAGTAGGAGAACAGCATCAGCAGCTGCATCATCACGGACGAGCAGGCGAGCAGCATGTCGCCCATGGTCGTGGCGATGAGCGTGTAGCCGATGTAGACGCCCAGCATCGAAAGCGAGCGCAGGAACAGGTTGCCGTTCATCCTCATATACGGGCCGAGCTCGCTGCGGCTGAGGGCATGGCCAAGTTCGCCGAGCCTGAACGAGCCGAGGATATGGCCATACTTGACGAGGCAGACGAGGACGCAGAACAGCAGGCCGCAGTACTGCGCGATTACCGTTCCGAGCGCAATGCCGGCAAAGCCAAGCCCCGGCCAGCTGCCGATCCCGCGGCCGAGGATGATGCTCGCGACTATGTTTACCCCGTTCACGATAAGGTCCTTCCACATCGAGCTCATCGAATCCTGCATGCCCACGAACCAGCCGCTGAAGGTCATCAGAGCCACGGTCGCGGGCGCGGCCCAGATTCGGATGAGGAAATACTGCGAGGCGAGCGCTTCCACCTCCGCGGTAGCCTGGGTACAGAGGACGGCCAGCTTAAGGAACGGCCACTGCAGCGCGAGAATCGCCAGCGCGATAAGGGCGGACAGCGCCATCCCGCGCCAGAAAATCTTCGCCACCTCGCGATTGTCCCCCGCTCCATAAGCCTGGGCTGTGAGCCCGCCCGTCCCCGTCCTGAGGAAGCTGAAGTTCCAATAGAGGAGCGTAAAGAACATCGCCCCCACGGAAATAGCGCCAATCGACACTGCAGCCTCCGTCCCGATCAGATGACCGGCCACGGCGGTGTCGACGATGCCGACCAGCGGCACCGTTATATTCGCGAGTATGCTCGGAAGCGCCAGCCGGAGTATTTCCTTATTCAGGGTGTTCATTATTTGCGGAACTTACTGTCGTCTTCAAGCATCCCGAGATAAGAATTATAGCGCTCGGGGGCTATTTCGCCTTTTTCGACTGCGGCCTTGATTGCGCAGTCGGGCTCGTGGGTATGGGTGCAGGGGATGAACTTGCAGTTGTCTGCCAGGCGCAGCATCTCGGGGAAATATTTCGCGATTTCCTCCTTCTCCAGCCCATAGAGGCCGAAGCCGCGAAGGCCCGGAGTATCGATTACGTAACCTCCCACGCTAAGAGGATACATCTCATAAAGGGAGGTAGTATGTTTACCCTGAAGATGTGCGGCACTGATCTTACCGACTTTGGGATCGAGAGAAGGATCGAGCGCCTTGATAAGGGAGGACTTTCCTACTCCGGACTCGCCGCTGATAAGACAGAGATGATCTTTACACAGTTTTCTGAGTTCTTCCACCCCCTCGCCTGTTTTAGCCGAAGTTTCCAGGACTCTGTAACCCGCACGCGCGTAAATCGACTTGAAGTTTTCAAATTCCTCAGAAGCCTCTTCGCGGTAAAGATCTACCTTGTTGAGGACTATCGTAACGGGGATTTTGAACATTTCGCAGGTCACGAGCTGCCGATCCAGGAATGGCAGTTTCACTTCCGGGAAGTAGAGCGATACGACCAACAGGGCCATATCGAGATTCGCCGCTATGACGTGGGACTGGCGCGAAAGATTGGCCGACTTTCGGATAAGGTGGTTCTTCCTGTCGAGGATTTCGGTAATGACGGCAGGGTGCTCGGCGTCCGGTTCAGTTTCGAATTCGTAACGTACGCGGTCGCCTACAGCTACAGGATTAGTAGATGTACCTGCCTCCAAACGCACTTTTCCCCGCAATACTGCAGGGAAAAGACGCCATTGGGGAAGTTCACTCAGAAGGAAGTGACTGCCCGCGTTCTTGACTACCGTAGCGATTCCGCTTTTCATACGGTAGCGAAGATACGCATTTTATTCAAGATACTTGTCAATCAGGCGAACGATAAGGTCGTTAAGTTGCTCGACCTCATACTCTCCGACCGAAGCCTGGATGTGGTCTCCGCCGATACCGCTGTCGTTGGTAAGGAACACATAAGTTCCACTTGTAGCGATCGCAAAGAAACGGAGCATGAATTCGGTGTTCTTGTCTACACCGCTTGCCGCCACCGGGATAATCTTGATGCCCTTCGCCGCATACATCTCAATGCTTTTGTGAAGGGATTCGACAACGTCGGATCGGTAGTGGGCCGGAGCGTCGAGAAGCATAAAGGCGATTTTGCTGCGCGCCCCTTCGTTCCAGGAAAGGTTCTGAAGTCCTGCCTCAAGAGCGGTATGTACCGCCTCCGGGAAGTCTCCGCCACCGGCGGCAGACTGTTTTCCTACATAGTCTGATACCGACTTGATATCTTTTGTGAAGTCTTTCTGTTTTGTAACATACTCATCTTTATCGTCGCGATAGAAGAGGGCGGCAGTACGGATTTCCGTTCCGCTCTGAAGATTTTCCACCTTCTTGAAAATGTCAATCAGATCGCTCTTGAGGAAGTCGATCTCATCGCCCATCGAACCGGTAGCATCTACGAAAAATGCGATATCAGCCGTACGGGCGGTGAAGCTGTTCGCAACCTCGTACTCGTTGTAGACAGTCTCTTCAGATGACCAGTTTGTAATTACAGGCGCTTCTGCCTGCTCTACTCCTCCGACCTTAATAGATAATTGCGCATTTTCGGGAAGAGTATCTCCACTATAGAGATTAATCCAGCAGTTTGCCATTCCCAGATTATCGGTAACGGCTGTCCAGACAGGAGTATTGTCTACGCTGAGAATAACATTCACTCCCGCTGCGGGAGCGCCTTCGTTAGTGACTTTAACAGCGACTCTGTTATTCGTATAGAATCCCCAATGAGGGCAGTACTGATAGAACGACCCGTCTCCTTCGTACCACTCGCCGTCTTCTACCTCCTCTGTCTTACCATCGCCCTGACTGAGCATCAGGCTTCCCCAGAACTGCCAGTTGTCGAGATCATTCCACTCGCCGGCAGTCAGCAATCCGGCGTTAGTGTTTCCGTTATTCTCTCCTTCTCCCGTTCCAGAGGGCTCTGACATCCCCTCTGCGACATCATAATCATACCCTCCGTCCTTCGCTGCCCATCCATCAAATATTCCCTCCATATCCGCGGAACACGAAAAAGCCATCACGGCTCCCGCCGCAACGGCCAAAATCTTATTTATTGCTTTTTTCATATCCATATTGCAAAAACTGCAATATAGATGCACCCCGCACCGCTTTCGTTGCAGAAAAGATTATTCTTCCGAATCGAGAAGTTCGAAATCCAGGAGGCGCTGCTCGAGGTTGGCGGAGGAGACGCGGATGCGGACAGGATCGCCCAGGCGGTAGATCTTGCGGGTACGGCGGCCGCGCAGGCGGTACTTGTCCTCCTCGAATTCGAAGAAATCGCCCTTGATTTCGCGAAGAGGGACCATGCCCTCGATGTGGGTAGGTTCGATCTCGACGTACATGCCCCACTCGGTGACGCCGGAGACGTGGCCGTCGTACTCTTCGCCGATGTGGTCCTGCATATACTCGACGAGCTTGTACTTTATCGAGGTGCGCTCGGCGTCAGTAGCGATAGCCTCGCGTTCGGACGCGTGGTCACACTGGGCGGCGTAGTAGTCCTTGTCCTGGCTCTTGCCGTTCGCGAGGTAGATCGCGAGCAGGCGGTGGACCATCAGGTCCGGATAGCGGCGGATAGGCGAGGTGAAATGAGTATAGTCGGCGAACGCGAGGCCGAAATGGCCGATGTTGTCGACACTGTACTTGGCCTTGGCCATGGCCCGGAGGGCGATTTCGCGGAAAGCCGAGCCTTCCGGTTTGCCGTCCGAGCGGGTGAGAAGGTCGTTGAGGGTCGAGGCAACCGCCTTGCCCTCGAGAGCGCCGTCCATCTTATAGCCCATACTCTTTGCGAACACGCGCAGGCTGTCGAGCTTCGCCTCGTTCGGGGTGTCGTGGACGCGATAGACGAAGGTCTTGCCCTTCCCGGAGACGAATTCCGCGACGCTGCGGTTCGCCAGCAACATGAACTCCTCGATCAGCCAGTTCGCCTCGAAGGAGTGGACCTGATATATCTCGAGCGGCTTGCCGAACTCGTCGCACTTCACCTTCATCTCCGGGCGGTCGAAATCGATCGCGCCAGCCTTCTGGCGGCGGGATTTAAGGATCAGGGCCATGGACATGAGAGTGCGGAGCGCGGTCGCAAGCTCGGGGGTGCAGCCGAACGATTCGCCGGCCGGCTGGTCTGGCTCCGCCTTAATAACCTCCTGCGCCTGATTGTAGTCCAGGCGGAAGTCGGAGTTGATGACGGTCCTTCCGAACCAGCGCTTGCGGACTTTCGCGTCTGCAGTCAGCTCGAAAACGGCCGAGAAGGTAAGTTTGTCTTCGTGGGGGCGGAGCGAGCAGAGCTTGTTGCAGAGCTTCTCCGGGAGCATCGGGACCGTACGGTCAACCAGATAGACGGATGTCCCACGGTCCTGCGCCTCCTTGTCCACGGGCGATCCGGGCAGCACATAATGCGAGACGTCTGCGATGTGGACGCCGACCTCGTAATTCCCATTTTCCAGCGGGCGGAACGAAAGCGCATCGTCGAAGTCCTTCGCGTCCGCGGGGTCGATAGTGAAGGTGAAAGTCTTGCGGAAATCCTTTCTCTCGGCCAGGTCCTCCGCCGTTATCTTTTCGGAAATCTTGTCGGCCGCATTCTCCACCTCCTTCTCGAAACGGTACGGGAGGTTGAATTCGGCCAGGATCGCGTGCATCTCGGTCTCGTTTGCGCCGGGGGCGCCGAGCACATCGACCACATGGCCATACGGACAGTTCTCGCCGCGGTTCCAGCCCTCTACCCGCGCGGCTACCTTGTAGCCGGTCTGGGCGCCAAGGGCCATGGCCTCTTCCCCATCCACCTCGATGTCATAGGGCATGAAGCGGCTCTGCATCAGGACCCAGGCGTGGGTCCCGACCATATGGAACACTCCCACGAACGGTTTTTCGGAGCGCTTGATGATCTCCACGATTTCGCCTTCGCGACGCTCGCCTCTGGCCGCCTGGCCGGCGAGCGCTTTCGCGCGGCCCCCTGCGCGGGGGGTCTTGGTCACGGCGACACGCACCGTGTCGCCGTTGAGCGCCCCGCGCGTCTTCGCCGCGCGGACAAACACATCGTCGTCTTCCCCGTCGATAACTACGAACACATAGCCCTCACGGGTCATTTGAACCTTTCCGACGAATTGGGGAAAGACGGTCTTCCCCGCCTTTCTTCTGCGTTTCTGAACTGTCTTTCTGCCTCGTCTCTGGGGTTTCATGCTTTGGGGACGAATGTGGTGAGTAATTTAGCTTTTCCTGAAGGAGTAATAGTAAGGGTTTTCTCAGACGAAGGGACAAGGGCGCACTCTCCCGGGATCAGAGAACATTTGTCATTTTCCGTGACAAGAGTGACATTACCTTCGGTCGCAATGGCAATGAGGAAGTCTCCGCAACCGTCGAGTTTTAAATCCAACGATTCGGTCAGATCCAGCAGGTCGGTACTGAAATGACTGCAGGATGCAAGATTGACCGGAGCGTTCTCTACGGGCTTGTAGTGGGTCCTGTAGTCGGGAAGGACGCGATAGTCGATAGCCTCTTTCGCCTCCTCGATATGGAGCTTGCGGGGCTTCCCGTCAAGGCCCAGCCGGCCGTAGTCATAAATACGGTAAGTAATGTCAGAAGTCTCCTGAATCTCGGCGAGGTAGACGCCTCCCCCGAGGCCGTGGATACGGCCGGCGGGGAGGAAGAACACATCGCCGGGATTGACATCGTAGGAAGCCAGGACGGATACTATCTCGTCTTTCTTTACGAGTTCTTCGTACTGAGCCGGAGTGATTTCCTTGCTGAGTCCGCTGAGGAGGTGGGCGCCGGGCCTGGTTCCGATGACATACCACATCTCGGTCTTGCCCTTGCAGCCGTGGAGCCTGGCGGCCATCTCGTCGCCGGGGTGGACCTGGATCGAAAGGTCGCGGTTGGAGTCGATGAACTTAATCAGAAGAGGGAACTGTCCCTCGTAGATTTCAGTTATCTTCTTCCCCGCTTCGGGTCCCTCGGCTACTACGGACTCGTCGCCGGGCCATCCTGAGAGGACCCAGCTCTCCGTCCCCCAGACGAGAGTTTTCAGTATAGGTTTGAACTTATACATTCTTCCTAGATAAGAGGCTCAGCTGTCATTGCCGCAGGCTGAGGGATGCCCATCAGCTTGAGGATGGTCGGGGCTACATTGCAGAGCGCGCCGTCTTTGACCGTCTTCACCTCGTCGCCGGCGTTGATCACTATGAACTGAACGGTGTTCAGAGAGTGCGCCGTGTTCGGGGTTCCGTCTGCATTGACTGCGAAGTCTGCGTTGCCGTGGTCGGCAGTAAGAAGGACTACATAGTCCTTTGCTATTGCCTCGTCGACGACCTTCTTCACGAGTTTGTCGATACACTCGACAGCCTGGGTGATGGAGTTGTAGACTCCGGTATGGCCTACCATATCGCCGTTGGCAAAGTTGAGGATAATCATATCCTGCTTGCCGCTGCGGATCTGGTCGATAAGCTTCTCGGCAACCTCGGGGGCGCTCATCTGAGGAAGGAGATCGTAGGTAGGGACCTTCGGGGAATTGACAAGGATACGGTCTTCGTTCTCGAAGACGGTCTCACGGCCGCCGTTGAAGAAGAACGTAACGTGGGCATATTTCTCGGTCTCGGCAATACGGAGCTGATGCTTTCCGGCCTTGGAGACAGTCTCTCCGAGGGTATCCTGAACGAGCTCTTTGTCGAAGAGGATGTGGACTCCGGTAAAGGAAGCGTCGTAGGGAGTAAGGCAGCAATAGTACAGAGGGATAGTATGCATGCCTTCTTCCGGCATATCTTTCTGAGTCAGCGCGGCGGTCAGTTCGCGCGCGCGATCATTTCTGAAGTTGTAGAAGATGACGGCATCGCCCTCTTCGATAGTCGCAACGGGCTTGCCTCCCTCGGTAATGACGATAGGCTTGATGAACTCATCGGTAACATCGGCGTCGTACGATGCCTGGATACCGGCCTGAGCGCTCTCGAAAGCCGCGCCCTTGCCCTCGACCAGCAGGTCGTAGGCTTCCTTGACGCGGTTCCAGCGCTTGTCGCGGTCCATAGCGTAGAAGCGGCCGCAGACCGACGCCACCTTGCCGGTGGTCTCCTTCATCTTCTCTTCGAGTTCGGCCACGAAGCCCAGACCGCTGCGCGGGTCTGTATCGCGGCCGTCCATGAATGCATGGACATAGACTTTGTCCAGACCCTGCTCGGCGGCGACGCGCAGGAATTCGAAGACGTGATCGAGCGAGCTGTGGACTCCGCCGTGGGAGGTGAGGCCCATCAGGTGGAGCTTCTTGCCGGAAGACTTTACGTAGTCAAACGCGGCTTTGATCTCCTTGTTTTCCAGAAGTTTATGTTCGCGGCAGGCGATGTTGATCTTCACCAGATCCTGATATACGACCCTTCCGGCGCCGAGGTTCATATGTCCTACCTCGGAGTTTCCCATCTGGCCGTCCGGCAGACCTACGTATTCGCCGCAGGCCTGAAGATGTGAGAAGGGATACTTGGCGCGAAGAGCGTCGATATTGGGGGTTCCCTTTGTCCAGATGGCGTTAGAGTAGTCGTGACGGCCTTCGCCCCAGCCGTCGAGAATCATTAAAAGTACTTTTCTGTTCATTTGTTAAGTTAGTTAAGAAGTCCGCGTCCTCTGAGCATAGCCTTCGAGTCAGGCTCACGGCCTGCGAAAGTCTTGTAAAGGACCATCGGCTCTTCGCCGCCTCCCCTTTCGAGGAAGGTTTCTTTAAATTTGCGGGCAAGCGCAACAGTCTTGTCCATGTTCCACTCTCCGTCCGGGCCTACGCACTCTTTCTCGAAGATGCTGAACGCATCTTTGTCGAGAACCTCAGACCACAGATAGCCGTAGTAGCCGGCGCTGTAGCCGCTGGAGAAGATGTGGTTGAAGTAAGTTGTACGGTAACGCGGGACGATTTCCTTGATAAGTCCCATCTCCTTGCAGGCCTTGGCCTCGAACTGGTCCACAAAAGCCGAAGGATCTACATCTGCGGGGATGTACTTCAGTTCGTGCCATTTCATATCGAGGATAGAAGCCGCGGCGAGCTCGGTAGTCATAAAGCCCTGATTGAACTTAAGGGCGCCGTTGATCTTGGCGACCAGTTCGTCGGGGATAACCTCGCCATTGTCGTTGATCGCATACTGCTTCAGGAGCCAGGGCTGGAAGGCCCAGTTCTCGTTGAACTGAGAGAACATCTCTACAAAATCGCGAGTTACGCTGGTTCCCGAAACGCTCGCGTAGTGACACTTCGTAAGAAGGCCGTGGAGGGCGTGACCGAACTCGTGGAAAACGGTCTGGACCTCGTCTACGGAAAGGTTCTGGGCAAGGTTGCCTACATTGACGATTATCGGACGGACCTCATTGCCCTCGGCGTCGAAGTACTGGTCGCGGACGTTGTTCATCCACGCTCCGCCGCGCTTCGAGCTGCGGGGATGATAGTCGGTAGTAAAGATGCCGACCAGCGCACCCTCGGCGTCTGTGATCTTGTAGGTCTTGACGACTGCAGGATTGTAGGAAGGAACGCCTTCGAGGAGCCCAGCATTGATGCCGTACAAAGTATGGGCAGCAGTGAAGATACCCTTCACTACGTTGTCGATCTTGAAGTACGGGCGGATCTGATCGTCGTCGAGGTCGTACTTTGCTTTACGTACCTTCTCGGCGTAGTACCACCAGTCCCAGGGCTCGATAGCGTGTCCTGCTACCTTCTCCATATCGTAGATCTCGACCTTGGCGCTCTTTACTGCCGCCTTCATGATGTCTGCAAGGAAGTTGTCTACTGTCTCGGGATTGCCGGCCATCTTGTTCGCGAGCTGGTACTCGGCAAAATTGCCGTAGCCGAGGATAGCCGCCTTGCGGGCGCGAAGACGCAGGACGTCCAGAAGCAGGGCGCAGTTGTCGTTTTCGTTGCCGTGGTGGCCGCGGGTAGTATAGGCCTCGAACATGGCCTTGCGAAGCTCACGGTCCTCGGTAGTCGTCATCGCGGTCGGGTATTCGCTGACGCTGATGCCGAACTTCTCCTTGAAGGCGTTGCTCTCCGCGAGGATGTTGTTGCCGATTTTCTGGGTCTTGACCGCAAGCTCGCTATCGATCGCCTTAAGCTCCGCCTGGAGGTCTTCGGGCAGGCCGATACCCTCGCGCTCGAAGCCGTCGAAGTGTTTCTTGAGGACCATCTGCTGCTCGCGGGTAAGGCCGCTCTGGTCTGCGTTGTAGACCGCCGCCACCCTCTGATAGAGCGCCTTGTTGAATGACATCGCCGATTCGTGTTCGGTCATCAGGGGAATCGCCTCGTCCAGAACGGCGTCTAGCTCCGGAGTCTGATCGGTCTCCGAAACATTGTACAGGACGCCGACTACCTTCGAAAGGATGTTGCCGCTGAGTTCCAGCGCCGCGATAGTGTTCTCGAACGTCGGGGCTTCGGGATTGGCGACTATGGCGTCGATCTCCGCCTGCTGCTGCTCGATTCCCGCCTTGATCGCGGGGATATAATCGGTTGTCTTAATCTTATCGAACGGAGGAATACCGTAGGGGGTGTCCCATTCCTGAAGGAAGGGATTCTGATGACAAGCTGTAAGGGCTGCTGCCATTATCAAAAGTGCTATCGTTTTTTTCATACTATTCTACTACGAAATCGTCGAGCGAGTTGACGGTTATCTGGATGCTTCCCTGATAGAGGTTGATTACACCGGTGACGGAGATAGTCTTTTCGCCCTTGAGGACTGCGGGATCGATCTCTACGTCGGCGAACTTGCAGAAACCGCTGGTACGGACCTGAACCGAAGTACCGCCGAGGGTGAAGTACTGGCTTACGCTGTAGGCTGCCTTCTCGACTCCCGGATAGCTGCCGTCGCCCTTGAGCATAGGATGTCCGAGGGTTACGTGTTTGCCTTCTTCGTCTAGGAGGTACTCGGAGCCGCTGGCTACCTCGGCGTCGTCCCAGTCACCTGCGAGGAGGTGTTCCTTCATCTTGTTCTCGGACATGGCCCAGGTAGTGATGCCGTGGGTCTTGCCGAATTTTCCGAGGCCGTTGCTGTCTGAGAGGAAGACGCGGTTAGTGCCGGATTTCTTGTCCTTGGTGCTGTCCAGATAAAGGAGGACGAAGGTCTCACCTGCGTACTTGAGGCCCTTGATTGTAACGAGACTACCTACAAGAGGATGAGTCGCCTGGGTAGCGGTCTTCGGGTCGGGAAGCTGACTTGCGGCAGTAACGACCTGAGGGGTTACCAGACCTTCGACGTCTCCGCGGAAGATGTGGTCGTCGATAATCATCTGGGACTCGAGATAAGAGGTCTCATAGGTTCCGGACGGGTCGGAGAAGCCTATCTGGGCCATTCCCATTCCGCCGTAATTTCCGGTTTTGTAACCATACATTCCAAGGGTAAGGTCGCGGCAAAGTACAGATACTCTCTGTCCGGGAAGGTAGTCGTTGTAGAGACTGTTCTTTCCGACTTTGATTTCGATACCTCCGGTCTCATCCTGGATGAAGAAACTCTTGTAGAAGTTGCCGGGCTGGTCGGTAGTACTGACGATACCTGAGATGACGATGTCTTCGTTGATGACCATCGGCTTCTCGGGAATGTACTTCGAGACAAGCTGGGAGATAGTGTGAGTAGTAGCCGGAACAGTTCTCTCGTATGCCGGAGGATTGGAATACTTGACGGTAAATACCGGCTGGAACTCTTCCTTCAGAGACTGGCAGGAAACGAGCGCCACGAGGGCGAATAGTGCAATAACTGTCTTTTTCATACGCTTAGAATCTGAAGTAAATGTTCAACATATAGTTTGCTCCCTGCATGTAGAAGTATTTAGGATCGAACCTGTAGTAACGGTCCTTGCCGACACTGCTGATAAGGCGGGTCTGCTCGTAACCTCCGGTCTTTACATTCCTGTTGTTCAGGATGTTGTTGACGTTGAGGGAGAATCCCAGGTAGTACTTGCGCTGAATTGACCAGCTCTTTCCTGCAGAGGCGTTGAGAAGGAACGCGGGAGCGAACTTCTCCTGGCCCGCGAGATAGTCAATTACGGCAGGGTTGGACTCGCTGCCCCTGGCCGCGAAGGTAGTGCGGTAGAGAGGGTTCATATCGAGATAGGCCCTATCGAAGTACTGGCCGTTGAGCTCGAAGAACCAGTAGCTGTTTGTACGGTAGTTCAGAGCGAGCTCGCTGGCGAACTGAGGAGTACTCGGGACGTAGTGTTTCTGGTAGTGGTCTACCTTGAAGCTTCCGTCGAGGTTCTCGTCGAAAACAGGAACACCGTCCGCCGTATAAGATACCGGGACGTAGACGGGATGCTGCTGCCAGTATGTGACTTCGTCGTCGCGTACGACTTCTGCGCTGTTATCTACGGTCTGGACCATGTGGGGGGTCGAGGTGTAGATATACTCGCCGAGGCTGACAACTCCGCTGATGCTGAGGCCCTTCAGAGGAAGAGGGACCTTCACGCCGAGCTCGACGCCCATATGGCGCTGGTCGATGCCGGTCATTGCGAAGTTGGTGAAGCTCTGCTGGGAGTCGTCGTAGAAACTCATCACGTCAGTCTGGTCCATGATCTTCGTGTAGAAGCCGGTAACGCGGGCGCTCACCCACTCCGATGCAATCTGATAGTTCACATCAGCTGAAAGAGTCTTCTGGGTAGTCAGGTTACCAACGATCGTATTTCGGGTACGGGGCGAGATGAAACTGTTGTTGAAGGTCGGGGCGTCGTTGAAGAAGCCGACATTCGCGCTTACGCGGCTGTTGCCGAAGAGATCATATGCTACGCTGGCTTTCGCTGCATAGGTCAGGAACTTGGCTTTTTCGGACTTGCCGTAGGAAGTCTGGCCGTTCGAGAGGTTCGTAAGATCGACCTGAAGGCCGTTGATGTCGGTCGTGTAGATGTGGGATCCGTCGGGATTCGCGCCGGCGAAAAGGCCCTTGCGGACGAGGCCGTCGCGCCAGAAGGCGGTAACGCCGACCTTTGCGCCGAGGTTTGCGGTAAGGGCGCCGAGCTTGTAGGAAGCGTTGCCCCACAGGTCGGCGACACGGATCTGGGCGAGGTAGTCGTAGCCGTACTTGCCGCCCTTCTTAATCTTCTCTGCCGTACCATGAGCGAGATAATAATTGAGGTCGTTCTGAAGGAGAGCCTCGTTGGCGGCGAAATCGCGCTCAGCGAAGCTGTCTATATTCAGGAAGTACTGACCTCCGAGAAGATCGTTCATCTTCTTGTAGTTCTCGGTCCTGTTGGCACGGAGATCTACGCCGCCCTTTACGACGAGGTCCTCGCTGACGCGATACTTCGCGTTGGCGGCAAACTGAAGGTCGTTCTGGTCTACGTGGCGCTCCTCAAGGGCGTACTTGCTGCGGCCGTCGGGGTTGTTGTAGTTGACGTTATAGAGACGGTCCCAGTTGAGGTGCTGGTAGTTGTTGTACTCGGGTCCTCTGTGGGTCCAGGCGTAGTATGTCCAGTCGTATTTATCCTGGTTTACGCGGTTGTAGTCCTCATCCTCCATGTAGTAGTAGCTCGGGAGGTTGCGGTAGTAGTCCGGACGGGGATCCATCGCGTCGTACCAGTCGAGGGCGGTATAACCGTTGTAACCGGTCCTCCAGAGGAGGGTAGCATTAGCGGTCAGGGGAATATCCTCGGGAGCGTACTCGTACTTCAGGACCGTAACGGGTTCGAAGGTGTGGCGCACGCGGGAGTTGCGGACCTTTCCGTCCTGGTAACCCCAGTTGCTGTTGTACATATTGTCGCCCATGAGGTCGTAGACTTCCTGGGTCGAAGCGTTCTGAGCGCCTCTCTGACCGGGGGTCGCGAAGGTAAAGAGGGTGAGCTTACCGGCGTCGTCCAGCCTCTTCGTAACTCCGAAGTAGTAGGCCAGCGAGCGGTAGTAGACTCCCTCGATCCAGTCGTTTCCACCGACGCGGAGCGAGGCGTTGAATGCGTAGCTCCAGCCGTTGTTCTCGCCGGAAGCATAGGACGCCATCAAACGCATACGGTAGAGGGCGCTGTTGCTAAGGGCGGAGAAGCGCCAGCCGGTACGGACGCTCAGCGGGACGGCATGGATGTCAGTAACGCCGTTGAAGCCGCCCAGGCCGGCGTCTGCCGTCTCAAGGCCGATGGTCGTGTCCTTCGAGCGCATAGCCTCGTTCAGACCGCTCCAGAGCGAGAAGGGAGAATAGCCGGTAATCGCGTCGTTCATCTTCACACCCGCGAGGTAGACGTCCTGAGTTTCGGAATTGTAACCTCTGTTTTTGAAACGGATCGAGCTGAAACCGAAACCGGCGATGTTGGTATAAACGTCGTTCGAGCCCAGAAGGAGGGTCGGGGCATCAGAGTAACCGGAGTCTTCCATATCGAACTCGGCATAGTTGCTCTCGTCTGCCTCCTGGATGCTGGCCGAAGGGGTCAGGGAGACGAAGATGAGGTCCTTGACAAAGCCTTTGTCGACTGTTACGAAGACGGTGAGGTCGGAGAACTCGTCTGCGGTAACCTTGAGCTGGTATACACCGTCTGCAAGGCCCTCGATGAGGAATTGTCCCTCGGAACCGGAAGTTATTTCCGCAAGCTGCCTGCCATCCTGCGAGAGGACCATCTCAGCTCCTGAGACCGGTACCCTGCCCGCACGGCTTACTACCGTACCCTTGATTCCGCCGGTATAGGCCTGGGCGAAAACGAGGACGGAGAAAAGCAGCGCAGCTGCAACTGTTAACAGTTTTTTCATTGTGTTATTTCTTGATTACTATATACGTAGGATAGTGGTCAGAGTAGCCTCCAATGAAGGAGCCGCCGGAGAAAGTACGGAACGGGGTTCCCTTGTACTGGCCGGTCTGCTGGGTCATGAAGTCTTTGTGGAATACGCGTCCGTAGTAGCGCTTCCTGTTGAGCTTAATAGGCTGAAGCTTGAAGCCTCCGTCCGGAGCATTAAGCAGGTTGTAGTTGACCTGAACGATATCGTAGATGTTCCAGACGCCCTGATATGCGAGCGAGCCGTAACCGTCTTTAAGAAGCTTGATGAAAGGATCGAAGAAATCTTCCGGAGCAACTTCCTCAGGCTTCTCGCGGCCGCGAAGGAACACTGCCTGGCTGTCGTCTGTAGGGTTGTCGTTCATATCTCCCATCACGGCGATCTTGATTCCGGGATATTTCTGCTCCATCAGGCGGGAGTGGTTGTAGATAATCTCGGCTCCCCTGCTGCGGAGGTTGCCGCCCTTGCCGCCGATACGGGAAGGGAGGTGGGCTACGTAGAAGGCGAAGTGTTCCTCGCCGATAAGACCGTGGACCATCAGGATATCACGGGTCTTGAAGTAGCTGGTGTCAACGTCCGAGAAATCAATATCCGAATTGAAATCGAAGGGAATCGACTCGCTGTCCAGATATTTGAAGCGCTTGGGGTTGTACAGAAGGCCTACATCTACTCCACGGCGATCCGGGCCGTCGTAGTGGACGATCTGGTAGTTCGCCTCGGCGATCTGGGGATCTGCTACGAGGTCTTCGAGCACAAGCCTGTTCTCGATTTCGCTCACTCCGAGGATGGTGTGCCACATCTTGTTGTCGTCTTTCATCGCACGGATGACACGGGCCATATTGTGGACTTTCTTCTCATACTTGTCCTGAGTCCATTTGTTGCCTCCGTCCGGGAGATACTCGTTGTCGTTCTTCGCGGGATCGTCGTAGATGTCGAAGAGGTTCTCCAGGTTGTAGAAGCCGATGATGTGGGTCTGGGCGCTTGCGCTAAACGCAAGAAGGAGAAGCGCCGCGACGGCATAAAGGATTTTTTTCATCATTTGGTTTATTTCCACCAGCTGTCGCCGGTCGATTCAACTTTATTGTAAAGGTCTGTGCCTAACTTAGCCTCGAGATTCGGGAAGAAATCGATATCCATCGCTGCTTCGAGTTCGTCGATAGTCATCGACTGGCCCATAATCTCGGAGTCGGAGTAGTATTCGTGGTTAAAGTAGAAGCCGATTGCGGTATATCCGCCCTGCTTGGCGGTATTACCTACCGTACCTCCCTTCTTGAAGCCCAGCAGGGCCTTGAAGTAACCGACGGGGACAGGGATGTCCTTGCCGTCGTTGTCGTAGGCATAATCGTAGGAGCCCCTTATATCGCAGCCGGTAACGACATATAGCGTGTCGAACTGGTTCGCCCAAGTACGGACTTTTCCCTCTAGAGTAGCCCAGGCTTTCTGGTTCAACTCGCCCTTCTGCGGGGTCATATTGGTTCCATAGAAGGTCTGCTCGTTGGCGCCGCGGGTCAGGCGGTCCGCCGACGGGAGCTGATGTCCTCTATCATACCCGCCCTTGAAACCGCTGAAGATAACGGGCTGATACTCGCGCGGGACCTTAGGATCGAGGGCCCAGGCATTCGTCCTGGATCCCGAACCGGCGAGGTTGTCGTTGAGGGGATAGGCGACCCAGATGGCCAGGCAGGCCTGAGGATCGAGGTAGAACGAGTAATTGCGCTTGGTTGTCCCGCCGTGCTGCATGTCGTGGGTGAAGAAATACAGATCGGGGTCGTTCGTTGCCGGGAGCTCGAGCCACGCCGGGACTGGATCCGGGTTTAGACCCTCGACGGGACGGGGGTTAACCGCCGACTTGCCGCCCTGGGTAAAGGCCAGCGACTTTTTGTCGGCGCCCACGGCCAGGGTAATCGTACAAGTCCTCGACTCCTCCCCATCGTTCGCTTCCCAGGCCATCACGACCTTGCGCGTTCCCGGACGGCCGGCATCGGTAGAGACGTTTGCCCATGGCTCTACGTCCTGCCCGCAATCCAGCGTCAGGGTCCATTCGGCCTTCGCACTTACCACGAGGAACTGGGTTCCTGCGGCATAGCCGACGGGATTATTGGTCAGCGTAATGCTGTTCTCGGAGACGACGGTCCCGCCCTGCTCCTCCTCAGGATCCTGAGGATTGATCAGTTCGCAGGAGACCGTCGCGACGAGGGCAGCGAACACTGCCAGTATGAATTTGCTACTTCTCACAGATTACGAGGATGCTGTTAAGATATACCGCTCCGTCAAGTGCAAGGAGAGCAAATTCCTTCGTCTCACCCGTTACCTTGATCACTTTTGTACATTCTTCCTTGTTACCGGACTGTACGGAACCGAACGAATCCTGGAAGAGATCGGAATGGGCAGTCTTGTTATAGTTGTCGTCTTTCTGAGTAGGAAGATTGGGAATAACCGACACCGGGACAGCATGGACTGTACGGGAAGAGGTCTGCTCCTGGAACCTCAACACGATCCTCTTGACGTTTTTCTCATATACTGGAGATTTGAGATGTGAAGAACGGTTGTTGCGGAACTGAGCGTAAGTGATTGTTTTCTTTGTATCGACATTACCCGTCCAGTTTCCAGCCGCGCTTGTAAAGGTCCAGTCTGCATAAACATCGCCGGTAGCCGAACTGGTAGAAAGGGATGCGATAATCTCAGCATTTGTAAGTTCGAAACCGACCTCGTTCTCACCAACGGTAGCGTCAGCCTCTTCTTCCTCTTCTTCGCCTTCATGCTGGTCGGCGCTGAGGGCAAGATCAGTAGTAATGACATTGAAGTAAGAGCTTCCGCTGATACCTACGAAGTAACCGGTGACGTCGACCCATTTGTCGACAAGAGCTTCCTGAACTGAAACGGGGTTCGAGAGGCTGCCTGTACGGGCTGCATCCTTTACCTTGACGTTGTAGTAGTTGCCGCTCTTAGTGAGCTTTCCGGAGAACTTGACATATCCAAAGAGAGTCTCATATGCGTCGAAAGCAGCTGCATCGAGTGCGGTAACTGCGGGATGGACAACTTCGTTTCCGCTGGAGTTGACTGTAACTGATGCGTTGACGATCTCTGTTACGCCGTTGTAGACGGATTTCTCGCCTGTAACGGTAACATTATCGCCAAGCTTAACCTTAGCTACTGCTTCCTTATCGAACACATAGCTTATTCCTTCTGCGGTCTTTACAAGGAATCCGGCGGTAGAGACGGCAACAACGACACCCGTTGCGCCAAGCTCTTCGGGAGCGGCCTCCTCAACGGAGTCGATGATGGCGTTGACTACTTCGTGCTGACTCTTGGCAGCATAGTATGCGTACTGGCCTCGGATCACAACGTTGTATCCGTTCTGGACCTTTCCTGCCCACGCAGTCTTGGAAGCGTCCTCTACAGAATAGACGTAAATAGAACCGGTATCGTCTGTAAGATCGAAGCTGAAGTACTTATCATTGAACCCGCTGACCTTTCCGGAAAGGCGATAGTATCCAACGACGTCTGCCTTCTGAATAAACTCAGCCACGGTAGCGTCTGTAGCTTTGTCGGGGTCTCCGCCTTCTGCCGGGGTGTACTCCTCGACTACGGCGTCGACGATTTCATGCTGACTCTTCTGCTCATAGAACTTGTACTTGCCGGTGATGGTAATAGTACCGCCGTTCTTGATGACGTTCTGATACTTGGCCTTAGACTCGGCCTCCATCGAATAGACGTAGATAGCGCCAGTTGCATCAGTAAGATCAAAACTGCAATAAGAGGAATTGAAACCGCTTACGGTTCCGCTGAGGCGATAGGTCGCGTCTGTGCTGGGATTTGCGATAAGATCGGCTACGGTTGTTGTAATAACTCCGTCTCCAAGATCACCAGGCTGGGTAACCTTGACTGTTACCTGATGTTTGATGTCGGCAAAGAGGGTGAGGGTTACGGACCTGTCCTTATCGGTATTGGCAAGGGCGGAAATTTCGACCTCATGGGCCTTTGATGCTCCCTTGATCACATCGCTCTTGGATGTAATGCTCTGACCGTCTACGGTAACGTCGAGCCAATCTGCGGCGTCTTCAACTCCGCGGATGTTCCAGTCAAAGGAAGATTCTACGGTGAAAGAATAGCTTCCGCCTGCCTTCTCGATAGTTACTTCGGGTTTTGCGGATACCTCAAAAGAATCTGATTCAAGGCCGTTTTCAGGGTTGCAGCCTACGAGAGCCGCACCAGCTGCGAAAACTGCCAAAAAGATGTTTTTTAGTTTCATTATGTGTGTTGTTAAGTTATTGTTGTCAATAGCTTCCAAATTTAACAAATATTTCGCTTTTAAGCCATAGGCTTAGCCTATTTTTCCCACAAGATGTAAACAAACAGCCCGGCGGCGAACCGTCGGGCTGTGTAAATAGTAATTAAGCGATTATTACTGCTTAGTAAAGATCATAGCAAAGTAGAACGGTCTGAGGCCGAAGCGCTCGAAGTCTGAGTAAGCCCATGCTGCATCCCATGTGTACTCGCTGTCCGGTTTGACAGTGCAGTTAAACACGAATGCGATCGAGTTGGCAGGAACGACGAGGTCGCCCTTTGCGCTTGCCCAGGTCATTTCCCAAGGATAGGTTCCCTCGGTAAGGCCCTGAACTGTGAGGGTGTTATTGAAAGTAACCTGACCGTTTTCGGTGTTGATGTTGCAAGGGACTACGCCGTGGGGTAACTGACCGAAGTTGTGGCTGAGATTCATGTCACCAGTTCCAAGCTTGTTCTTGTCGGCCACGAGGATATAATCCCAATAAGCGCCGTCTTCACCAGCCTGATAGTCGGCAGTGTTGTCTGTAGAACTGAGAACGAGGAGGTTGTCATACTCCTTGTTGACGGAGCTGTTCCACATCCAGCTCTTGTCCTTCACCTCAACGAATGCGGTAGTACCTACTCCACCGAGAACTTTAAGGCTGGAGACCTTGTAAGTGCCGGCAAAGAACTCAGGAACTACGTTGTTATTCACGACCTCCTCGATGATGATGTCCTTGATGTAGAACATCATACCTGCGGGTGTTCCAAACTGAGGGATGATAGTCCAGGAGATATTCTCAATATCTGCCTCAGGGGTATATTCTGCAGTGAAGGTTGTCGGAGTATCGGCAGGGAGTTCTCCCCAGAGATCAGTCAGCCATGCGCCTTCATGACTCTCCTTCGTAGGATCATCTGCGTGGAGGGAGAATATCACCTTCTGGATAGCGGCTGTTGCGCCCAGAGTAACGGAAAGATTGTATTTCGTACCGGCTTTTAGAGCGACTTTGTGGTCTGCCTGAGGGCAAAGAAAGTTGCAGTTTCCCCATTCACCGGAAGTTGCGCTGGCAAAGGTGAGCCTATAGGTCGACTCATTCTTGTAGACTGCATCGTAGTTTGTGATGTCAACAATACTATTGTCGGTAATCTGACCATAGATGTAATCGAAATTTCCGTCGAAGATGGGCTTCCAGAGATTGTTTGCTGCTGCCTTATAAGCCTCGCTCGGAGTGTAGTCCCACTTATCCTCGGGCTGCTCCTGAGGAGCGTCGCCGTCTTCAGCTACGATGATGTCCTTGATGTAGATGACAGTTCCTGCTGGAGCTCCGCCGAAATCCATCACGAAGTTGATGTTGGAGCAGGAAATACCATAAATGGCAGGGAAATCGATGATAGTAGGAGCATCAGGACTCATCTTGAAGTCGCCTACTTCATGGATAAGAGCGCCCTCGTGTTTGGGGCCGGACTCACCGTAGGTCAGCATCTTGATGAAACCACGAGTAGCCACGCTCGCGCCGAAGGTAACCTGAATCCTGTACTGCTTTGCAGCATCAAGAGCGATCTCATGTCCTTCATTGGGGAAGAAGAAGATCTGATTCTGCCAGGCAAGAGTAGTTCCGTTCTCGATAGTGAGTTTGTAAGTAGAGGTCTTCTTCTCGAGGAAAGGAACATCGGTAGTCTCAGTATCAGTCCCGTTCCAGTCGGCACCATTGCAGAAATAGTAGAAATACTTCTCGCCGTCGGAGTCGAAGACAGGCTTCCAGAGGTTGCTGGCAGCGCTGTAATCTGCGCAAGGAGTGTAATCCCATTTATCCTCAGGCTCGGGGCCGGGCTCACCGACTACGGTGACAACACACTTTGCGGTAAATTCGCCAGCCTTGGCAACGATATCCGCAGTTCCTGCAGCAACACCGGTAACAGTACCGCGACCGTCTACTGTTGCGACCTCAGGGTTGGAAGAAGTCCACTCGACTTCGGGTTTGATTGTTGCGTCTTCAGGGTCGTAGGCTACTGTAAGGGCCTTTGTCTCGCCGACTGCGAGGGAATAAGTAGCGGGAGAAACGGAAATGCCTTTGAGAGCGATGTCCGCGGGGACTTCCGGTTTCTCTTCGCAGGAAATGAATGCGACTGCAGCTACTGCCGCAATAGCAATAAACGAAAGAAATTTTTTCATCATAGTGATGGTTATTAGTGGTTGTTTAAGTGTCTAAAGCATCCCAAAGATAGAAATTTTTATGTTCCCAACAAAAAAACAGCCCGGCGGCGAACCGTCGGGCTGAACATTAGCGTAATTCAGAGACTATTCCGCTTTCAATCCAAACAGGATAGCACGGGCGTTGGTAGTTGTTGTAACTACAACAGGAGTCTCTACTGCAAAATCATTTACAATCTCATACTTATCTGCATCAGTCACCGTAAGGGTGAAAGGCGAGTTTCCTGTAGCTCCTGAGTTGGCGACAAGTGCCTGCTGAGCCGCGGAAGCACCATTAATCTGAAAATCAAGAGTAGTATTCTTTCCTGACCAACCAACTGCATAATAAGTGATCTTCTTGGTGCCGGCAGGAATGACAACGGTGAATTCACCCTTCTTGGAAGATGTTCCTATCTTGATTACTTTCACGTCAGCAGTTTCATTTACTGTCGCGACATTGTCGTCATAGGCGTTAGAGCCAAGCCTGTAAGTGAGGTCGATGGAATAAGGATCAACCTCCTCACCACCGCCACCACCTTCACCATCAGTAACGGTGATAACGCAGGTTGCCTCGCCTTCGGTATACTTGCCATCAGCTGCGACATTGACGGTGATAGTAGCGGTACCTGCGGCAACTGCGGTCAGGAGACCGGCGTCGCTAACAGTAACGACTTTATCATCGGAAGTGCTGTAGCTGAGAGCGCCTGTTGAGTTGGTGGTTGCACCAAGCTCGACGGGATCTCCACCGAGAACGATGGTCTTTGTCTTATCAACGGTAACGATACCGGGGATGCTCTTTACATCGGTAGGCTGGCTCCAGAGACCGATCTGCTGATTGGTCTTGTAGAAGGTAGGCCAAGCGATGATCTTGTTGAGCTTGGTTCCGGTAACGTGGCCGGTGATAGTGCCGTCTGTAACCTGAACGTAGAGATCGATTTCGCCGGTAGAATCGGAAATCTTACCGTTGCGGTCTGAAGTTGAGAATCCGTCGGAAACGGTAACTCCGTTGTAGTTGTTGTTGAACTCGGTCTTTACGTTGACGTACTTCATGTAGTTGTCCTTGAGAGCCTGGATTGTAACCTTCTCGCAAGGCCAGGTGTTGCCATCGTATCCGAAGGTAACTTCGCCTTCCTTGTAAGTCACAGCAGTAATCTCAGGAACTCCGTTGAAAGAAGTAGTAGTAGCAGTAACCTTTCCGAAGATAGTATTACACTCGGCAACCTTAGACTCGAGGCCGGTTCCGTAGAAGAGAACACCGCCGGTGAACCAATCGTGGCGGGACTGTGCGAAGACATTCTTACCGCTCTTCTTGGTAACATAGAGCTTTGCATCCTCGGAGATGTTGATGATACGGTCGACCTTCTTGGTTCCGTCGGCGATGATGTCAGCGTTGAGTTTAGCGAGGTCGGTGTACTCATAAGCGCCCTGAATAAGGATAGCGGTGAGAACCGGATTCTTTACATTGGCGGTAGTCGTAGCGGTAACCATCCACTTCCTGGGTATTGCGAGCTCGTTGGCCGCGTAGTTGATAGCTACGTGGTTGGCTGCAGGCTCGATGGTGATGCCAGGGCCGTTCTCAGTATAAACGCTTCCGTCGTCTGTGTAAACCTTGAACACATACTCAACCTCAGCGTCCTTCTCAACATACCAGTGGGCTGCACCGGCCTGGTTGTAAGGAACATTGACAAGAGTGTCTGCCTCGGTTCTCCACTCAAACTTGTAAACAGGATCCTCAGGCTTAACGATCGGGACAATGCAAATGTCCTTGATGTAGAACTTCATTCCGGCAGGGGTGCCGAACTGAGGGATGATGGTCCAAGCGATGTTCGCGATATCAGCAGAAGGAGTGAACTCCTGAGTGAAGGTTGTAGGTGTGTTGGCGGGAATCTCGCCCCACAGGTCAGTCAGCCAATCTCCCTCACGGTTGTCGGCGTCTGCCTTATAGGTGTGGAGAGAGAAGATGCACTTGCTGATGGCAGCGGTGGCGCCGAGTGTAACGCTGAGGTTGTACTTGGTGCCGGCCTTGAGTGCGACAGGGTGATCTGCGAGAGGTGCAAGGAAGTTGCAGCAGCCCCACTCGCCTTCAGTCGCGTCTGTGAACGAGAACTTGTAGGTGGACTCTTTCTTCGCAACGGTCTTGCTTTCGGTGATTTCCTCGACCTGATAGCCGGTGACCTGACCGAAGACATAATCGAAGTTGCCGTCGAAGATAGGCTTCCAGAGGTTGTTCGTAGCAGCGACATACTCTGCGCTAGGAGTGTAATCCCACTTATCCTCTACAACAGGCTCGCCGCTCTCAATGAGAACAGGCTGGAGGTTGACTGCCTGGCCGGCTCCGTTGTAAGAGCTCTTGTAGGCATAACCGGTGATGACATCGCCGACCTTGAGTTCAAGAGACGCGAAGTTGGCTTTAGCGCCTTCCCAGTCGAGAGTACCGTAAATGTAGAGCTCAACACCGTCCGCATCCTTGATGTAGATGTTGCCATACTTGTTGGGCTTGGTCTCATCGGTCTTGTCCATAACGATGCTGGTTACAGTACCGCTGACGGTGTAGAATACCGACTTGGTAGCATCGTCTTCGAGAGCGAGGAACTCGGTGAGAGTCTTTGCAGGGTACGCAGCGAGGAGCCATGCGTTCTTTCCCTGAGGAGCGTCATTGTAGCTGCTCTTAGGAGCTGCAAGGCTGACGAAATCGCCAATCTTGAGGCCCTTTTCAGCGATGACATTCTGGCCGGATGCGCCGCCCTTCTCAGGAAGGAGACCGTAGATGTAAGCCTCTCCAGTGCGGTCCTTAATGTAGAAGTTGCCGTACTTATTGGGCTTGGTGGCGTCGTCCTTATCCATCACGATGTCGGTGATGATACCGCCGATCTGGTAAGCCTTGTTCGGGTCGTCCGGTTTAGTAAGGAATTCGGCGATCGTAAGAACGGTAAGGTCTGCACGGGTAACGACGCAGGTAACGGGATCGAGACCATCGGCAGATGCCGTGATAGTTCCGGTGCCGCCTTCGCCTGCTGCGACGGTGACCTTAACGGTGGTAGATGCATTGCCGGTAGCAGGCTCGAAGCTGAGCCAATCTACGTCTGCGCTGAGTGTCCAAGTGACAATGTTGGAGGTGACGGTCAGATCAAAGACCTCGCCTGAAGCAGATGCCTCATAAGTCTCCTTGTCAATCTTGAGCATAGGAGTAGCGCTCTTCTCGTGGGAGATGTAGTAGGAATTCATTCCCTCTGGAGTTCCGTTGTAGGATCCGCGGGTAGAAGCGATGGTGATGATATCGCCTTCCTGAATTCCTTCCTTGGTGAGAAGCTGAACCTTCTGGTTTGCAACATCGGATTCGTAAGCAAGACCGTAGATAAGGATCTCGGCATCGCCGTCGATGTCCTTCATCATGAAGTTGCTGTAGTCGGTGTTGGTGATGCTCTTGACAATACCCTTAAGCTCGTAGTAGATGCTTGCATCTTCTGCCTTCTCAAGGAACTGAGCAACGGTCACCTTCTCCATCTCGCGGACCGCGCTACCCTTCTGGGTAATGCTGCAGGATCCGGAGACGCCGCCGCCAGACAGAGAGAGCTTGACAGTCCTGTCAAAACCTTCGTTCGCAGCGAAGTTTACGACGATTTCGATGGGCTCGGAGCTTCCCTTACCCTTGTCTGCTGCAAGTGTAATACCCTCGATGTTGTCAAGGGAAGTAGCAGCCGACAGAGCTGCGGTCCAGTCGACGGTAGTAAGAACCTTGACGGTAAGCTGTCCGCCTTCGGCTCCAATCTCATAACTGGCTTTGTCGAATGCAATCTGAGCCAGGATCTGCTCGAGCTCTTTGTCTTCGCAGGAGAAGAGAGTCATAGCAGAGGCTACGATTGCCACAAAGAATTTAAGAAATCTTTTCATTGTGTTTGATTATGGGTTAATAATATTAGAAGATATATCTAGCACTGATAATCATCTGCCATGTTGAAGAAGTACTGTTGTAGATGGAGAAGATGTCTGTCAGCTTCTCTGATCCGTTCTTCTGGAACTGGAAGACAGGATTTGCACCTGCAGTATAGACGGCTTTTGCGTTAGTGAGGTCGATAGGAATCGCATTACCGTAACCGTCGCCTGCGTTGACTGTCCAGGCATTGCCCCAATGAGGATTGAGGAGGTTTGCGACATTCAGTACGTCGACACCGATCTGGACGGTGTGACGATGCTGGTTGGATCCTGTGTAGAAGTAGAAGTTCTGGTTGAACTTGAGGTCGATCCTGTTCACCCAAGGTCCTACGAGAGAGTTGCGCTCTGCAATCTTTCCGGTGTGGGTCCTGAGGTACTTGTCTTTCTGGATGTAGTCCCAGAGGTCCTTTGCCTGATCTGCGCCGGAATAGGTGACTGTTTCGCCATCTTTGAAATCCTTGAAGGTCCAGTCTCCTGCGCCCCAGTTACCGCTTTCATCCTGAAGGTTTGCAAGGGTAGGGATATCGATCAGGGAGTAGTTGTAGGCTCCGTCTCCGTAGACGTTTTTGACATAGTCAACGCTGCCGCGCATAGTCGGGCCCCCGTAGTATGAAACAGCGATCTGAGAACCGAAGTACTTAGCGTAGTCCTTAGTGTAAGTAAGAGTACCGATTACGCGGTGAGGCATTACATAGCTTGCATAACCAAGCTCGGGGTTGTTGGTACCGTACTGGGTGATGAAGGCCTTCCATGCGGAACCGGGCTGGTCGCCGACACCGTCGTTGATGACCTTGCTGTGGGAGTAGGTATAGGAAGCCTTGGCGCTGAGACCGAAGCTGAAGTCCTTCTCCAACTTGGCGGTTACCGAGTAGTAAGAACCAAGCTTAGTGTCGGGATTGTTGATAAGGTATGCGTGCTGGATCTGGCCGTCGTAGAAGCCTTCATAGTAAGGACGGGCCGCGATGCCGGGAACGCTGATAACGCGGGTAGGAGCCTTAAGACCGATGTCAGTAAGGGTTACGACCTCCATATCCTTCTTATACACACCTTCGAGGGAAGCCTTGACATCTCCGGGGAGAACTGCGTCGATAGCGAGGGAGCTCTTCCAGACGGTAGGGTTCTTGAGGTTCTTATCGAGGAGAGTGATGCTGGAAAGATTCTGTCCTGCAGCAACTGCGCTGAATCCGTCAGGATAGAGCTGACTGAGAATCTTGCCACGGTCGTTGCTGATGGTGGGGATAGCGTCTGCAGCCGAGGTTCCCTGACGGGTAACCGTGGTCTGGAGAACACCTGCGTCACCGGACTGACCGACGATCCAAACGAACGGGATACGGCCCACGAAGATACCGGTACCGCCGCGGACGACGAGCTTACGGTCTCCGAGAACATCCCAGTTGAAACCGATACGAGGAGAGACGGACAGCTGGGTCTTAGGCATATCGACTGTCGTATACTTTCCAGACTCATTGGAGGCGGTAGGTGCGAATGTTGCCTGCTCTACCCTTTCGTTGCGGTTGAAGTCAAGTGAAGGATAGTTCGGGAGCTCGAAACGTACGCCGGCAGTAACCTTGAAATTATCGCTGATATTCCAGTTGTCCTGGAGATAGAAGGAAAGCTGACCGAAGTTGAAGTGAGGGAACTCCTGTGCAAAAGTAGCGTTGTTACCGTGGGTAATAGCAAACTGCGAAGGGTTATCGAACAGAGTCTTGGCCTGGATCGCATCGTAGATAGCCTGCTCGTTTGCAAACTCGAATACGTATGCGCCTGCGCCCATTCTCTGGAAGCCGTTCTTAGTCTCATCGGCCTCATACTGAACACCTGCGAGCAGGGTCATGGCGCCGAGGGTGTAGGAAAGCTCATCTGTAACTACGAGGGTAGTAACGTCGCGGAGGTTTCCGTAGGAGAAGGCCTCATAACCGAAGGTAGTGTAGATGTGGTCCTTGCCGTCTCCGTTGACATCTTTGACTACGAGGTCTACGAACGGGAAGTAACCGCCTTCAACCGAACGGGGCTCATACTGATGTGAGTAAGTAGCACGGAGAACGTTGTTGAGCTTACCGTCGAGGAAGCGGGAGTTGAGCTCACCTGCTATCGAGCGGAAGTTCTGCTCCTGATAGTAGCGTGCATTCTGGAAGTAGCAGGCGTACATCGAAGTACAGCTGCTGGTAGAGAAACCAGAATTTGCAAATCCGGTGGTCGAAGTCGAAGGCGCGGAAGCGTACTTGCTGTTGACCATGTTGTAACGGATATTGAGTTTGTGGTTCTTGTTGATGTTCCAGTCTACACGGGCGAGAATCTTAAGAGAAGGAATCTCGGTATTGTAGCCTCCGGTAAGACCGGGATCGTAGCTATACTCGTCGCGCAGATACTTCTGGATAGCACCCATCACTATCTCGGAAGGATAGCAGATACCGTCGTTGCCGGTAGTGTATGCCTTTCCGTCTACATCCACGAGCTGTCCTGCGCCATTGAGCTCACGCTGAGAGAGCCTGCGGGTAGGACCGGGAGTGATGCTGTTGTCTGCCTCGACATTGAAGAAGAAGAACAGCTTGTCCTTAATAATAGGGCCGCCGACGGATGCGCCGTACATAAGGTAACGGCTGTCGGTCTTGGTAAGGGGCTCGAAGTCAGCTACTTTGTAGCCCTGCATATCCTGGTTGCGGAAAGAGCCGTAGACAGTTGCGTAGAACTCGTTTGTACCGGACTTGGTAGTAGCGTTGATACCGCCGCCGGTAAAGCCGCTCTGACGTACGTCAAACGGGGTGATAGCGATAGCGACCTGATCGAGAGCATCCAGGGAAACCGGGCTTCCTCCTGCAGGGAGGTTACTGCCGATACCGAAGGCATTGTTCATTGCAGCACCGTCTACTGTTACATAGGAGTCGCGGTAGGAACCGCCACCGATGTAAGTCTTGGTACCGCTGACGAAGGCCTGAGGAGTCTGCTTGAGAAGGTCGTTCATGCTCCTGCTGACGGTAGGGACCGACATGATCTGCTTGCTGCTGAGCGAAGTAAGGGCGCCAGAGCGATCGGTACTCATGTTGGAAGTCCTGCCATCTGCAGTAACAACAACGCCCTCCAGCGTCATTGACTCTTCTACGAGTTTGGCATTCAGGACGGCGTTATCTGAAAGGGCGACTTCAATTCCAGTAAAAACGAAGTCGTGGTAACCCAGGCAAGATACTGTAACCTTATAAGGGCCACCGGCGGTGATGCTGTTGATCACATAACGGCCGTTCGGGTCGGTAATTGCGTAGAACTCCGATCCTGTAGGTTGATGGACGGCGACGACAGCGGCACCGACAACTGGGCCGAGGTCATCCGTAATTTTACCGCTCATTGAGGAGGTTGTGACCTGTGCGAAGACAGGCGCAGCCAGAAAGAGTGATGCCAAAGACACCACAAGAAGCTTAATTGCTTTTTTCATATACATTAAATATAGAATTAGTTGCCAATTTGGACCCGCTAATATAGCAATAATCCCCGAGTCGACCAAAGGTTTCTTTTAAGATAATATCAACATTTTTTCATACCTTTGCACTCCAACATATTACACATACGAGGAAAGATTTGACCGCTTGCAACCTCGCAGTAAAAAAATGCTAAAAAGATGAATTATCTGTTTTCCTCGGAGTCAGTCTCCGAAGGCCACCCGGATAAAGTGGCCGACCAGATCTCGGACGCAATCCTTGATGAATTCCTAAGACAGGACCCTGATGCCAGGGTTGCCTGCGAAACTTTTTGCACTACCGGCCTCGTTTTGGTCGGCGGCGAAGTGCGTTCAGACCATGCCTATGTAGACATCCAGCAGACAGTCCGCGATGTCATCCGTAAGATAGGCTACACTAAATCAGAGTACAATTTCGACGCAGATTCGTGCGGGGTAATCTCAACCATCCACGAACAGAGCGCCGATATCAGCCGCGGGGTCGTACGCTCCAAGCCCGAAGAGCAGGGCGCCGGCGACCAGGGAATGATGTTCGGTTACGCCTGCCGTGACACGGAAGACTTCATGCCGATCGCCCCGTCCCTGGCCCACAAACTCCTTCAGGTCCTAGCGGAAATCCGTAAGGAGCCGAATAGCCCGATGCCCTACCTCCGCCCGGACGCCAAGTCCCAGTTCACGGTCGAGTTCTCGGGCCGTCACAAACCCCTGCGCGTACATACTATAGTACTAAGCACGCAACACGACGAATTCGCCTCGGACGAGGAGATGCACGCCCGGATCGAGAGCGATGTCAGAAGCATCGTCCTCCCCCGCCTCATCGCTTCCCTGCCCGCAGCCGAAGCCGCCTTGTTCAAGGGCGATTATAAGCTGCTCGTGAACCCGACCGGCAAGTTCGTGATCGGAGGGCCCGCGGGCGATACCGGCCTTACCGGCCGAAAGATAGTCGTGGACACCTACGGCGGACGCGGAGCCCACGGCGGCGGCGCCTTCTCCGGCAAAGACCCTTCGAAGGTAGACCGCAGCGCTGCTTATGCCGCCCGCCATATCGCCAAGAACCTCGTCGCTGCCGGAGTGGCGGACGAGATCCTCGTCCAGATCGCGTATGCGATCGGCGTCGCCGAGCCGGTGAGCATCTTCGTGGACTCTTACAATAGTGCCCATGTCCACCCTTCGGACTGCGAGGGCATCTCCAGCGAGCGCGGCGAGGCTACTGACGCCTACATAGCATCGAAGATAGGCGAACTGTTCGACCTCCGCCCCGCAGCGATAGTCGAGCGCTTCGGCCTCAAGAACCCGATTTATCTGCCCACGGCCGCATATGGCCACATGGGCCGCAAACCCTACGTGAAGGACGGCATCCAGTTCTTCGGCTGGGAGAAACTCGATATGGTGGATGCGATTAGGAAAGCTTTCAAGCTATGAAACAGCTTATCACCCACTTTACAGACAACGACCTCTACACCTTCACCTGCCAGTACTACGTTCTTAAGACGTACCCGCGCGCGGAAGTAGAGTACTCCTTCATCGACCGCAACAAAACCGTCTACCCGGACGGGTTTGCCGCTCTTCTCCAGGAGCAGGTCGACTACATGAAGAACGTTGTCATTACAGATGAAGAGATCGCCTATATGACCGAACGCTGCGTGTACCTGCCCCTTTGGTACTTTACTTTCCTGAAGGGATACAGGTTCAACCCCGCCGAGGTTGCGATTTCCCAGGACAAGGAAGGACATCTTTCCATCACAGTCCACGGCAAATGGTTCTCGACCATCATGTGGGAGATGCCGCTGCTTTCCTGTATCAGCGAGCTTATGCACATCCTTCGCGGAGACCTCGAGCGCTACGACGCCTCCCTCGAAGAGTCCCGCGCACGCCTTAAGTCCGAGCAGATTTTCGGCGGCGGGCTGATCCTCGGCGATATGGGAACCCGCAGGCGCCTGAGCTTCGACCACCAGGAGATGGTAGTCCGGGTGATGAAGGAAGTCTGGGACAGCCAGTCATGGCCCGGCCGCTTTACCGGCACGAGCAACGTCTGGCTCGCCATGAAATATGACTGCAGCCCGCTCGGAACGATGTCCCATCAGCTCATCTCCTTCGAGGAGAATGTCAGCGGAGTGTTCGAGTGTAACTACGCCGTGATGAAGAAATTCAGCGACGTATTCGACGGCGACAACGGTATCTACCTCTATGACTGCTTCGGAGACAAGGTCTTCTTCAGCAACCTCTCGAAGCGCATGGCCATGATGTACAAGGGCCTCCGCGTCGACAGCGGAAACGAAGAGGAGCAGATCGAAAAGATTATCGCCAAGTATAAGGAACTCGGCATCGACCCTGCGACCAAGCAGGTAGTGTTCTCGAATGGTCTGAATATCGAGCGTGCCCTCGAGATCCATAAATACTGCGCCGGCCGCGTTCTCGACTCCTACGGTGTCGGAACCTTCCTTACCTGCGATGTTACCGGCTGCTCTCCTATGAATATAGTAGTGAAGCTGACAAAGGGCCGCATTACGGAAAAGCGTGAGTGGCACGACTGCGTCAAACTCTCCTGCGACCTTACTAAGACCCTCGGCAATCCTGCAAAGTGTGAGTACCTTAAGAGCTTGCTTAAATAACTATTATGCCGAAGGCGAAAAGCAAAATACAGATCAGCAACAAGCGCGCGTCGTTCGACTACGAGTTTCTCGAGCAGTACGATGCAGGGATTGTTCTGGTCGGTACTGAGATCAAGTCCCTGCGCGCCGGAAAGGCGTCGCTCCAGGACGCTTATTGCTATTTCTCCGGAGGAGAGCTCTACGTCCGCGGGATGAACATCGCGACCTATTTCTGGGCCTCATGGGGCGGCCATGAACCTGTCCGCGACCGCAAGCTCCTTCTTACGAAGCGCGAACTCCGCCACCTCGCCCAGGAAGTCAAGACCAAGGGCCTTACCATCGTCGCCGTACGCGCCTTTATCAACGAGAACGGCTACGCCAAGCTCCACATCGCCCTCGCCAAGGGTAAGAAAGAATACGACAAACGCGCCTCTATCCGCGAAAAGGACGTCCGGCGCGAACTCGAACGCTCATGAGACCCGAAATCGCAGAACTGCCTAAGCCGGAGGTGATCGACATCCCCGCCCTGGCCGCCGCGTACTCCGCCGGCGAAATCGATCTCATCTGCGTCCTCGGCCCCACCGCTTCCGGAAAGACCAAGTATGCGGTCCGCCTGGCCCACGAAATCGGGAACTGCGAAATCATTTCGGCCGACTCGCGGCAGATCTACCGCGGGATGGACATCGGCACCGGGAAAGACCTGGCCGAATATGGAGACGTCCCCTACCACCTCATCGACATCCTGCCGGCCGGCGAAAAATACAACGTCTACCAGTTCCAGCAGGACTTCCTTGCCGCCTACAAAGACATCCGTTCGCGCGGACGAGTACCCATCCTTTGCGGCGGGACCGGCCTCTACATTACGGCCGTGACCTGCGCGTACGACTTCACGGCGTCCGTGCCCCTGAGCGAAGCGAAGGGGGCGGGGGCCCATGCGGCCGAAAACGCCGGCGGAGCAAGCGGGACCGCGCCCGAGGGGCTGCCCCAGCGGCCATTTTTCATAGGCACCCTCGTCACTCGCGAGGAGCGGGTGGCCCGGATAGACCGCAGGCTGGACGAGCGTCTGGCCGGGGGCATGGTTGAAGAGGTCCGCGGGCTGCTGGATTCGGGCGTCCCTGCCGAGAGGCTGCTGTCCTACGGACTCGAGTACCGCTATGTGACGCTCTATCTCCAGGGCGAGCTGACCTACGAGGAAATGCGCCGCAAGCTCGCCATCGAAATCCACCGCTTTGCCAAGCGGCAGATGACCTGGTGTCGGGGAATGGAGCGCGCCGGAATAAAGATTCACTGGACAAACGTGTAATATAACGTATAATTTATGGAATACAGAATAGGACAAGGGTACGACGTACACCAGATTCGCGAGGGCCTGCCGATGTTTCTCGGCGGGGTCCAGATCCCGTCTGACCGCGGCTTCGTTGCCCACTCAGACGGCGATGTCGCCATCCACGCCCTTTGCGACGCCCTTCTCGGCGCGCTCGCCCTGGGCGATATCGGCCACCTCTTCCCCGACACTTCAGACGAGTGGAAGGGAATCGATTCGAAGATTCTGCTCGCAAAAGTGATAGAACTCGTTTCCGAGCGCGGCTGGCAGGTCGGCAATGTCGATATCACTATCGCCCTGCAGGCCCCGAAGCTCGCGCCGTTTGTGGAGCAGATGCGCTCCGTTCTCGCCGGCATCCTTGGCGTCTCCGCCGACCGGGTCAGCGTCAAGGCCACCACCACCGAACACCTCGGCTTCGTAGGCAGCGGCGAAGGCTGCGAAGTCTGGGCAATTGCAATGATTTGCAGAAGTTTGTAAAAATAATTTTGCAAATTCCGCAAAGAGTTTTACCTTTGCAGTCCCTTTCGGGGGATTTGACATAAAATTGAGATATGGTGTAATGGTAGCACTACAGATTCTGGCTCTGTCAGTGAGGGTTCGAGTCCTTCTATCTCAACAAAACCTCGGCGGGGTAGCTCAGCTGGTTAGAGCGTCGGATTCATAATCCGGAGGTCGTGGGATCGTGACCCACTCCCGCTACCACACCGAAACACAACATAAGTCTTGATCGGCTACGCCCGATCTCTTAGACAAACTCTATATATATTCGCTCCGTCGCAATACCTGCGATGGTTTTTTTGTTGTATATACACCCCAACTTCGGAGAGGATGGGGACGGCGCGCGAGGAGGTGACGGTGATGCGAAGGCGGGTGGCCGTGGTCTCGGGAAGGAGGAGGATGCGTTTGTAGCCGATGGTAGTGCCTGTCGCTATATCGGTCCAGGCCCCGTCGGGACTGAGCGCCTCGACCCTGAACGCTCGGACTCGCTGACCCAGCGGGATATACTCCTGCAGCAGGATGCGGTTGAAGGTCATAGGGCCGTCTAACGCGACTTCGAACGAGGGCCGGCGCAGCACCGAATAGCTGTCGAAGTCGCCGTCGAGGAGCCTGCGGCCATGGCCATGGACCCGGACGGCCAGGTTGCGGGCGAAGACGCTATCCAGCTGCCGGCGGAATTCCATCAGGCGCAGGGAGTCGGCGGCGGGAATTCGGCCGGTAGTGTCGGCCGGGACATTGAGGAGCAGCAGCGCGTTTCGGCCGACGCTCGAATAGTAGATGTCCATCAGCTGCTCGACGGTTTTAAGTCGGCCGTCTTCGCTGCTGCGCCAGAACCATCCCGGCCGGATTGAGACATCCGCCTCTGCCGGGATCCACCGTTCACCGTTTTCATCGCCTTGGGATAGCGAACTGACTGGCGGGGCCCCAAGGCCGGGCGTATACCCATCGACATTGAGCATGCTCCAGTTGGTCTCCCCCGCTTCGCCACGTTCGTTGCCAACCCATCTGCATCCCGGTCCCACGTCGCTGAACTGAATCGCGTCTGGCTGCAGCTCGCTGACCGTGCGGTTGAACAGCGGCCAGTCGTATTCCTGTTTTTTGCCGTTAGGCCCCTCGCCGCACGCGCCGTCGAACCAGTGTTCGAAAACGGGGCCATATCGACCGTTGTGAACGCTGCGCAGGGTCTCGGCGTACTTCTCGTTATATTCGGCCGTCCCGTACGCGGGATCGTTCCGGTCCCATGGCGATATGTACACCCCGAACTTCAGCCCCTCCTCCCGGCACGCATCCGAGAGCTCCTTCAGGACGTCCACGTCTTTCGCGCAGTGAGTGCTAACTGGGTTGGGCCAGAGGCAGAAGCCGTCGTGGTGCTTCGCGGTCAGGATGATTCCCTTCATTCCAGCGGCCTTCGCGGTCCGGGCCCATTGCCGGCAGTCCAGCGCAGTCGGCCGGAAGAGGTCCTCCGCCTCCTGACCAGTTCCCCACTCCAGCCCGCTGAACGTATTCGGCCCAAAGTGAACGAACATGTTCATCTCCATCTTCTGCCACTCCACCTGCGCCTCCGTCGGAATCGGATAGCACGGCGCCGGGCTGCAGCCCACCGCGGCCAGTGCCGCGAGGACTATCAGGACGGCGAACTCCGCCAGGCATCTTCTGAGTGACATATAAGAGGAAGGAGGCAATTACTTTACTGGCGTTTGAAAATGACGGGAAGGGTGAAAGTGACTTTAACGGGCTTTCCGTTTTGTTTGCCCGGGACCCACTTTACATCACAACTTTTCACCACCCGCAGGACTTCGGCGTCAAGATCGGGATCAATGCCGCGAAGCAGTTCGACTTCTCCCATCGAACCATCAGGCATAATGGAGAACTGCACCACGGCCCTGCCCTCCGCACCTTTTGCCTTAGCGGCCTCAGGATAGGTAAGGTGTTCGTAAATCCAATTGACGAATGCATTTGCATCTTCGCAATTGAAAGTAGGCTTTACTTCTACTTCTCCGAAAGGCACGGCAATAGTCTCTTCGGCCGGTGCCGCCGCCTTATTGCGTTTAGGGGAGTTGCAGGCATATACAAGTATAGCCAGCACTGGAATAATGGCCAGGTACGAAAGGCGCAACCAGCCGCTTGAAGAAGGTTTGTGCATCATGGTAATTCTGTTTTTAAGTT
This sequence comes from uncultured Bacteroidales bacterium, assembly GCA_900319375.1. Lineage (GTDB taxonomy): Bacteria > Bacteroidota > Bacteroidia > Bacteroidales > UBA932 > Cryptobacteroides. Next base: position 1,406 of record ONOI01000005.1, on the reverse strand, counting down.
TTGCATGTTGGAAGCCGCTGGCCAGGGAGAACAGCTGATCTCCCACGGCTTTTCGCACTAATAATAATTGATATTGAGTTGCATCGATGCCTTTTTGGATGACGCCTTCGTCTGCCTCGTATTCGTGGAGAAGGCCCAGCTCAGTCTTCATGATCCACACCAACGGATTCCACCACCAGACAATCTGGAGTATGCGGAAAAGCAGCAGGTCGAGGTAATGATGGCAATAGACGTGCATGGTCTCATGAGCGAAGATGGCGTGGTTCACCGCCAAGTCGCGACTGCCGATGAAGATGGTCTTACCGAAGGTGAACGAGGGTAGGTCGTCGCCCATGACGATGGTCCTGAATCCGTCTATTTCCTCAGCCCGGCCGTTCTTCGCAAGCCGGCCGATCTTAATGGCCGAGATGACCGTCCCTCCGAGGACGAAGGCGATGCCGGCCAGATACAGGCCGAAAATGAGCATGGCCCATGGGAACGAAGCTTGCGGTTCGACCGCGCTCCCCTCGACCGACGTCATGGTCAGCGGACCAACGGCCGCGAACACGGCAGCAGGCCGGACTCTCAGCATCGGCAGGAGCGCGCATACCACCGAGCCCGCGAGCATGGCGATTCGATTGAAGCGGTAAAAGGTAGTGCGGCGCATCACCAGAAGGTAAAACGTATAGAAAACGGCGAGGTACAGACCGCTGCGCCCTATGTATAAAAGAAATTCCGTCATGATTTCTTGCTTTCGATGGACGCGATAATTGCCTTCAGGTCCTCAAGGTCGATTTTGTCTTCCTCGACGAACTGAGATACCAGCGATGTGTACGAATTGTTGTAGTAATGGGCCACCACGTCGGAAACCGTACTGCCCCGATACTGGCGCTCGGTAATCTTTACCTTGTAGCGGAACGAGTTCGCCATCGGTTCCCTTTCCACAAATCCCTTCTCTTCAAGAAACTTCACCAAGGTCGCTACGGTATTGTAGTGGGGTTTCGGCTCCGGGATATACGAGATGAGATCCCTGATGAACATACTTCCGTGGGCCCAGAAAATGTTCATCAGCATTTCTTCTTTTGAGGTCAGTTTTTGCTTCATATTGTCTTTGTTCTCAATGCAAAGATAGGCATATTATTGATAACTCCTAATAATTTTAGGAGGTTTACGTAAAAATTTAGGGGGGCAAGTTTTGGGGGGTGTTTTCTCGCCAAAGAAAAAGGCTGGCAACGGGAAGTCACCCTCCACCTCCAAATCGAGCACGAATAGAAGTTCAGCCTCCGGCCGGAGACTACCTCGCGCGGGACCCGTCTCGCAAGTTTTCAACTTGCTCGCTCGGACCCTTCCATTGCTATCTTCGTCCTCGCTACGCTCGAACTCGCTATCAACGGACACCTCCCCGCTCCCCGTGGCCGCGGGTGGCC
>ONOI01000009.1 GCA_900319375.1 uncultured Bacteroidales bacterium | reverse complement strand
ATCAAGAATGCTGTAAAGCATGAGATTCATATCATCATCCTCATAATCATCTGATGATGTGTCATTGTCTGACTCATATCCTGCCTCTCCGTCGCTGCCATCGTCCGGATCAGGAAGGATATTGTCCTCATACTCTTCTTCATTCTCTTTGCTTTTCCTGCGGATCAGATAATATGCACCGCCCAGTCCTCCGAGCGTTACAAGTCCGATCAGCGGTGCAGAAACACCGGATGATTTTGTCGGAGCCGGTTCCCCAGCTGATTACTGAAGGGTGATTGCGCATCCAGAGAAGCTGGTCGTGAAGGTAGCGGATCGCGAGAGCCTCGGTCTCGGGGTCGTTGATGCAGCCGAAGCGACCGACTTCCTTCATTCCGCAATATTCCTTCCATTCCCACTGGCAGCTCCAGCCGACCATGGTCATGATTCCAAGGCTGTCGCAAAGGTCATAGACTGATCCGTCCTTGCTCCAGATGTTTTCGAAGCGAACGGAATTCAGGCCCATGTTCTTTACGAGCTCGAGCTGGTTGAGAGTTCTCTCCCTGGTATCCTGCATGAAGATGTCGTCTGTCCATCCCGCTGATTTGATAAGGATGGGGCGGCCGTTGAGCTTGAAGAGACGGTGGCCGTACTGGTCGATCTCGCCCTTGATGTCGCGAAGACCGAAGCGGACTTTCCTGGAGTGTGAGACTATGTCTCCCTTTGCGAAACTGATGTTGAGGTTGTAGAGATTCGGTTTACCCATATCGTGGCTCCACCAGATGCTGGGTTTGACGATGGGTTCCTGAACGGTTATGGTTCTAGTCTCGCCCGGGGCGAGGGTGACTGCTATTTCGAACTGGCCGGACTCATAGACGCCGCGAAGGACTCCCTCGGTGGGGGCCTGGCTATGGTTTACGAGGGTAGCCTCGACGGTAATTGACGCTTCGTTGAGATTCTCTACGTTGACTTCAGGCTTTACAAAGACATCTGCGATTCTGACATCGGGGGTCGAGATGAGCTCCACCTTGCGCCAGATACCCATACTCTCGTCTACCGGACGGGGATTCCAGTCTACGTAGCCGTTGTTGAGACACTGCTCGGGAGCCTTGAAGACGCGTACCTTGAGGGTGTTGTCTGCTTTTGCGATCTTAGTTATGTCGTACTCGCGGATACAGAAAACTCCTACTGTAGTATCTGCTGAGGCTATCTGTTTTCCGTTGACCCAGATATCTGCGGAGTAGCTGATTCCTTCGAAGCGCAGGACATGGTTCAGCCCTTTTTCTGCCTTGAATCTTGTAGCAAAGATCCACGGCGAGTCGAACTGAACTTTGTCTATTGAAAAGTAGCGGTCCTGTTCGAGGACGTTTTCGCCGAAGACGCCGGCTTCATTGAGCGCGCCGGCTACGGTACAGGGGACGGTAGCGTCATAGACCTGCTTGCTGCCTTCGCGCTGGAGTTTCCAGTGTGTGAGGTCTGTTCCTTCGAGATTGGCCCGGCAGGACGACAGGGCAATCGCTGCGAGAATGATGAGGCTTAAGTACTTTTTCATATCGATTACAGGAGTGAGGCGCCGAGCACCGGGATGTCTCCCTCGGGCATGGCCGTTATTACTAGTTTATCGAGGAATCTGGGATAAGGGTAGGACTCCGCAAGCGAGCGGTACATGGCGTCCTTGAAGAGCGGGAAGGAATGAGCCACTCCGCCGCCGAAGACTATGTCGCTGGGATCGTAGGCTAATAGGATCATTGTAAGGAGGCGGCCGAGATGAGTTCCGAACTCGTCCATCAATTTCAGGGCCTGAGGATCTCCTGCGAAGGCTTTGTCTCCAACGTCCTTAGGCTCGAGTCCTTTCGAGCAGAAGAATTTCTTCGAGCAATAGTCTTCATAGATTCCGTCTATGTAGGGCATGGCCCCCAACTCGCCGGCGCCGCAGTTGACTCCGTTGTAGAGTTTGCCTTCTATCATTACGCCGATTCCGGTACCGGTTCCGAGCGTAACTCCAACGACTACCTTGGAGGGTCTGCCAAGCCTGGCGGCGGCTCCGAGTACGAAGCAGTTTGCGTCGTTGTTTACCCCGACTGGAATGTTGAAGGCGTTTTCAAGGTAAGCCTTGAGGGGAACGACTTTCCAGGAAGGGATGTTCGAGGCATCGTAGACTATGCCCTGCTCGGCGTCTACGAGGGTAGGTACTCCCACACCGATTTTACTCACGTCCGGAGTGATGATCTGACGGATAGCGTCTTCAAGGTGAACAAGGGTTTCTTCGAGCTCCGCTCCCTGGCGGAAAGAGGGGACACACAACTTGTTTACGATCTTATTGTTTTCTATCAGACCCAGGTTGATAGTTGTGCCTCCGATGTCGATTCCAAGTAACATAAGATTGTATTTTGATAAATATAGTAATTATTTGCGAAAACGCTGTGAGTTTTTCCATATCTTTGCGGCGGAAAGATATGGCAGTAACTACTATTATTTTCGATTTCGGAGCGGTGTTGGTGGACTGGAACCCACACCGTATGCTGGATAAATATTTCGGCAGTGTAGAGAAGGCAGACTGGTTCATCAAGAATGTCTGTACTTCGGAGTGGAACACTGAGATGGACGGGGGTAAGCCCTTCGCCCAGGGTATAGCTGAACGCTCGGCGATATACCCCGAGTATGCCGCCGATATCCAGGCATATTACGACCGCTGGATCGAGATGATAGGAGGGGAGATACCCGGAATGCGCGAAATGGTAGCCGAACTGAAAGCAAAAGGTTATAAGCTGTATGGGCTTACCAACTGGTCTGCCGAGACGTTCTGTCTGGTAAGAAACGAATTCCCCGTTTTCGGCCTTCTGGACGGGATGTTGGTTTCGGGGGAGGAACATCTTCTCAAACCCTCGCCGGAAATATTCCAGAGGCTGGTAGACCGCTTCGGTCTGACCCCGTCTGAGTGTCTTTTTATCGATGACAATGCGGCCAATGTCGAGGGCTCGATCGCCTTCGGCATCCCGGCTGTCCGTTTCTTCGGAGTGGATTCTCTTCGCGAAGACCTTCGCGAACGAGGGATTATTTAAGCTTCTTCGCTATTTTCACCAGGCCCGGCGAGGCCATCTTACGCATCAGATCAGTCCGAGTTCCTTCGCTTTCAGTACCAGTTCGGGGGTGTTGGCCACGTCGAATTTCACCAAAAGCTTTTTGCGGTACCAGTTGATGGTTTCGGTGCTGAGGAAGAGGGCTTCGCCGATTTGCTTGGAGGTGTAGGCCTTGGCGAGAAGCGCAAGGATGTCGCGCTCGCGGTCGTTGAGTTCGGGCGCGCCGGGCGAGGGGACGGCAGGGCTGGCGGCAGCTTCGGCGGGCATGGCTGTTTCGTGGGGCGGGGTTTTGACTCCGCCTGGGGATGGCCGCCTCCTGCGCCGGAACGCTACTGCGCACACTACCGCCGCCAGCAGCACGAACCCGCCGATGGCCCAGGTGAGCTGACGTTTCTGAAGCGAAAGCGCTTCCTTTATATAGTTCAGGTTCTCAGTCCGGAAAACCGGTGAGTAGTCGGGATGCGCGTCGTAGTAGGCGTCTGCACGGCGAAGGTAGGGGAGTGCTTTCCGGGTTTTGCCGCTTGCCAGATACAGGTGGCCGTAGCCCTTCCATGCGTCAACTATCATCAGCGAGTCGCCGGATGCCTGGGCATACGCCATCGCCTTGTCGTAGGCGGACCTGGCCTGCTTCATATCGCCCTGCTCCACCCACGTCTCCCCGATGTTGTACCACAGGATAGAGTTGCTCTCGTTCCAGCCGTATTTGTCGAAGATCGCGCCCGCTTTCTCGTAGTATACCATCGCCTGCGGGATCGAATCCATCATGTTGTAAAGGTTGCCGATGGCCCCGTAGAGCGCGGAATAATAGTCGTCGACGAACTTCTCGTCGTAGCCCTCGGGGTTGGTGGGGGAGGGAGCCCCTGCGGCCATCGCCTCGACTGCGGCGAGGGAAGCCTTGTAATAGACCATGGCGCTGTCGAACTGGTCACGGCTGTAGAAGTGCTGGCCCAGGTAGCGCAGCGCGTCGGAGTCGGCCGCCTTCCACCCGCGCGGCTGGCTGATTTCGAGGGCCTTGCGGGCGTAGAAGATGCTCTTATCGCGGTTGATCGGGCTGTAGCCCAGCATCAGGTTGCGGTAGTCCGTGTTGAGGCGGACGAGTTCCCCCTCGGAGGCGCGGTCCACGGCATCCGGGGTCCACCGCGCTACCACCCTCTCGAGCGAGTCGAGGTTGTGACCACGGCTGTCGTAGTACGCCCCCGCCGGCAGCGCCACCATGGTCGCCGCGAGTGCCAGGATTATTCTTCTTCCGAGTCTCATTTTTAGGTATACAAAGATAGCGATTCTCACAAATGGTGGTGCTTTTCGGGGGCCTGGGCCGCCCATTTCCCCCAATATTGGTGGTGTTTTCCTATCCCATCCTTCCCACCTTTGTAAATTCGCGCAAAAAGGCAATTATTAACACATTAACCATATGAAAAAAGAACTCTACTTCGCACCCGACACCGAAGTCATTGAACTTAAGGTCGGCTCAGCCCTTCTTGACGCAAGCCTCCTAAATAACGGTGGCAACGCTTTTGGTGAACGTTATGACACTGACACAATCTAGCCGCCATATGAAAAGGATTACGTACATTTTTGCGGCTGCTGCCTTGATGGCTTTCGCCGCCTCCTGCCAGGTTGAACCCGTTCAGCAGGAACCCGTTCTGGAAGAAACTGTCGAAATCGTTGAGCCCGCTGAAACTATCATAACCTTTGCGGCCACCATAGGTGAGGATCCAGCCGCTCCCGGCACCCGCGCTACAATCGACGGCGATATGCCGATTTGGGAGGCGGGGGATAAAATAGCTCTTCGTGCTTTCTCCTCCGATCCTTCAATGGCCTCGATTCCCTCTGGCCGCGTTGCTGGTCCCAGTGTAACAAAACTGGTCTCCTCTGGACTTGCTCCAGGGGGTTCTTCTTCCGCCACTTTTGATTTCTCCGCTACCGGAGCAACCAAAGACAAAATCGAAGCGGCAGATTTTTATGTGGCATGGACTCTCCCCGATCCGTCAAATGATAACTCGTTTAATCCTGTAAACATCTATTCAGACAATACCACCATCGCTGCGGAATCTGACAAGGCTTACGGATTCTGGGTTTATTACGGCTGGTGCGCCGACGGTTTTCTCGCGGAGAATGCCCAGACATTCGGAAGAGTTCAGGCTCGGGTTGCATATTCCCAAGACAGGAACCTGGCGTTTAAGAATGTCTATCACCTGCTGAAATTCTCTTCTCATTGCAATGATGCTTCGTATGCAGTTCTTACATCTTTGGATGGAACGACGAATATCTGCGATTCCCGTGTCAAAGTGATTTTTGACAGCGCTACAGAAACCATTTCGAGTGTTGTACCTTTCGGAGGCCTTCCCAAGACTTCCATTTATCTTGATATGGCAAACTACGGCGGTAACGGTACCGATTATTATTTCGCCCTAATGCCTGGGTATACTATTCCTGGTTTCACCATCAAAATTTACGATAGCTCAAAAAACGAACTTCAGAGCTTCACGTACTCCAGCGACTTCACAACTGTTCGCAATAAGATAACTACCATCACCAATTTCGACGGGCGTTCGACGCTTAGCAGAAAGCCACAGCTTCTCTCCGGCGCTCAATTTAACATTGCAATCAAAACATTGGCCGCAGCTGCCAAAGGTGAACCTGCCCCGGCCAATGAGACATCAGATGATTATAATATTAGTGCACTGGCTGTTTCTCTAGGCGATAGTGGCAGTTATAGTGAAGAAGCAGGTGTTTGCACGAAAGTCAGCGCTGACGGCTCTCTATTTGATATTTGGGCGACCTACGCAAGCGGAACAGTTACTTTACGAACCGCTGCTTCTGAAATGGCTACTGGGTCTTCGGCGAGCTGTATGTTCTGTCGTTTACACGAACTCACTTCGGTCTCTTTACCGTCAAGCATTGACTTTACAGCCGTGACAAATGCATATGAGATGTTCTGGGGAGACGAAAAACTGACAGCAGTCCCGGCACTCGATATGCCTGGTGTGACAAATACCGCAATGATGTTCAGTGGTTGCTCCTCTCTCACTTCCTTAAATCTGTCCGGAATCAAAGGAACCGTAACGGGTGTCAGTTATATGTTCAATGGTTGTACGAAGCTTGGAAGTATTGTCTTTAACGATGATTTCGAAACTCACGCGTGTACCAACTACGCATACCTTTTCAATAACTGCACCTCACTGAGAAGCATTGTTATGAAAGGATTCCATATTGGAATAAGCGCAATTCCATATGAGAACAGGGCGACCAGATTGGATAAGTCGATGGAGAATGTCACGAATTGCACAATCTATTATTCAGAGCTTCCTGACGGCGACTATACGATAAGCAACTGCTACCAGTTGACAGACCTGAATATCGGACTGGCAAAATTCTCTACCACCAGCAATCTCACCTGGAACACCGGAAGACCTTAGAATATTTTAGATATGAAAAAGTTATTTCTTTCGATTATGATGGCGGGGGCGATGATGTTCGTGCTGCCGTCCTGCACAGGACTTTTGGATATGTTGAACGAAGAGGGAGAGGAGAATGTCGATGAAGATGGCGATGGCAAGACAGACGAGAACCTGCCGCCGTACTACAACTACAAAACCGAGGACTCTGGCAATACTATTGCCTTCTCCTTCAGCATGAGGGCTGGAAACGAGCCCTATTACGACGTAAAGTACGAGTGGACTTTCAGCGGTGATGTCTGCAACAAGTGCATCGAAACCATCACCTGCAAGTCCGAGACAATAGCCGTTCTTGTCGCGGCTGAGTACAGCGATGACCCCAATATGTCGGTTTCCGGAAAGAACATCATCATTGACGTCACCGAAGATTTCGCCGAGCAGACTAAAGATGAAATCCGCACCTGGATCCAACAGCTCCAGGCAGCAATGGAAATCGTCAACGACCAAGCCACCAGCTCTGGCGAATAGCGTCTCGCTATTCGTGGTGGATAACTATTTGATTATCAGCGAAATGCTAAAAGATGGCTCCGCGTTTTGCGGAGCCGTCTTTCTGTAAGGCGCTGATAATCAGCCTAATGAGCTCCATGTGGTGCTACTGATACCAAATGGAATTGGGGTCGGCGGGGCTGATGACACGTTTGACGGTCAATGAACCCTCGCGGGTGGGGGTGATGAGTTGAGGGTAGCAGCCGACGGCCAATACCAAAGTCTGCAACTCGTCGCTCTGGACGGCGACCATTTCCAGTTCGTAGTTGAAGGACAGATCGACAAGAGGCAACTGGCTTTCGCCGAGCCAGACTTTTTTCAGATGGGGGAATTTTTGCAGATCTTCATATGTCTTCACCTCGAACATGTGGATTCTGTATGAAGTGAGGTTCAGGACGGTGATAGAATCGGCCTCGGCCTTAGACAGAACGCCGTCGCCGTTGCGGTCGCCGGAATGAAGGGCGCAGCGCAAAACTTCGGGATCCGCGAAATCTAAAGTCTGAGCGAAAGCGCTGAAACCGACAAACAAAAGCGCTAAAACTATTAAAACTTTTTTCATATCTATTTCAGTTTATTAGCAAAACGAACCAGCCATGGCGCAGCCAAAACCCTCGAGCAGGCATCCCACCAGCGGGCGGGAAGCACGGCATGCCAGAAGACCAGCGAGCGGGCGCCGGATCCGACCAGATACCGGACGCGGGGCCGGCGGGCTTTGACGGCCTTTAAGATAGCGCGCGTGACTGCCGACGGCTTTGCGAGCAGCTGGGACGTGTAGCCCCTGTCCATCACTACCGCCTCGCGAAGCGCGTCTTCTTCGTAGGCCGTTCCCTTCGAAGACTCAGCCAGGTGTTTGGCGGCTATGATTCCCCAGTCCGTACGGATTCCGCCCGGCTCAATCAGAACGACGTCGATTCCGAACGGCTTAACCTCCATTCGCAGCGCATCCGAAAGCGCCTCTACCGAGTACTTCGAGACATTGTACCATGCTCCGAAATACATGGGCACACGCCCCGCGACCGAACTGACGTTGATGACGCGTCCGAAACCGCGCTCGCGCATCCCTGGCAGGACCTTCTTAGTAAGTGAAGCCAGCCCGAATACATTCACGTCCAGCTGCCTGCGTGCCTCCTCCAACGGGACGGTCTCGATCGCGCCGAAATAGCCGAAGCCGGCGTTGTTGATCAATACATCGATGGCGCCCGCCTCCAAGAGACAAGCATCAATCGACGCCTCGTCGCACACATCCAAACGCAGCGGAGTCACTCCGAACTTCCGTAAGGGCTCCATTAGTTCGACGCGGCGAGCCGCAGCAAAAACGGTATGCCCAGCAAGCGCCAAAGTCTTAGCGGTCTCGAACCCGATCCCGCTCGAACCGCCGGTAACAAGTATTCTATAAGTTTTCATGCGTCAGCGAAAGTAACCTCCATTACCCTTTCTTATTCAAAAGATAAATCACTCCGATAATCAGCGCCAACACAAGTCCGTAAGTCAGGACGGCATTGAAGGCGTCGTCGTACTTAAACCGGAGCCAGAAGATTCCAAAATTGACGGCAAAGAGCAAAACGCCCCCGGCCAGGGCAATAACCAGCCCCCATACAGTTCCGCTCGGATTCGCTTTCCAGGAGCCCGTCTTGAAAGACTTGACTAAAATCCAAAAGAATGGAATAAGTCCAACCAGAATGGAAATAACCAGAGCGATATTTACTCGCAGTTGATTCGCAGCGCGGACTTCGGCATTTCTCTGCTCCATCTGATCGAAGCGGTCGCGCACGGCCTGAACTTCCGGAGTAATGTACTGTTCGTACATTTTCTCGATATCATCTTCCTGAGCGACAGCATAAGCGGGTTGTGGCTCGAAAGCAAACGCTCCGAAAATCAAAGCGATAACAAAAAGAAATTTCTTCATAACTACAAAGATAATGATTTGTTGTATCTTTGGAACATGATCGCTTCGTTCCTAATCGCGCTGTTGTTCCAGCTCGCTCCCGCGGTAGTTTGGGAGGCGAAAGTCGACCGCGCAGACCAAGCCCAGCCCGAACTCGTCCTGACCGCGAAGATCGCGCAGGGCTACTACATCCACCCCATGTCCGACAAGTCGATAGGCGTGAGCCTCGAACTCGCGGATGGCCTGACCCCTGCGGGGGAGCCGGCCGAGCAATTCGAGCCGGCGGACTACAAGGGCCTGGAAGTGGCCATGGACACTTATGTGCTAAGGCAGGCCGTGGACCCGAACGGAGCGAACGCGCTTAAGGGGACTGTCACCTGGAGCGCCTGCCATGGGGATGAGTGTGATGTGCCGGAGGACTATGATTTCGCGGTGGAGATTGCCAGGCCGGCCGAGCCCGCGAAGTCGGGTGGTTTGTGGTCGCTGATTCTCGAGGCGATACTGTGGGGCTTTTTGATGTTGCTGACGCCGTGCGTTTTCCCTATGGTGCCGATGACCGTATCGTTCTTCCTCAGGCAGAGCGGCAGCCCGGCCAGGGCTCGGTTCAGGGCGGCGATGTATGGGCTTTTCATCGTCCTGCTGTATACCGTTCCGATAAGTGTGATAATAGGCTTGACGTGGGCGGTTGGAGGCTCGACCGTGACGGCGGACATCTTCAACTGGCTCTCGACCCATTGGCTGCCCAATATCGTGTTCTTTCTCGTGTTCATGGTCTTTGCCGCGTCGTTCTTCGGGGCGTTCGAGATCGTCTTGCCGGCGTCGTGGACGAATAAGGCCGACTCGGGCAGCGACAAGAAGGGCCTGCTGGGAGTGTTTTTCCTCGCGCTGACGCTGGTTCTGGTAAGTTTCAGCTGCACGGGGCCGATAGTGGGTACTGTCCTGATTAAGAGTACCCAGGGCGAGTTCTGGGCGCCGATGGTGACGATGCTGGCGTTCAGTGTTGCCTTTGCCCTGCCGTTTACCTTGTTTGCTTTCTTCCCGTCAGTCCTTTCGAAACTGCCCAAGAGCGGCGGCTGGCTGAACAGTGTGAAAATCGTACTGGGGTTTGTAGAGATTGCCCTCGGTCTTAAGTTCCTCAGTGTGGCGGACCAGACCTATCACTGGCATCTGCTCGACAGGGATATCTATCTTGCGATTTGGATAGTCTGCTTTACCCTTCTGGGGCTTTATCTGCTTGGGTTGATCCGTTTCAAATATGATACGCCGATAAAGAAGTTCTCTGTGCTGAGGATAGCCCTAATTGTTCTTGATTTCGCTTTTGTAGCGTACATGATACCCGGAATGTGGGGCGCTCCCCTCAAGGCTTTGAGCGGATACCTGCCTCCGATGGAGACCCAGCATATAAGGCTCGGGAAGTACGCACCCGCGGCGGGGGAAACCGTCGTCCTGCCGGGGACCGCGCTCGGGGGCGAGAGCGGACTGGTGTCGCTGCCCCACGGCCTGACGGGCTACGACAACCTGGACGACGGCCTTGCCGCCGCGGCCGCTACCGGAAAGAAGGTCTTCATAGATATCACCGGCCACGGCTGTGTCAATTGCCGCGAGATGGAAGCCCGCGTCTGGAGCGATCCGGAAGTGCTGGGGAGGCTGCGCGACAACTTCGTCATTGTGTCTCTGTATGTCGACGACAAAACGCGCCTTCCCGAAGAAAAATGGGTAACTACCCCCTCTGGAAAGGTCTTGAAGGACGTCGGGCGCGTCAACTCCCGCCTGGTACTCGATCGCTTCGGAGTCAACTCTCAGCCGAACTACTTCATCCTCTCTCCCGAGGGTGACATTCTCGCCGGTCCCCGCGGCTACAATCTCGACGTCGCCGCCTTCGCCCGCTTCCTGGATCTGGAATAGGAGTAAATCTCAATAAGCATACAACCAAAAAAGGCCGCCCGAAATGGACGGCCTTTTTTCGAAATGATAAGTTTTAGTCGACTTTGAAGACGGACATACCGGTGGAGGTGATGCCGGAGAGGACATAGACCTCTTCGCCGTTCTCGCCCTTGTACTCTATGTCGCAGAAGCCGGTCTTGTTGGTGCCTTCGCTGCCAACAGCAAGGAAGTCGTCGGTGTCGCCGATCGGGTAGCGCTGGAATGCAGAAGCATCGTCGCGCACAGCCCAGAAGGCATTGAGAAGGCCATAAGCCGAAGTCCCAGCAGCATCAGGAGTCCTGACCATACGGAGATAGCCGCTCGACCTGTTGTCGGAATCCTGCTCGACAACCGTATAGAGAAGGTAACGGATGCCGCCGATAAAGGCAAGGCGAGGATCCAGACAGCTAGAATCGTAATTGCCGACGTTCGTGAAGATAGAACCGGGGTCGGATCCCCAGTCGGCATTGTCGTCGATCCTACAGTTGTACCACTGGTCGAGGGCATTTCCCCACCACCATCCAACTACGAATCTCATTTCGAAGTTATTGGCCCAAAGAGCCTGTCTGGTGGAGTTAGCGCCTGTGTTGTGAGCCGAAAGAATGTAAACTCCTCCGGTAAGGGCACCACCCTTTCCTGCAAGAGCATTCGAGAGAGCGTCGGGAGTAGAGTCGATTACACCGGAAGTAAGGCGGAATTCGACTTCCTGACGATAGGTCTTGGCAGCCGTGTTGTCGTAGAATGAAACAAACATCAGGAGGCCGTCTTCGTCGGTACCGTACGAGGTCATCTTGTCACCGTAACGCTCGCCCGCAGGGACAGTATAACGCATAGCCTCTTCTGCCTTGGTAGGTACACCCTCCGAATCGGGCTCGATCATGCGGTAGACCACGAGGTCCTGGTTGGAATCACCCATTGCCATATTGCAGACATAAATCACGTCGCTGTCGTAACCCGCCATCTTGACGATACCGCTGGTCCAAAAACGTCCTTCCTTGGTGAAGCCGTTGGTGATGGTGCGGATATAGTCGCCGGTGTAGAGGTCGAATACAGCCACGCCATACTTGCCTTCTTCATTGCCGCAGATAGGCACATAGACATAGTCGCCGGAGATGATTCCGTTGCGGTTCCAGTTGGAGCAGTCGGTAATCTCATCGTCCCATGCGCCGGTAGAGCCGTTGTACTTACCCCAGACGCGCGAAAGCGTTGCGGGAGCGTTGGGATCGACAACAATAGATACGACTTCGTCGGAATAAGTTACAGGAGGAGCAAAGGTGTTGCCGTCGCCGGTAACATCGGAATTGGCCTTGTAGGGGGTAGCGATGTCGCCGAACTTGTTGGTGTCCTTGGAGCCGTTGCCAAGGGTGATTGTCGAATTCTTGAGGTTGTGGAAATGGACTCCGCAGGCAGGGGTACCGGAGAAGGTATTACCCGACACGAGGACCTCGCCGCCACTCTCTCCGATCCTTACTGCATAGCTCGAATAAGGATTGAGGAAGGAGTTGCCAGTGATGGATACCTTGGCACCATAAGCCTGCATCAGGCGATGGCCAGAAGCACCGCCGTCAATGGTAGAGCCGCGGATGATGTCGGTCTGAGTGCCCCTCTCTCCTTCAGAAAGGAGGAAGATACCGGTTGCATCGGCAGCGAGATTGCTCATGTCGATTTTGACATTCTCGATGCGGAGGCCGTAGCCGGCCTTATGGACGAAGATGCCGTGCTGGTAATTGTAGCTGGTCTCGAAGATCGGGAGAGCACCTTCCTTGGAAGGAGCGATGGTGAGATCTTTGATCGTGGCCTGAACACCGTCGATTTCGATGGTTCCGTCGAGAGTAGCGACGCCGTTACCCGTGATGGTGACAGGTACGCTGCCGGACTGAAGCACAAAATCACCTTCGTGGGTGCCCTTGGCGAACGTAATTTCGGCAGGGCCGGAAGTCAGTGCCATATATGCAAGATTGGCAACGAGAACACTCTGATAACCAGAAGTGCCGTCAGGTGACTTGATAATGATGGCAGGCTCCATCTGGTGAATCGTGATGGTGCCGATAAGCTTGTCGGTGCCCTCACGGAAGAAGTTGACTACTCCGTCACGGGCCTCGGTGGTACCGTTGGGCGCTACCGAGAGTTCGATGGACGTCTGGGTCTTGGAATTGACCGTAATCCAATCGACTTCAGGGACGACATCGAACGGGACGTTGGATGTCACGTCGAGGGTAATTATATCACCGGAAACAGACGCATCGGAAGGAGTGCCGATTTCGAACTGGATACCGCCGCCTGCCTTCTGGATAACGGTGAAGTTCTTGAGGACTTCACCTGCCGTATCGAGGAAGCTCACACGGGCCTGGCGCATGGCGTCGGCTTCGTTGAGGTCGATTTCGAAGGTAACTGTCTTCCTGGTGGCGGGAGCGGTTTGCTCAGCAGCCTTGGTCTCGACATAGCGGAGCCAAGAGACGTCGGAAGGCACGCTTACCGTAAATGCGACGTTGGTGTTGATGCCAACGGTGAAGGTACCGGCTTCGGCCGGAAGAGCTTCGAGATCGTCAATCTCGAACACAGTAGCCGGAGTCTCCGGGGTTTCGGGCTCAGGCTGTGTGCACGCGAAGAGTCCGAAGACCGCCGCGGCAGCAAGGATAGTGTTGATTAACTTTTTCATATGTATAGAGGTTATTTGTTTTTGGATTTGAGAGGGTCGTTTGCTATAAGCCTGCACAGCTCGTTGATGAGGGCCTGCTCTTCAGGGACTTTGCTCTGGAGGAGATGGTTGAAGGAGTCTGCGCCCATATAGTAGGCGAGCTGCTTGTTGCCATAGACCTTGGCGCCCAACATACCGTCGACATACTCACGCCAGCGTGCGCGGTAAGTCTCGTAGGTCTCGCCCTCTTTGTAGGAAGAGTCGGATCCGTCGACGGGATGGACCATCACGCGGTCGTCAATCTCGAGCTCCATCAGCAGATTGTAGGTCGCTATATCGGAGAAGAACGACGGCATTGGATTGACGTTGTTGGTGTCCCAGAATCGGTTAGGCTGCATGTAGGCATAGTCGATACCGAATTCCTTCCAATAGCGGAAGCCTGCTGCGCGGCGGTAAGGCACCCATACGACGGCCTCGTTGAATAGGTGGATGTAATTGGATACCGCCGGGAACACGTCGTCCCAGGCCTTGGCATAGACCTCCCAGCCATCGAGCATTATGCCATTGACATAATCGCCGCCATTGCCGCCAATGCCGGAGCGCGTTGAGGGAAGTTCCTCACTCATGATGTAGAAACCGCCGAGCTCTATGTTCTGGAAGTTGGCCCGGTCGAAGCGGCTGCGCACTTCGTCGACATACCAGCGATACGCGGCGACCCTGTCGGCTACAATCGAGAAATCAAGATCTCTGCCTTCTGCCGAGCCCCAATACTTGGTTGAAGAACCGGGGACATTGTAGCGCTCATGAACAGGGATGTCCGGCATCATAACAATCACCTTTGGGGTAACGGGAGGGGGACCGATACGCGAAGTCACCTCAGCTACCGCCTGATCGAGAGCCCTGAAGCCGTTGTTCTCAAGGAACCAGTAGTCAAGCCATTCAATAGCGTCTTTCTGGTTGGCGGCAAGCATTGCGACGGAAGGATCAGACCAGTCCTTGATGCCAATGGCAAGCGCGTGGGGAGGGTTATTGGAAGGCGTGCGCATTTCCAACATCAGGAACGCATCGAACAGCCACTTCTCCTCGCCCGTCTCTGGATCGGTCCACGAGACGTGGGTGCGGATACGCTCGGGAGTCCAGTACTTGGGCGTGCGCGGTCCGCCGCCGTAGATGAGGGCGGTCTGGGCGAAGAACGGGATGCCGTCGCGCGACTTCTCCCAGGAGTACGGCTCGACGGAGATGGTCCTGAACTCCAGCGAAGAGACGCTTCCAAGCTTGCCTGAGGCCGACTCGGGACAATAATACAGGATGTATGTACTGCCGGGAGCCAGCCCCTCGAGGACGCCCGTGCCTGCGGCAAGGGATGAGCCGGAAGACTTCACTTCGTCGGCCGAAGGAGCGGTTTTGTCGGGGCCAAGCGCAAGAAGCCATACACGCTCTGCATGGATAAGTTTCACGCCGAGGGTCACTGACGTGCTGCCGGGGGTCTCGACGGTGACGCTTGCCACCGGCCGGCTCTCGTCGGGCGAAACCGGGTCGGGCGCAGGCCTGCAGCACAGAAGCATCGCCCCTGCTATAAGAAGAGAAGTAAGTATCATGGTCGGTCTTGAGGTCATCTGACGACTTTTTTGCGTAAAGGGTTGCCGGCGACAAAGGAGAACAGATCCTCCCTGACAGCGGCATCTTCGGGATCCTGCGAGAGGGCAAGCCTGCGGATGGTGTCATGATCCTGGAAATAGGTGAACGAGCGCTTTCCGTAGAGGCCGCTGCTCTTGGCGTGGTCGATGTAGAGGTAGAACCTGCGTCGCTGCTCCCTGGTCGGCTGCGAAGAGCCGAGAAGCCTTTCGTCGAACTCGAATTCCATGCTGATGCCGTTGTCTGTAATCATCTTCATCGACGGCTCCCAAGGGTAGCGGTCGCCTTCCCAATAGTAATTGGGTTGCATCCAGGTGTAGTCGATGCCGAGCTCTTCGGTACGGTCGTAACTTGCCGCCTCGCGGTAAGGGATCCAGGTAAGATACTGCCCCTGGGAGTGGAGGTAGTCTGCCACCATAGGGAGGTACTGGTCGAGCCTCTTCCAACCCCAGCGCCAGCCGCGGGTAGGAGTGGGAATCTCCTCGGAATGGACATAGTATCCGATAAGCTCGATATACTTGAATCCGGCTGCGCGGAACTTTTCATTCATCGTGTCAATGAACCAGCGGCAGGCCGCGGCACGGTCTGCCGGATTGGCGAAGTCGAGTTCCCTGCCGTCCAGCGAGCCCCAGTAGGCCGTACGCGAATCGAGGTCCTCGAAGTACTCGTGGATTACGGCATCGGGAAGGTTCATCACAACCTTGCGTTTGTAAGGCGGATTGCCAAGACGCGTAGCCGCGTTGGCTACTGCCTCTTCGAGGGCATGGAAACCGTTGCCTGGAGCCATCCAATAGTCGATAAGCTCCTGCCAGTGCTCCTTGTGCCCGCTCATGGCCATGCCGCCGAGGTCTTCGTTGGAAAGAGCTACGTTCTCAGGCTCGCCGGAGCGGCCGTAGAGGCGTGGTTCGATGGCGAGGAAACCGTCGAAAAGCCAACGCTCCCTGCCCTTGGGGTCGGTCCAGCTGACCGACGGGGCGAAGCGCTCCGCGTTCCAGATGTTGAGCTCTCCCCTGTTGGGACTGCCGCCATAACAAAGGAGCATATCCGTAAAGAGCACGGGCGGCTGCTTTACGACCTTGGGGGCACGGGGCATCTTGTAGATAACGTCGATCTGCTCCACGTACTCCTTGAGGGCAAGCGAAAGCTTGCGGTTCTCTGCCTTGAGGGCTTCGTTTTCCTGACGAAGCCCCTCGGAAGCCGAATTGCAGGACACTGCAAGCAGTATGGCTGCAGATGCTATGATTGCGCTGAATCTCATTACTTGTGGGTACGGGTTACGAGGACATTCATCTTGTCCGCAGTTACAGGCATGATGGTCAGGACTTCGTCGGCCGACTCGTCGGCACGCGCCTTGTCGAGATTGGAAGTCTTGCGGACCTCAACGCCGGTGATGGCGATTTCTCCTGAGAACAGGTCGTTGCCGTTAGGGATACCGTTCATGTCGAGGTCGACCTGGAAGTCGAGTTCGCTGACACCTGCAGGAATCACCACACTTTCCTTGCGGAGAGCGACGGCGCCGGCGGGAGCGGCTTCATAGCTCTTTCCTCCGACGGTCATGGCCTTGGGAGTAAAGGCAAGCTTGACTGTGACGTCCTTGGTCTGAATCGCAGAACTGAGGATCAGGCCGAGCTTGACTGTCGCGGTGTTGTTCTCACGACATGTGACGGGATTGTTGAGGTCGCGCACGGCAAGGGTCGAAAGGATGGGGCGCACAAGAACGAGACTCTTTGCCTCCTGCACGTCAATCGACGCGCTCTTGATGTAGACAGGAATCACATATTTGTCGGGGGTAGAAGACATCTCTGCCACCATTGCGGACGGTTCCCACTTGATGTCGACCATCTTGCGGGCTTCGTCCTTGCCGAACTTGACCGTAAGGCCATCGAGCTCGGAGGCATTGTAGAAGGACTTCGGAAGCGGGACGTAGTCGGTTCCGTGCTCGTAGTTGTAGTCACCTACGAGGGAGTTGTCGACTCCGAGCTCGACGGTGCAGGAAGAGAATCCCTTGCCGGCCTTGATTACGCCGATGCGGTTGACCGCGTCGTAGACGGAGTACTCGGCCACGAGGGTTTCGTCGGCACTGCGGAGATAGACCGAATCTTCTACCATATGGTCGTCACGGTAGTCTTGGCAGGCCGTGAGACAGAGGGCGAAAGCGCCCAGAATGTATAATGCTTTTTTCATCAGAATCCGGGGTTTTGGGTCATGTTGGTCATCTGTGCGAGGTGTCCTGAGTAGATCGGGAACAGGTAGTCTCTATTGACGAAGGTAGGATCTCCTCCGGGGAAGTCGTCACTTACCCTCTCATACGACTCATGATAGGTGGTGGCGCTGCACTTGAGTGTCCAGTTCTTGGTCGTGCACTCGTTGGTTGCGGTCATCCAGCGGACTGTATCGTACCAGCGGACGGCCTCACCGTTGAGCTCGACCATGCGCTCCATCCTGAGAGCCTCGCGAAGAAGATCCTTGTTGGAGTCAATTCCGGGATAAGCTGCCTCGATGTTGTTGAGGCCGGCCCTGTTGCGAACCTTGTTGATGTATTCACACGCAGTTGCAAGATCGGGGCTGGGTTTCTCGATAAGGCACTCCGCGTAGTTGAGATAAATCTCGGCAAGTCGGATGGACGGGTAGACGACACTCATCTGGTAGGCCTGCCAGTTGTCGAGCTGACGGTTGGTCGGGTACCACTTGCGCCACATATAACCGGCACGGTTGCTGTCGCCGGAAGTCCTGAAAGGAGAAGTACACTCGCTGTTGTTGTAGCAGGTGAAGAACTTCTTCTTGTTTTCGTTGGGCCAGGGGAAGCCGTTGGGGACTATGCACTGATAGAAACGGGCATCCCTTCCGGTGGTGCTGTTGTGGGCCTCGAAAGCCGGAGCCCAAGGGGCATTGACAGGGACCTTATAGGAGGTATTCCATCCATCGGCCACATAGCCGGAAAGCGGGTCGACATTGGGCTTGGAATAATCCAGACGGCCTTCAGTCTTCTGATAAGGATTGCCAAGCTGGAGAGGATAACGGCCTGTGGCGGCCATCGGGAACGCATCGACGAGCTTGAGCGAAGGGGTGATACCGGCATAGCCGCCTACACCCTCAATCTGCGGGGCGAGTGCGCAGCACATGATCTGGCCTGCACCGGCAAGGTAAGCACCATACTCGGAAGACTCCCTCTTCCACCATCCCCAGATTGTCTCCTTGTTCCAAGGCCTCTGGAAGACGGCCTGATAGTTGTCGGCGGCCGCCTGCATGGGATCGGTCGAAGTGGATGCGTCGGTAACAAGCGCATATTCTCCTGTGTCGGCAAGGTCGATGAGGGCCTTGTGGACCTGGGCGGCATAATCCCATTTGGTAGCATCGTACTCGGTATCGAAGAACTTCTTGCCGTTGGACTTGCTTACGAAGTTGTCGTAGATGCCTGTGCCGTTCTGGCCGTTGTACAGGGGAGAAGCCTGCATCAGGGCTACGCGGCACTTGACTGCCATGGCGGCACCCTTGGTAGCGCGGCCCTGCCAGTCTCCGGACATCTCGCCGTAGTCGCCTACGTGGACCGGGAGGACTTCGATGGCTTCGTCGAGCTGAGCGAGGATGAAGTCGAAGCACTCCTTCATGGTGTTGCGCTCGATAGTGGAACCGTCGATCTTGAAATCAGGGGTGGTCGGCTTGCCTTCGGAGTCCATCCAGATATAGACGGGGCCGTACTGGCGCACGAGGCAATAGTAGTAGTATGCACGGAGGAACTTGGCCTCGGCCTTCATCTGATTCTTGATGAGGGCGAGCTCTTCGGGTCCCTTGTTGTTGTACTCCTTCATCAGGTCTATGTTGTTGATGAAGGTGGTGCACTGCGCGATAGCCTGATAGAACTTGTTCCAGGTAAGGAAACCGGTCGCATTGGACACGGTGGTAGCGGAAGAATAGTTACCCTCGCGGAAAGGAAGGTAGTACACCCACATGGTCCAGGAGAACTGGGCTTCGTCGGAACGGGCTTCCACCCAACCTTCGCGGTTGCTGATGGATTCATCCTCGGGAATGAAGGAATAGATATGGCGCAGGTAGCTGTGGGCGGTATTGCCCTGGGAGAAGATCTCCTCGAGGGTCGCCTGGTCGTGAAGGGTCACACTGAGGTATTCGTTGAACGACTTCTCGCAACCTGTCAACATAAGGGCTGCTGCTGCAGCAAGTATGAAGATTATTTTTTTCATCGCTTGATCCTCCTAGAAATTAACATTGGCACCAAAACAAACAGTTCTCATCTGGGGATAGATGTTTCCGTTGCCCGCATTGAGCTCGGGATCCCAGAGTTTGAACTTGGAGAATGTGAGGAGGTTGACACCCTGGACGTAGAAACGGACTGTCGAGAGTCCCATTTTGCGTACAAGGCGTTTGGGGATAGTGTAGCCGATCTCGGCGTTCTTGAGCCTCATGAAGCTCATGTCTCTCTGCCAGAAGGTGGAGAGGGCGCTCTGGCCGTCGATCGGGTAGGCGAACTGGTTGTTCTCGCTCTTGCTGAGGGTAAGCCTCGGGTAAGGAGCGTTGACGTTGCGGTTGTCTGGAGTCCAGCGGTTGAGGGCTACGTCTTCGTAGATCTGGCCGAGCTGGTCCATGTTGGTCGACGCACCGTAGAGGTTGGCGCCGGTGATGAACCTGGTGTAGTTGGCAACGCCGCTGAAGAATACCGAGACGTCGATACCAAGATAAGAAGCACTGATGCCGAAACCGTAGTTGATCTCAGGGACGTGGGTGTAGCCGATAGGCACAACGTCGAACACATCGACGACGCCGTCACCGTTGATGTCGCGGTACTTGATGTCGCCCGGACGGACTTCGGACTGGAAGGACTGCTTAGGCCAGGTGTCGATGTCTTCCTGACTCTCGAAGAGGCCTTCGGCAATGAGTCCGCGCTGCTGATAGACAGTGTAGCCGTAAGTGTTCTGATACTCCCATATCTGGGGAGGGATGTCGTCGTAGACCTTGCGGTTGCGGCTGTAGCTGAAGTTGCCGCGGCCGGAAAGGTAAAGGCCGTTGGCGAAGGACTTGTCGTACTCGACATTGACTTCGAAACCACGGTTGAGGAGGTGGCCTATGTTGGCATACTGTGCGGTATTCTCTCCGACAACCGAAGGTGTCATCTGCCTGGGGACGTAGATGTCGTCCCTGTTTTCCTGGAAGAGGTCGACGTTGACCGAAAGCTGGTTGAAGAACTTGGTCTCCAGACCGACATTGGCCTTATGGGAGGTCTCCCAACCTACGGAGTCGTCACCTCTCTTTGCGGTGGCGATACCGGCGCCCCAGTTCTTCTTGTTCTGCTCGCCGAAAGAGAATCCGGCCGCATAGGTGTTCATCTCCGTATTGAAGGCGAAACGGCTTCCGGGAATCTGGTCGTTACCGACCTCTCCGTAGGAGCCCTTGATCTTGAAGAGAGAGACCACCTCGCTCAGATCCTCCCAGAAAGGCTCGTTGCTGATCACGTAGCCGAGTGCAAGTGAGGGGAAGAATCCGAAACGGTGGGCAGGGGCGAAGTTCTCGGAACCGTTGTAACCGAAGTTGGACTCAATGAAATAGCGGTCCTTGTAGGAGTATGTGATACGGCCTGCGAGACCGATGTACCTGTGGGGGAAAGCGCCGATATAGTTGCCGGGATAGAGAGGCTGATGGTTGCGGATATCGAACAGCAACAGGCCGCTGACTCTGTGGGCAGAAGCGAAGACGCGCTCGTAGTTGAGCGAGGCCTCGCCGTTGATGGTCATCGTACCGTTGTGGCCGGTACTCAGGCCCATATAATTGCTTCCTTCCTGGACCTGTTCGGTCTTGAGCTTGTATTCGCCCAGTTCGTCGGCTTCTGTCTCGCGGCCGGTAGCGCGGTAAATGGACGGATAAATTCCGCGGGTAAGAGTCGAAGAACTCCACGCATCCCAGGAGAATTTGGCGTTGAAGTAGAGACCCTGCAGCCATGGCGCGAAATCATCAAAATGCTGGGTGAGAGAGACCAGCGACTGAGCGGTCATCTGGTCATTGTTGGAGTACCCCACAGCATTGAGGTCGTTCCAGGGGTTGTGGCCTACAAGAGCTCTTGAGAGCTTGCCGTCCGAGAAATGAACAGGGATTGCGATCGGGGTCATCAAGAGAGTGTAAGTGTAGATGTCGCTAAGCGACGAAGCCGGCTGGTTCTTGATGTTGTACTGGGTCGACAGCGAGATACCGAGTTCAGTGCTGCGGGTGATGTTGATATCGGTGTTGGCCCTGAAGTTGAACTTGCGATAGTTAAGCGAAGCGTCGAACCTCTCGTCGGTCTGGTTGTTGAGGATGGAGTCCTCGAAATAGTAGGAACCGGCTACGTAGTAGCGCACCATCTTGGTACCTCCGCTGACGCTGATGTTGTAGCGGCGGGTGGTTGCCATATCCTTGTACATGGTCTTGACCCAGTCGACACTCGGATAGAGGTCGGAGTCGTAGCCGGTACGGGAGTCGTAGCCGAGGACATTGGCGGTGGAGTTGATATAGAGTTCCCTCTTGTAGTCGTCGATAGGAGCTTCGTTGCCGGAGTCGATATTGACCTGGTTGAAGAAGTCGATCCACTGCGGGGTGTTGGCCATCTTAGGGATCTTGATAGGCTGGGTGATACCGAATTCTGCCTTCAAGCTGACCTTTGGCGCAGACTCTCCGCCTCGTTTGGTGGTGACGATAACGATACCGTTGGCGCCTCGCACACCGTACAGGGCTGTAGCGGTAGCATCCTTGAGGATGGAGAACGAAGCGATGTCGTCGGGGTCGACAAGGTCGAGGCTACGCTCAACGCCGTCGACAAGGATAAGCGGGGTGTTCTTGCCGCCACCGAAGGTGGAGATACCGCGGATCCAGAAGTCGGCACCCGCGCCTGGCTCACCGGTACGCTGGAGCACCACGAGACCTGCCATCTTACCGGCGAGGGAGGATGAGACCTGACCTACGCCCGTCTTGAGGAGTTCGGTGTTGACTGTTGAGATTGAGCCGATGACGGAAGCCTTTCGCTGGGTTCCGTAGGCGACGACCGTGACCTCATCGAGAGAAGATGCGATAGTGCGCATCTTTACCACGAAGTTGGTCTGGTCTCCCACCTTGATCTCCTCGTCTTCGAAGCCGAGGAACTGGAAGATGAGGACGTCGTGGGGGCTGACTTCGATAGCGAAGCGTCCGTCTTCGTCGGTGATGACGCCTCGCGAGCTGCCTCGTACCATGACGGCCGCTCCCGGAATTGGGAGGTCCGTGTCGTCGAGGACCAGACCCGTCACCGTGACTTTCTGCGGCGGTGCGGGCGATTCTGCGGCCAGGGCCTGGAAGCCGAACTGGGCCAGAATCAGGATCAGAATTGTCAGAATTGATTTTTTCATATTTTGTTATTCAGGAATTATTTCGATTGCAAAGCCGCCGCCCTCGGCCTCGTACAGGGTGAGTGTCGTGCGGGAGTCGACGGTCTGAGTAGAAACAATATACTTTTCAGGGGCGGCCTCCCAATGGGCATCGGGAGCGTCTTGCCAAATGGTGCATCGGTAGGTCTTGCCGCGCCCGAGGAAGTCAAGCCGGACGGCAGTGGTACGCGCGGCCGCGGTCTTGCCCCCGACGAACCAGTTTTCGGAGCCCGCAGCCTTGCGGGCGACGGTGATATACTCGCTGGGCTCGGCCTCGAGGTAGCGGCTGTCGTCCCAGTCGAGGGCGACGTCGCGGATGAACGCGAACGCGTCGGCGTACTTCTCATAGTGTTCGGGCAGGTCGGCCGCCATCTGCAGGGGCGAGGGCATCGTGAGGTAGAGCGCGAGCTGACCGGCGACGGTAGTGTGGATCTGGCATGGATTGCCGGCCCAGGCAAGGTTGGTCTCAAGGATGCCGGGGGTGTAGTCCATCGGGCCGCCCTGCAGACGGGTGAAGGGCAGGATGAGGGTGTGTTCGACGGGGTTGCCCTTCTTCGCTGGGAAGGCTTCGTACTCGCCGCCGCGGGCGCTCTCCTGCGCTACGTAGTTGGGGTAGGTGCGGATGAGGCCGGTCGGACGGCTGGCTTCGTGGGCATTGACCATGATGTGGTGCTCCGCGGCCTGACGGACCACATTGAGGTAGTGGCGGTTCATGTAATGGCCATAATGGTGCTCGCCGCGGGGGCGGATGTCGCCGCAGTAGCCGGTCTTGACGGCGTCGTAGCCGTAGCGGTTCATGTATTCGAGGGCGGCGGGAAGCTGGCGCTCGTAGTCTTCCACCGCCGAGGCGGTCTCGTTGTGCATGAGCAGCCGGACGCCCTTCTGCTTCGCGTAATCGCTGAGGAAGTCGATATCGAAGTCGGGATAGGGCGTGGTGAAACTGTAGACCTGGTCGAGGGAGTTGTCTTCCCAGTGGTGCCAGCCTACGTTCCAGCCTTCGACGAGGACCTGGTCGATATTGTTGGCGGCAGCGAAGTCGATGTATTTCCTGACATTGTCGGTAGTGGCGCCGTGTTTGGGGCCGTATTCCCAGGTCTTGGCGTTGGTAATCATCTCCCACCATACTCCTACGTATTTGACGGGATGTATCCAGCTTACGTCGTCGAGAGCGCAGGGCTCGTTGAGGTTGAGGATGAGCTTGTCGGAGAGCATGTCGCGGGCGTCATCGCTGACGAGGACGGTGCGCCAGGGGGTGTGGCAAGGGGCATGGAGGTCGCCCTTGAAGCCTTCGGCATCGGGGGTGAGCCAGGCGCTAAGGGTAAAAGTTGAGTCGTTGAGCTCCAGGCTCATCGTGGAGTAGTCGGTGCAGGCGGCTTCGTGGATGTTGATGTAGAGGCCGTCGTCGGTCTTGAGCTGAAGAGGGGTCTGCAGGCCGGTGTCGGAGAAGGTTTTGTTGGTCCAGTAGGTCTGCTTAGCCTCGGGCATGCGGTCTCGGACTTCGCTCAGACGGGTCTTCTGGGTGACGTACTCCTCGGAGTCGTAGTCGCCCGGAATCCACCATGCTAGGTGGTCGCCCGTGAGACGGAACTGGGTGAGTTCTTCCTCGATGACGAAATATTCAAGGTCCTTCTGTTCGGGGAATTCGTAACGAAGTCCGGCGCCGTGGTCGTAGACCCGGAAGCGGACTACCATGGTACGTCTCCCTGCAATGCCGGGGTTGGGGGTCTGGTCGGGATCGTGGACGGTCTGCGGGCAGGGGGCGTCTTGGACCAGAGTAACTTCCAGTTCGGTGTAGTGGTTGCGGATGGTTTTGGTCTCCCCCCAGACAGGCTCCCAGGTTTCGTCGTGTTTGGTGACTTTGGTGCCTGCGATCCTGAAACCGTCCTTGAGGTCGGTCTCGTCGTCGAACTTGGAGGCGCGGGAAGTCCTGGCTAGGTCGAAGCCGAGCTTCGAAGGCTCAATCACCGGCTTGCCTTTGTAGGTGAGCGCCCACTGGGGCTCGCCTTTATCTGTAAGGGAAAACTCGATTTTGGCGTTTCGGCCGGGAGAATACGCCGAAACATGGCCGCGGCGAGGTCCATTGACCTCACAGGAAGCCAATGCACCTACTATCAGCAAAATAATGACAGGGAGTAGTTTTCTTGTCATTCTACGCGGTTAATAATGTACGCGAATATAACAAAAAACTATCAATATACAGCCATTGTGGAGCAGGTGGAAGAAAAAAGAGGTTGTGGGATGAAGAAGAGAAAACGGAAAATGGGGCATTGCGATTTGCGAGAGAAAAAATTAAATTTGTACGTTTAACCTATCCGTTATTCAATAACATGAGACTTAACCACACATTGCTTTTGTTTGCGGTTTGCTTCCTGTTTGCAGGATGCAAGACCGATAAGACGCTCCTAAGGATTAAATCCATGGAGATAGAATATCCGGCGCGCGCCGAGTACTCGGAATCCTGGTCATTCCGTTACGACTCTAAAGGAAGACCTACTCATATCGAATTCACAACAGATAACGCCGGACAAAAAAGAAGTTCATCGTGGAGATGTTCTTACTCGTCTAAGGAGCTTAAAGCAAGCAGCGAATACAGCATAGGAAACTGGAAAAGAGCCGGAGATATCACCTTCCAGGATGATTACTCCCACATCACATCTTACATCCTTCCTGAGCAGACCAAGGAAAACTCCGAAACTGGATTGGTATTCCTCGGACAGAACTGGGTGGGCGCCTACTCCGAAGGACGCCTTGTCAACGCAATGTTCTCGGATCTGACTTCAGATGGAACGGAGATCAACAAACTGAGCTGGGACGAGAATGGGCTTCTCGAAAAGTACGAGGGTTCGGATCCGTCTGTTTTCGAAGAAATAAAGGATATTGAATATACTGAGACCCCCAACCCCTTCGTAGGACCTGACCCCGTGGCATATCTGCTGGGAATCACTCCTTATTTCTGGCAGGGACTGGCCGGACCCAGGCCTGCTGAACTCGTCTCGTCCTTCACCCGAGTGACCAGCGATCCTTGGGTCGAAGACGTGTCGATCGATGCGGTCGGCATCAGCTATGAGACCGATCTTGAAGGCCGTATTTCCCATATCCTTCAGACAGTTAACAACAAACTGGAAACCGTAGTGACTATTACCTACTAATGAATCAGAACCTTTCCCCACACACTCAGGAACTGCTCGAACAGTACCGCAAACTTCTGCCAGTCTACGAAAAGATGGCGGATGTCATTCCGGAAAAGCTCAAGGAGTTTTTCGACGAAGCCGGCATCATAGTCGCCGCGGTAGAACATCGCGTCAAAGCCGAGAAATCCCTCGCCGGGAAGCTTCAGCTCAAAGGCGACAAATACAAGGACATTTTCGATATAACGGATTTGGTTGGCCTCAGGGTCATCACATTCTATATCGATGATGTAGATAAGGTCGCCTCGATAGTAGAGCGTCTTTTCGAGATAGACTGGGAGAACAGTATAGACAAGCGTAAGATCCACGAAATAGACAGCTTCGGTTACCTCTCCCTTCACTATATCTGCAGGGTTCCCGAATCGTCTTACAATGATCCAGAACACCCGGAGATAAACAAAATCCGCTTCGAAGTCCAGATGCGTACGGTCCTCCAGCATGCCTGGGCCAACATGAACCACGACACCGGATACAAGAGCGGAGTAGAGATTCCGCTGATCTACAAGCGCAACATGAGCCGTCTTGCGGGAATGCTCGAGCTGGTCGACGACGAATTCAGCCGCATCCGCCAGGAGATTTCCGACTACCGCCGCAATGTCCAGAAACTGGTCGCATCAGGTAACCTTTCAGAGGTCCAACTGGACGGCGATTCGTTCAACAGCTATATGAAGATACGCCCGTTCGACTCGCTGACCCGCAGGATCGCCTCCATCAATCAGGCGGAGATTCAGGAAGTCGACCTTAGCCAGTTCCTCGGCCTTTTCAAGGCAATGGGCTTCAAGACCCTGGGCGATATCGCCAATCTTATCAAGGAGTATTCTGATGCCGCATACCAGATAGCTTGCTTCCAGATGGGAATCACGGACCTTGATATCATCTCCTCTTCCGTCGCCCCGCAGAACCTCTGCACCGCCTTCATCCTTAAGAAGGGCTGGGGCAGCGGCGGCCTCAAGTCGATGCTGGACGCCCTCAACGGCCCGTCCGAGAGCAACGCATTCATGGCCGAGTATCTGCTCGAACAAACGAAGGACCTGCCTTTCATGAACAAATAGACCATGGCGAACAAACCCCTCAACACCGAACTGCTGGACCGCGCCATCATTTTCGCGGTCAAAGCCCACGCCGGCACCGAACGCCGCGGAAAGGGTTATCCCTACATAGTCCATCCGCTCGAAGCGGTCGAAATAGTCGCGACCATGACGGCCGACCAGGAACTGCTGGCCGCCGCCGCGCTCCACGACACAGTCGAGGATACAGAAGTCACCGTGGACCAGATCCGCGCGGAATTCGGCGAAAGAATCGCCGCGCTGGTGGCGGACGAGAGCGACACCTTCGAAGCCGGTGTCCCCGAAGAAGACAGCTGGCACTCCCGCAAACGCGCGGCGATTGAGCGCCTCGCCCGCGCCTCCCACGACGCGAAGATCGTGGCCCTTGGCGACAAACTCTCGAACATGAGGGCCATCGCCCGCGACTATGCCGTGAAGGGCGACGAACTCTGGAACATCTTCCACGCCAAGGACCCGAAGGACCATGAATGGCACTACCGCGGCCTTGCCGATTCCCTCCGCGAACTCGAAGACACCTTCGCGTTCAAGGAATTTGAAAGTCTTATTAACCAGGTATTCGGAGCAAAATAATGTCGACATTAGGGGATAAACTAAAAAGAGTGTCGGGCGGCCTGATGATAGTATTCGCAGCTGCGCTCGCCCTGGAAGCTACTAACGTAGTCCAGTACTTATACTCCCAGAAAGTCCTGCGCGAGGAAGCGAAGAAGCGTGCGGAAACCCAGCTTGAGACTAACCGCATCAGGATCATGGGCGTAGTAGATCAGGCAGAAGCGGCCGTTCGCAACAGCGTCTGGATCGCGAGATGGTGTCTGGAGGTACCGGACAGCCTTCATGTAGTAGCCCGCAGGATCGTGGAAGACAATCCTGTAGTAGTAGGATCTACCGTTGCTCTGGTGCCTGGCTACAAAGGACGTGGACCTTTTTCTCCTTATGCCTTCAGGGACGGAGACAAGATATCGTTCGCCTCGCTGGCAACAGAAGAATACAACTATCCTTCTCATGAATGGTTCACTAAACCTATAGAGCTGGGGGCAGGATATTGGTCCGAGCCTTATTTCGACGAAGGCGGCGGAAATATACTGATGACAACTTACTCGCTGCCTATCACCGACGCTTCCGGCACGGTAGCGGCTGTAGTTACCGCAGATATCTCTCTCGAGTGGCTGACTGAGATGATTACAGACGCTCAGGTCTACCCCCATTCGTACGGAATCGTTCTCAGCCGTGCGGGTCAGGTAATGGTAAGCCCTATCGAGACTCTGTCTATGCGGGTTTCCATCAATGATTTCGCCGATAAAGCTGAAGATAAGGACTCGTTCGACAGTCTTAGCCGTTCGATGCTTTCCGGCCGTTCCGGAAATATCCCTATAAAGGCCGGTGGAAAAGTAAGTCAGGTATTCTTCGCCCCTGTAGCGAGGACAGGATGGTCGATGTCCATTGTCATCCCCGACGAAGAAATCTACAGGAACCTGAAGCGAATGGGCTTGATGGTCAGCCTCCTTACAATCCTTGGTCTTCTGTTGCTGTTGTTCATCCTTCGCGCTGTTGCCGAAAAGGAGAAGAGCTACCGCGAACTCAACGAGAAAAAGGGCATGATGGAACATGAGCTCATGATCGGCCGCAACATCCAGCAGTCGATGATACCTCATATCTTCCCGCCATTCCCGGAGCGTACCGATCTGGATATGTCGGCCTGTCTGGTGCCGGCAAAAGAGGTGGGAGGAGACCTTTTCGACTTCTACATCCGCGACGAGAAACTGTTCTTCTGTATAGGAGACGTCAGCGGAAAAGGCGTTCCTGCATCTCTCGTGATGGCGGTTACCCGCAGCATGTTCAGGACAGTTTCCGGCCACGAAAACAATGCAGCGAAGATAGTCCGCTCGATAAACGACTCGATGTCGGATATGAACGACAGCAACATGTTCGTCACATTCTTTGTCGGCATCCTCGACCTAAAGACAGGTCATCTCTGCTACTGTAATGCCGGACATAACCCTCCGCTCATTCTTACCGACAGTATACGTCAGCTCGATGTGATGCCCAACGTGGCGCTCGGAATCATCCCCGGGATGGAGTTCGTAGAGCAGGAGACCGATCTTCTCTACGACGACGCCCTGTTCCTGTATACAGACGGACTGAACGAGGCTGAGAATGCTGCCCACGAACAGTTCGGAATGAAGCGGATGTATGAGGTGCTCCACACAAGACGCGGCGCCCAAGCCCATCTCGATGCGGTAGTCTCCGCCGTGAAGTCCTTCGTGGGCGACGCTCCCCAGAGCGACGACCTTACCATGCTCTTCATCCACTTCCTTGGCGGAGCAAACGGACATATCCTCCACCTGAACAACGCCATCTCGGAGATATCCCGCCTCGAAGGCTTTATGGTCCATGTCGCAAGCGAGACCGGCATCGACCCCGGTACTGCATCGGCTATCAACCTGGCTCTCGAGGAGGCGGTAGCAAACGTCATAGACTACGCATACCCAGAGGGAGTTGAGGGCCCGGTGGAACTAGAGTTCAAGAATACTCCTCGCCGTCTGACCTTTATTCTGACAGATGAAGGTAAGGAATTCGATCCTACTGCCGCGCCTGAGGTAGACATAAATGCCGATGTCGAACATCGCCGCATCGGAGGCCTCGGAATCCATCTCGTACGCAGCATAATGGACAGCGTCAGTTATCTGCGCAAAGACGGTAAAAACATTCTGACAATGATTAAAAATATATAATATGGAAGTTATCATCAACAAAAAAGGACAGGAGACCGTAGTCGGTCTTGTAGGTCGTCTGGATACACCCGCATCGATCGAGATAGCCCCTCAGATTGAGGATCTAAAGGAGGCTACATCCGGAACAGTAATCCTTGACTGCAAGGATCTTGAGTACATCTCCAGCTCGGGTCTCAGACTCTTCCTTGGCCTCAGGAAAGCTGCCGCGGAAAAGGGCGGAAAAATAGTAGTCAGCAACATATCTCCGGAAATCCGCAGCGTATTCATGATGACCGGTTTTCTTAACCTGTTCGAAATCAGATAATATGGATGCAATCAAGATATCGCTAAAAGACTATGTCCTTTCCGGCGGCGGAGCCAACGGCGAGAGCTATGACCACATCTCCGATCCTTCGGTGATGCTCAAACTCTATTTCCCGGGAAAGATTCAGCAGCCTCTTGACGAGATGAAGCTTGCAAGGAAGGTCTATGAGATCGGCATTCCTACCCCTGAGCCCGGAGAGTATGTGGTTACGGAAGACGGCCGATACGGAATCCGCTTCAAACGCATCCTCGGAAAGAAGTCTTATTCGAGAGCTACAGGAGACGAACCCGAAAAGGTGGGTCAGTATGCGAGCGAGTTCGCTGCTATGTGTCGTCAGCTCCACTCTACCCATGTAGATACTACCCTTTTCGAAAACGTAAAGGACCGCTATTACAGGCTCCTTGAAGAGAATCCTTTCTTCTCCCCCGAGGATAAGGAAAAGATCAGACGCTTCATCGCCTCTACTCCGGATGAAGACACCGCCATCCACGGAGATCTTCAGTACAGTAACGCAATCTTTGTGGGCGATAAGCGATACTTTATCGACCTGGGAGATTTCTGCTGGGGTAATCATCTCTTCGATGTAGCGATGGTCTATGTCTGCTGCTGCCTCAGCGATGAAGCTTTCATCAGCGAGACCTTCCACATGCCGAAATCTCTTGCGATTAAGTTCTGGGAGAACTTCGTCCCCGCATATTTCGGTCCCGAAGTCAGTCTTGAGGAAGCGACCAATCTTATCCTTCCTTATGCCGGACTGAAGACCCTTATCATCGAGCGCGATACCAAGCGCCCTATGCCGGAGTTCCGCGCCGCCCTAAGCGGAATAGGAATCAACTTAGGATAAACCATGCTAAGATTTGACGTAGTCCAGGAGGCCTTCAACAAGAAGGCGGTTGAGGTAGACGTGCCTTCAGAAATGCTGTCTTCCTACTTTGGTGAACTTGTGTTTAACCGCGAAAAGATGCAGCGGTACCTGGATCCCCAGGTATTCGAGGCTCTGACTGCCTGCATAGACGGTGGACAGCCCCTCAGCCAGCAGATCGCGGACAAGGTGGCCGAAGGAATGAAGCAGTGGGCGCTTGAACATGGGGTCACCCATATCACACACTGGTTCCAGCCGCTCAACGAGTCGACCGCCGAGAAACACGACTCCATGATGGAGTACGATGGAAAGGGAGGGATGATCGAGTCCTTCACCGGACGTTCGCTCATCCAGCAGGAACCGGACGCGTCATCGTTCCCCAGCGGCGGCCTGCGCGCTACCTTCGAAGCTCGAGGCTATACCGCCTGGGACCCTACATCCCCCGTCTTCATCCAGGGCGACACCCTTTGTATTCCGACCGTTTTCATCTCCTACACGGGAGAGGCGCTGGACTATAAAGCCCCGCTCATCAAGGCTCTGAAGGCCGTTTCGGATGCCGCAGTTCCGCTGTGTCGTCTCTTCGATCCGGCGGTCGGGAAGGTCCACTCGTACCTCGGCTGGGAGCAGGAATACTTCCTCGTAGACGAAGACCTGTTCGTCGCCAGGCCGGACCTCATCCTTACGGGCCGTACGCTGATGGGCCATGCCTCCTCGAAGAGCCAGCAGCTGGATGACCACTATTTCGCCGTCATCCCTTCGCGGGTCGCCGCGTTCATGCGTGAGCTCGAGATCGAAGCCTATAGGCTCGGTATTCCGCTGAAAACCAGCCACAACGAGGTCGCGCCCAACCAGTTTGAGATGGCTCCGATCTACGGGGAATGCAATCTGGCCAACGACCAGAACCAGATGATCCTGAACATAATGGACAGCGTCGCCCGTCGCCACGGCTTTGTAGTCCTGCTCCATGAAAAGCCCTTCGCCGGCATCAACGGTTCGGGAAAACACAACAACTGGTCGCTCGGGACTGATACCGGAATCCAGCTTCTCGCCCCCGGCAAAGACCCTAAGGGGAACCTTCTCTTCCTGACGTTCTTCGTCAATACCCTGGCCGCTGTCCAGCGCCACAACGCCCTGCTTAAAGCCAGCATCGCCAGCGCAACCAACTCCCACCGTCTCGGCGGGAACGAAGCCCCTCCTTCGATAGTCTCCGCCTTCCTTGGCAGGACCATGACCGAGGTCCTACAAAAGCTTGTCGAGCTGCCTTCGGGAACACCGATCGAGATAGCGGGAAAGAAGGGGACCTCCGTTGGAATAGTCGAAATTCCCGAGATATTCCTGGACAATACCGACCGCAACCGTACCTCGCCTTTCGCCTTCACCGGCAACCGCTTCGAGTTCCGCGCAGTAGGCTCGTCGGCAAACTGCGCCGGCGCCATGACCGTCCTGAATGCGGCGGTAGCCCAGCAGTTGCGCATCTTCAAGAAAGCTCTCGATGTAGAGCTTGAAGTGGGGAAGACCCTGGAGGTGGCGGTGATGGATACCCTAAAGCCTATCATCCGCTCGGTTCTGGATGTCATCTGCTTCGATGGAAACGGTTACTCAGACGAGTGGAAGAAGGAGGCAGCCCGCCGTGGCCTGGACACTGAGACCCGTGTGCCGGAGATGATAAAGGCATTCTGCTCGCCTTCTTCGGTGGAGCTGTTTACTTCGGAGAATGTCTACACTCTTAAGGAACTTGAAGCCCGCAATGAGGTCAAATGGGATATTTATTCGAAGAAGATCCAGATTGAGGCGCGCGTTCTCGGAAGGATGGCTACGAACCACATCATCCCGGCTGCTCTTACCTATCAGAATGTTCTGCTCAAGAACATCGCTATGATGAAGGAGGTTTATCCGGATTCCTATAAGGAGAAAGCAGCCGTTGCTCTGAGCGCTACCGAGCAGATATCGCTCTATGTAAGCGAAGTCCAGCAGCGGGCAGATTCGTTGTTGGAAGCCTGCACAGCAGCGGATGCTATCCAGGACGAGTACAAAAAAGCTCAGGCCTATTACGAGATAGCGGAAAGCCTGTCTGCCCTCAGGGATCCTATAGACAAACTGGAAGAAATAGTAGACAACGACATCTGGCCGTTGCCCAAATACCGTGAATTATTATTCATCAGTTAATAATACTGATTAAACAGTCACGATTCCGTCTGCGACAGCGTGGGCGACACACTCGACTATGCTGTCCAGACCGAACTTCCCCTTGATGCGCTCTTTGTAGCTGTCTACTGTATTTAAGGAGATTTCCAGAGCGGACGCTATCTGAGGGTTGCTGTAACCGGAAGTTGCAAGTTGCAGGACTTCAAGTTCGCGGGGCGTAAGGCCCTGCGGCTTGCGGGCCTGCAATTTTTCTTCTCCGCCGAAGATGCGGGTGATTTTTGCGGAATCGATGGTCTCCCCAAAGAAAAGACATTGGCCGGAGTCTACATCCTTAATGGCCTGAACGATGGATTCGGGCGAAGAATCCTTTGCAAGATAGGCGCAGGCTCCCGAACTTATGGCCCTAAGGATATAAGCCGGCTTCTTGTAGTGGGACAGTACCAGCGTTTTTACGGCAGGGAAGGCATCCCTGATTATCCCAAGCAGGGTAAGGCCGTCTGTTTCCGCCTCCAGGGTGATGTCTACTACTGCAATGTCTGTTTCGGGGTGTGAGTTCAGAAAAGAAACTGCGCTGCCCGGAGTGGCGACGGAATCTACGGCACCGAAGCCGTCGGCGGCGCCAAGGGCAAGTCTGAGCCCCATCACAAACACGGCCGAATCTTCAATCAGGAGAACATTTATCATAGGTCAATCGTTATTTCAAGGCCGCCTTCCGGCCGGTTATTCATCTGCATCTTCGCCCCAAGCTTATCGAGCAGCTCGCGGGTAATCACCAGCCCAAGCCCATGGCCCCACTGCGTCTGAGCCTCTTGAAGGCCGGGCCCCTCGTCGGCGATGGTAATACGTTTTCCCCTTGCCCAAAGGGTGACCGCTCCTCCTTCCGGACTGGCTTTGACGGCATTGTCCAGGAGGTTTCTGACCACGGTAAGGAGCATATTGCGGTCGGTCCTTACGCTGAGATCGGCCGGGACATCCAGCTCGATCGTCCGCCCGCTCTGGACGCTGTCCGCCGCTTCGCGCGCAAGCTCCAACATATTCTCATCCCTCATTACCGGCTTCAACATCCCCTCCTGATTCAGCGACCAGAGCAGGAGGTTTTCCAGCAGCGAGAAGGCTCCATCGGCCGACTTCGAAATGACCGTGAGAGCCTCTTTCAACTGCTCGGCAGAGAGCTGGTCGGCCCGCTCAAGCAGTTCCCTTGCCAGCAAGCGATTCCCGGAAACGGGATTGCGCAGGTCGTGGGAAATAATTGAGAACAGGCGGTTTCTCATATCCAGCTCCTTAACGAGCAGACGGCGCTCGCGAAGCTTTACGACGGTCCACACGGCCCCCAGTAGTATCAAGGCATACGCCAGCAGGAACGGCCAGCGCAGCCAGAGCGGCAGGGGGATGCGGATGACTCGCTCGAGCGTCTCTCCCCGCTCCCAGCGGCCGAAAATATCGGAGCTCTGTTCCTGCAGTTCGTATCGGCCAGGGCGTATGTTCTCCGGCAGGCCGGTGAAACGTCCGTCCGTCCATTGCCCGCTGCCCAGGCGGTAGCGATGCCGGACCAGCGGAGCGAGCGGCAGATTGTCCATGGCGCTGATAGCGAGCAGGCTGTCGGGATGAAAGACCACGGCCCCGGCGCTGCCTCCGAAGGCCAGCGAGCCATCGGCTAGCGAGCATGAGACGTGTTCGCCGAAGATCTCCGAAGGCAGACCGAGCTCACTCGGAATGCGGCCCATGGAGCCGTCTGTATCGATAAAGTACAGCCCGTCTTCCGTCCCGGCCCATAGGCGGCCGCGAGCGTCTGACTCCACCGACTGAACCAGCATTCCGTCGAGCAAAGATTGCCCTTCAATGTTCCACAGGCCTCTGCGCGTTGCGGCCCAGACTGCTCCGTCGGGTGCGAGGCAAAGGTCGGTGACGTAGTCGTCCGGGATGGTGGAATTGCCTTTGAAGTATTTCGTGACGAGGCCGGTTTGTCGGTCGATTATGTTGAGCCCGGCCTGGGTTGTCGCGTAGACGAGATTTCCGCTGGCATCTTCGATAATGCGGCTGCCGAGGCGCGAGCTGAGGTAGATATTGGAATCGACCTGGGGCGAGGGGTATCTGAACGGGCTTAGCCAGTGGGGCGGAAGGCTCTTTCGGGCTTGGCGATCCCATTCGTTGAGGCCTACGCCCTCCCAACTGACTACCCAGAACCGGCCCTCGCTGTCTTCCAGAAAGTCAGAGATCCAGTTGGCGCCGTCGAGGTGGCTGGCTTCCCGTTGCTCCTCGGGAAGAGGGCCGCTGAGGCGGTCCTTACGGACCATCCTGCCGTCCTTCCAAACCTCCCAGCCTGTGTTGTTCCATAGCCCTCTGTAGACCGTCCCGGCCCTGTCTTCGTACAAAGCGGTAACGTGCTCTTCGGCCGTCCCGATCCACATTTTCCCGTGGCTGTCCTGCATCAGGGCGGTGACGTTTGCCCTGGAGATTGTCTTTATCTGCTGAAGCGACGGGCAGAGTACAGACAGGCCGTTGTCGCCTCCGACCCAGATGTTGCCCTGGCGGTCTTCGAAGATGCAGTATAGCTCTCCGGATGAGGGGCTGGCATGGTCGTCGGCCTGATGGCGGAAGACAGGTGTATTTTCGGGGTGTTTTGTGTCCACGATTCCCAGACCATAGGAGCCGGCGGCCCAGAGGCGTCCATTGCTGTCTGTCAGCAGCCTTGCATGGGAAATGGGGAGGCGGCCTAGGGGAACGGGTCGGTCTGTCTCATAGGTATGGAGAAGGGAGGTGTGATCCTCAAAGGAATAGAGTTTCCCGCCGGCTTCGGCATAGCTGCCGTTGCAGAACAGGCCTTCCCAGTGGGTGAGAGTGATGTGCGGGTCATTCTTGTCGCCGACGAACTGGTTGTGGACCAGGCGGCCCGCAAGCCAGAGCCTGCCGTCTGCAGCTTCGTATATCTGAAAATATGGATAGTCGCCTTCCGAGTCGCGCTTGTCGTAGGAGCAGCGCGCTTGCTCCATGATGCCGTCGTGGTACGAGAGCTTAAGCAGCAGGCTATCGCCCACGGTAGCCCATACGAAGCCCTCGCGGTCGGCGTGAAGCGCACGGATGACCCCGCCGAAAGATTGCCGGTCTGAGCCGGCAATGACCTCGTTTGTTCCGACCCATAGCCTTCCTTCCAGGTCCACGGCGAGGGCATTGACCCTTCCGTACTCCTTCTGGCTAAGAAAACGCGAGCCGTCGAAACTGGCAAGTCCGTTTCTGGTGCCGACCCACAGTATACCGTCATTGTCTTGAGTAATGGCATACACGGTGTTGGATGGCAGGCCGTCTGCCGCGCTGTAATTCAGAAAGCGCGGCGCTGAAAGAAGCAGCGAAAGTATGATGGTCAGAAAACTCATTGCTCACACAAATGTATCAAATCCTTATTAGAATTCATTAAAAATCAGCGCGCTGTGGTGTTTTCCGCCACAACGCTTTTTTATACTGTCGGTAACTTTGAAAAAAAGTATAATTATGAAACGTTTTATTGTTGTAGCAGCTCTTGTAGCCGCGCTGCTTCCTTCCTGCAAGAAAGACGGAGGAGATCCAGGATCGAGTGTGGAATCCGCTTTGGTGGGTTCTCCCGAAACGGTCATCTCAATTACCGATACCGGTTCTCATAACGAGGGTTCCGCATTTATGTATAAGAGCGCTCAGACGCTTTATTTTCTTCTATGTGAAGGAAAGGCTACTTCCTGGAACGACGGTCTTCGCCTGCCCCATCTGGAGGTACATATCTGGGAAGCTCTGGTCAAGGACGACCCGATGGCCTTTGCCAACCCGTCCAATGCCATCGATATCAACGGCTCCGATCCCAAGGTCTATGTATGCTGGAAAGCAGGCAACGGCCACAACTTCTTCGATAAGAACAACTATGCGTCAGCTCCCGGCGTGAACTTCCAGTTCGAAAGCGGATCCTTGTCCGTTGCCAAGGTGATGGGAATGTATATGATAGCCTTCACCGGAATGTGTGCCGACGACAAGGGTGCTTATAGCCCCGGTTGGAGCTATTCCGGCTCGTTTACATATAGTTCGAGAAAGTAATATGAAAAGGGTGTTATTTGCTCTGGCGGCGCTGCTTGTCGCGGCTCCCGCGTTTGCCCAACTGGATTTCAGCGCGTTGAAATACGGCCTGCGCGCAGGTGTCGGAATAGGATCGGTGGACACTTCTTTTGACGACGAAGCAAACAAGAAGATGGAGTCCAATATGACTGGAGGACAGTTTACGATAGGCGCTTTCGCCGAACTTCCGGTTATGAAACATCTCCTCGTGACGGCTGAAGTAGATTATGAGAGGACAGGCATCAACGATCGGGTAAAGAGCGTACATATAGAGGATACCGGTTTCATGCCCATCCATGTCTTTACTGATACCAAGACAGAATACCCGATTTCGTATATCCACATCCCGGTTCTCGCGAAATTTACTTTCGTCCGTGATGCCCTGTATGTTGAGGCTGGACCGCAGTTCGGTTTTCTTGCCGGCAGGGTGAATACCCACGTCGAGACTATAACTACCGTAAACGGCTCAGATACCAAGACCGTAGTCGACTCGGACGACACGGACCATCTCAAAAAGAACCATTTCGCCCTTGCCCTCGGCTGGGGCTTTACCTTGAGGAAGGTGTCTGCCGGGCTCCGTGTTTCTTTCGGCATGGGCGATATTCAGGCAGAAGATTATAAAAAAGACGGCAGCCATGTCAGACATACCGATGTCCAGGTGGCCCTCCGTTACAGTTTCCGTTAATATTATGAAAAAACTACTGTTATTTGTTGTGATCGCCCTCGCTGCGGGCATTTCAGTTTTCGCACAAAACGAGTCCGGCCTCGGCCTGGACGTCGGAGGCGGTATTATTATGGCCAAGCAGAAAGGCTCCACCACTATGATGGGCACTACTACTACATCCACCTCTTCAGGTCCCGGTTTTTACCTCAATCTCGGTTTTCACAACGACCTTGGACTTGGGGGGCTCGGATATACCATGGACCTCCTGTTCGATCATTGGGCCCTTTCCGACGATGCCGGCTCTTCCGATGCCGTCGCGCGCGAGAACTATATTGGTTTCGCCATGGCTATCAATGTCCCTATTAACGCTTCGGAAACGCTCTCGCTGCAGCCATTCTTCGGTCCCGGTTTTTCCTGGGGCTTAAGCTCGAAGACCGATTGGACCAATCCCATCACCAACCAGAAAGAGACTCTGGACAACTACGATGAAGACACTCACTATCTGCGTCAGTATTCCTACCTTACGGTCGGGGCGGATATCCTTCTCAAGTCTCTGCATCTTCGCCTGAGGGGCTCTGTAGATTTCGGTATGTGGGACCGCTACTCAAGCGTCAAGGAAATCACCACCAAAGACGGCCCGAACCTGCGTCTGGGGGTGGCATATTTATTCTAGGGAGTCATTTCGCCGACCTGAAACGGGTCAGCTTGCCGTTCGACCATTCCATATCGATGGTCGTGCCGGCGCGGGTGCGCAGTCCGTGGACCGAGCCGTTTGGCCATGCTTCCGGAAGGGCGGGCAGCGGTGTGACGGTCCCGTTAGGGGCGCTCTGGAGCAGCATCTCGAACACGCCCGCGCAGCCGCCGAAGTTGCCGTCGATCTGGAACGGCGGATGGGCATCCATCAGATTCGGGTAGGTACCCCCGCCCCTGCGCGCATCGGGGCCCGAGTAGCCGTCAGGTGAAACGTAACGCAGCAGGCGGCGGTACATCTTGTACGCGAGGTCCGGGCGCCCAAGGCGGGCATACAGGTTGATTCGCCAGCCGCAGCTCCAGCCCGTGGTCTCGAAACCCTTGATTTCGAGCGTCTTCAGCGCGGCGTCGGCATACGGTCCACTGACGATCTGATGGCCGGGATAGACGCCGAACAGGTGGGATTGGTGGCGGTGGCGGGGGTCGCAGTCGCGGAAATCGCGCCGATACCATTCCATCAGCGAGCCGTCGTCCGCGACCTGGTAGCCGCGAAGCCGTGAGAGCTTATCTTCTGCCTCCGCAACGAATTCCGGGTCTACGTTCAGTTCCCTGGCCGCAGCAAGCGCATCCCCTACGCACTCCCTTACCATCGCCAGGTCGGCCGTCCCGCCGTAAAGAGTGGCGCCGAAAAAGCCGTCCGGGGTTATATACAGGTTTTCCGGCGAGGTCCCGGGGGAAGTGATGAGCTCTCCGTCTTTTTCTACCAGCCAGTCGAGGCAGAATTCCGCCGCTCCTCGAAGGGCAGGATAATCGCGTTCAAGCGCTGCCCTGTCGCGGGTGAAGAGGTAGTGTTCCCAGAGGTGGGTGGCGAGCCAGGCCCCGCCCATGGTCCAGTTCGACCAGCAGGGCTCTCCGACTCCCAGCCCGACCGGCTGAGTCATGGCCCAGATGTCGCTCTTCGAACCGAGGTTCCAGCCCCTTTCGGCCCCATAGAAGCCGGCCGCCGTTTCGCGCCCTCTCACCGCGAGGTTGCGGATGAAGGCGAGCAGCACCTCGTGTAATTCCGGCAGCGCGCCTACCTCGGCGGCCCAGTAATTTTCCTGGAGGTTGATGTTGGTCGTATAGTTCGAGCTCCACGGCGGGTCCATGCTCTCGTTCCAGAGACCCTGCAGGTTCGCCGGCGCGCCCGGGGTTCGGGACGAGGCGATAAGCAAGTAGCGGCCATACTGGCAATAGAGGGCTTCGAGTTCGGGATTGGCTTCCCCCAGGTCCGTATAGCGTTTCAGCTGCACGTCGGTAGGCAGGGAACGGACGCTGTCCGGGGTCGCACCAAGGTCAAGGGATACCCGGTCGAACAGGCGGTGGTAGTCGGTTTGATGGCGCTTCAAGACAGTCGGATAGTCTTTGATGCGGCTGAGATTTGCCTCTGCCAGCTCCCGGTAGGGAAGTCCCTGCGAGGCGGGGTCGCGATCGAAGCCGGCGAAGCTGGTGGAATTCAGGATATACAGAATGAGTTCCGGGCAGCCTTCGATATGCAGGCCGTCTGCTTGGGCGGTGATGGTGCCGCCAGAGGGCGCTTCGCCATGGACGATTGTTCGGAAATGGATGCCGCGCTGCGGGTCGTAAAGAAATTGCTGGGAGCCGCTGCGGTAGTGGCCAGGATAGGCGTGGTAGGCGACATAGCCGTCGTAGCGGAGGGTGGTTAAGTCCTGGGCCGTCTGGCCAGGCTGAGGGCTTTCGAAGCGGATGACCGCCTTCAGGCCGGGCTTATACCGTAAGCGGACGACTATGACGGAGTCGGGGGCAGAGGCAAGGTAGGTGGCAGTATAGGGCTGGCCATCGCGCATGTAGCAGACGCTCGCGATAGCATCGGAGATGTTCAGCTCGCGCCGATAGTCGGCTATGGGGCCGAAGTCGTCATGATTAATTATCAGGGTCCCGAGCGGTTGGTAAATCTCGCTGTGATGGCCCTGGAGGCGTTTCTGCCGTTCTTCCGCCAGGCGGTAGTCTTCTGCGTCGAGCGCTTCCCGTACAGCCTGAACTGCGCCTTTATAGTCCCGGCCTGAGACATCGGGATGATCCATTCCCCGGTCTGGTTCTCCGGTCCACAGGGTAATGTCGTTAAGGGAGATGCGTTCTTCCTGCGGATCGCCGTAGATCATGGCTCCGAGGCGCCCGTTGCCTATCGGAAGCGCTTCTTCAAAGAAAGCTGCCGGGCGGTCGTAGTGCAGGGTCAGTGGATTCTTATCGCCTGCGTCCTTATTTACATTCTGGCAGCAAGAGACAATAATCAGGCTTATTAGAAGCAGGAAGTGTTTCTTCACCGTTGTCGAAGTGTTTCTTAATACAAGCAAATATACAAATTAACTAGGACTCTAAAGGATAATGATTATCTTTGATCTGCACTGACGTTGCAGATTATGGACAAGATTCTCATACTGGACTTTGGCTCACAAGTCACTCAACTCATCGGCCGTCGCTTGAGAGAGTTGAGTGTCTTTTGCGAGATATACCCGTACAATAAGATACCGTCCCTCGACAATACAGTCAAGGGGGTAATCCTTTCCGGCAGCCCCTGCTCGGTCAGGGATGCCAATGCTCCCCAGGTGGATTTGAGTGCGATTCGCGGGAAATACCCTCTTCTGGGTATTTGTTACGGAGCGCAGTATCTTGCGTGGAAAGGCGGAGGGGCGGTCGAGGCCTCGGACACCAGAGAGTATGGACGTGCTGTCCTCAGGGTCCTTCGGGATTCGCCCCTTCTGGAAGGCGTGAACCGTACGACCCAGGTGTGGATGTCCCACGGAGACACTATATCTTCGCTCCCTGATGGCGCATATGCAATCGCTTCGACCGAAGATGTCGAAAATGCAGCTTACCAGTTCGATGGCGAGCCCACCTTCGCAGTGCAGTTCCACCCGGAAGTGTATCATACGGAAGAGGGAACCAGAATGCTTTCTAACTTCGCTTTCGGCATCTGTGGCTGCAAGGGTGATTGGACTCCGGATTCCTTTATTGAAACAACGGTAGAAGCCCTTAAAAGGGAAATTGGCAATGACAAGGCAATCCTGGGTCTTTCCGGAGGAGTTGACTCGACCGTAGCGGCGGTTCTCCTGAACAAGGCCATCGGCCACAACCTTACATGCGTGTTTGTAAATAACGGCCTCCTCCGCAAGAACGAGTTCCGCGATGTCCTGGCATCTTACAACGATATGGGCCTGAATGTAATAGGGGCAGATGCGTCCGATGATTTCCTCGGAGCGCTTAAGGGCCTCTCAGATCCGGAAGATAAGCGCAAGGCTATCGGTAGGGTTTTCATTGATACCTTTGAGAAGTATGCCTCACAAATAGATGGTGTCCGCTACCTTGCCCAGGGTACAATATACCCTGACGTCATAGAGAGTGCAGGCGTTCCCGGTATAGCCTCAAAGATTAAGAGTCATCACAACGTAGGCGGATTGCCGGAGAAAATGAGCCTCAAGGTGGTCGAGCCGCTCCGGATGCTCTTCAAAGATGAGGTGCGGCGTGTAGGCCATGCCCTGGGGATTAAAGATGAGTTGATAAACCGCCACCCTTTCCCCGGACCGTCCCTGGCCGTCCGCATCATAGGGGAGGTGACAGAAGAAAAGCTCTCTGTACTGCGGGAGGCAGATGACATCTTTATCAGGAGCCTCAGAAGTTACGACTGTACCGGAATGGGTTTCCCGTCCGCTTCGGATCCTCGTATAATGGCCGCAAATCTCTACGACGCCATCTGGCAGGCCGGCGTAATCCTCCTCCCCGTAAGGAGTGTCGGCGTGATGGGAGATGAGCGCACCTATCAGAATCCGGTTGCTCTGCGCGCCGTAGTATCAACCGATGCCATGACTGCCGACTGGTTCCCGCTCCCTTACGATTTCCTCCGAGATGTTTCCAATGAAATAATCCGCAAGGTCCGTGGCGTGAACCGCGTGGTCTACGACATCTCTTCCAAGCCCCCGGCAACTATTGAGTGGGAATAATGATTAAAAGATGAAACTGAAGAAACGAAAAATTAAATTTGCTGCCATATTCGGTGTCTTATGGTTTGCCTTTCTTGTCTTGATTGTAGACGGAATCCTGAAATTCCAGACACTGGTCGACTATGTCGGGTCTTACGCCGTGGTAGAGATCTCGCTGATATTGCTGGTTATTCTACCTACGGTGGCGGTATATGTCTTCACAAAAGAAAAAAACGTTTAGGCTTGGCTACTCGTTTGGACACTCCTATTGCTCCTGTAGGGCAGACAAAGCGGCAATAATCAGACTTATTATGGATAGAAAGAATATTCTTTTCATGACAAGCAAATATACGAATTATCCTTGCCCTGCCTTTTATCCGGCTGATGGTTATCTCAATCAAGCGTGATGCTTTCAATCCGAAGATTAAGGGTTCCGGAAGGGACCCTTACTTCGACTATATCGCCGACCTTCTTGCCCATCAAGGCGGCGCCAATCGGGGATTTCAGCGAAATCTTGCCTGCTTCGAGATCCATTTCGTGGGGGCTGACGATCTCAAACTTCATTCGGGTATTTGTAGAGAGATTGGTGAATTCGACCCGGCTCAGAAGGCAAACCCTATCTTTGGGAAGGTCATCTGCGTTGAGGATGCGAGAATGTTCGAGAACCTTCTGAAGGAAACGGATGCGACTGATGGTTTTCGCCTGAATACGCCTCGCTTCACGATAACCCGCATTCTCGCTCAGATCTCCCTGGGCGCGGGTCTCGGCGAGGTTGTCCTTCACCTGAGGATAAACCTCATTGATGAGGTGATTCAATTCAGCCGCAATCTCGTCGTATCGTTGTTTAGACAGGTATTCCATAACTCAAAGTTACTTATTTTCCGAAGAATAATAATTAATTTTGAGAGCCCTTCGATTGGAACTTAGATAAAAGATGAAACTGAAGAAACGAAAAATTAAATTTGCCGCCATATTCGGTGTCTTATGGTTTGCCTTTCTGGTCTTGATTGTAGACGGGATCCTGAAATTCCAGACACTGGTCGATTATGTCGGGTCTTACGCCGTGGTAGAGATCTCGCTGATATTGCTGGTTATTCTACCTACGGTGGCGGTATATATCTTCACTAAAGAAAACGTTTAGGCTTTGCTACCCGTTTGGACACTCCGATCGCTCCAGTCGGGCAGACCAGGCGGCAGAGGTGGCAGCCTACACACTTGGCTCCGAGGATGCGGG
Organism: uncultured Bacteroidales bacterium; assembly: GCA_900319375.1. Taxonomy (GTDB): domain Bacteria; phylum Bacteroidota; class Bacteroidia; order Bacteroidales; family UBA932; genus Cryptobacteroides. The sequence continues at coordinate 1,733 of ONOI01000009.1, read as the reverse complement.
GTTTTCGGTCCTCGCTGAAAGCGATGGCCTGGTGTCCTCCGTCCCTGCAAGAAACATAACAGCGCCCGCAGCCTATGCATACGTCGCGGTCGATGATGGGATAGACTACCGTATCGCGGTCCGCCTCCGAAGGGAGGATAAAACTGGATATGCTTTCGCCTACAAGTTCCTCCAGTTTTTCGATCCCCCGTCCTGCCATATAGGTTCTCAGGCCCAGGATCAGGTCGTCTACTATCCTGTATCCATATTCCATCACGGCGGTGCACACCTGGACATTCTGGCAGCCCAGCTGGATAAATTGGAGCGCATCCCGCCATGTATAGATCCCGCCGATGCCGGAAAGCTGGGCTCCCTTCAGGATGGGATTCTGCGCGATTTCAAGGATAAAGCGCAGTGCTATGGGCCTGATTGCCGTCCCTGAATAGCCGGAGATCATCTTGCGGTCGGAGACCTCGCCGCCCATGGTTACGGACTTGATGGTGTTGATGGCGGAGATTCCGTCGGCTCCTGCGAAATGCGCGGCCAGTGCAACCGGGGTCATGGACCCAATATTTGGTGTCATCTTGGCAATTACCGGAATCTTGACGGCGCGCTTGACGAATGCGGTGTAGTAGGTAACAAGTTCCGGATTCTGGCCAACGTCGCTTCCCATGCCGGCGTAGCGCATCTGCGGGCAGGAGAAATTCAGCTCTACCGCGTCGACTCCTGCCTCCTCGGCCATCTTTGCCAGCCTGGTCCATTCATCCTCGTTCTGCCCCATTATTGAGGCTATGATGATCTTGCTCGGAAAATCCTTCTTGAGACGCGACAGTATGGCGAAATCCTCCACTGCGGAGTTCTCCGATAATTGCTCCATGTTGCGGAAGCCGGTAAAGCTCCCGTCGGCCCGCTTCACGGCGTCGAAACGCGGGGAGACTTCGTTGATATCTTCCAGGCAGATTGTCTTGTAGTAAACTCCCGCCCAGCCGGATTTCAGGGCCGCTGCTACCATATCATAGTTGGTGCAGATTGCTGATGAAGCCAGGAAAAACGGATTCTCGCAGCGCAGCCCGCAGAAGTCGATCTCCAAAGAGGGGAGACCTTCTTCGCATACCGGATTCGGCAGGGCGTGGGCGAGGTCGCGCAGGCGGACGGGACGGTCATAATGGATACAGGCCTTCTCGGCAGCCATAAGGTCTTCCTCGCTACAGGGCGCAAACCAGTTGCCGGCATTGGCCTCGTTCCTGAAAAGAATGGCCCTCACGGCACGGGCCGGATCGCCGGATTTGCAGGCGCTGGTGCAGGGTGCGTTCTCACATATCAGACAACGCGACGCTTCCTGCATAAGACGGATCTTGTTCATGACTAGGTAGTAAAAAGGTTGGTGGTAACAAAAATAATAAATAAGTCGGTGAAGTCCATATTATGGTTATGAATGGACGAAGCGCACACTTCAATTCCGAGACACCTGCAGCACCAAACAATTAATCTATCTAGTTAAAGGTGGTCTGAAGAAAATGATTACCTTTGAGAGTTAGATAAATCGTAAGAAGACTACACTTACTACATGTTCCGGAAAAGGATATTATAAATTTGATTTTCAAGTGACATACTTGATTCTCATATTGGTCGGCTTGTTAGCAGGCCTGCTTTCTGGAGCGGTCGGATTCGGAGGAGGTATGGTATTGCTGCCTGTCATCACCTACTTCTATGGAGTCGAGGTCGCTGTTCCCGTGAGCACGATAGCTCAGTTG
>ONOI01000023.1 GCA_900319375.1 uncultured Bacteroidales bacterium | reverse complement strand
AATTTATATTTTTCAATTTTTTCATTTTGATATAAAATAATTTCTAATGATTCTTCTTGATTTCTTAGCTTTAAATCAAGTGTTTCCATTTTACCTTGTTTTAATAGTTGCACCTCCCATCGAAACAACAAACTGCGGAGGTGGGGCCCGGCGGGAAACGGTTGTTATCTATGTCTGATTCCCAGGGTTTGCCGATACAAAAATAATTTGATAAAATGGGTTGAAAACCAATGTTTTACACAGATTTCGACGGTAGATAACACAAATAAAACCGCCTGGTTATCAGACGGTTGCAAAGGCAAATGTGTAAAGATGTGTAATTCTATGCGCGGGCCCTGGTGCGGTCTATTTCAGCAAGTTTCTCCTGAGCTCTCTTGATGGCTTTTGAACCAAGCTTTGTCTCTCTGACGTCGGCTGCAAGGGCAGGGTCAAGACCTGCGACGGAGAGGAAATTGCGGAGGAGGTTGGCGAAATCCCGTTCGTCTGGCTTAAACCAATTCCTGAACTGAGTGACAAGAGCGCCGTAGTAGGTGTGGACATTCTTCTCGCCGGACACCTCCAGTATATGGTCCAGGAGGAGCCGGGCTTTGTGGGTTTTGGTGGATTTGTCGAACAAGGCCAGGAATGCGTCTTCCGTCATAAGGTTCGTGCCTTCCTGATGCTGGCGCTGGTGACGGGTGTATGGCTGCTCCTGAACGGGATCAGACTGTCGGTCCGCCCACTGCCGGATTTCGTTCACGAAGTCTACGACAGCCCAGACGAGTTCAGCCTCGTCGGCGTGGTCTTGGTCGTCGAGATATTCGGCAAGCTCCTGAATGGGGTCGAGATCTATGTCGAAGAATTCGGTGGCGGTGTAGTATCCGTCCCGAGTCGTCTTTATGTGCTGCCTGCAGTATTCGATGGTCGTACGGTCGAGGACTACGGTGCAGACTTCCGGAGCGCCGTAGTAGTTCCCCAGATATTGCTTGACGCCGTTGAAGACTTTCTCAGGCTGGATGTCATCGGAGTCGAGAATCCTCTCAGCAGCAGAAGAAAGCTGGTTGATTGCATCTATTATGTTTTCTGCGTCTGTCTTCGTCATAGCCGTGCAAATTTACACATTTAATCCAGCAGGTTGGTCATTTCACGGATCATGTCGTCGTCGATGTCGCGGTAGCGGGCGAATGCCTTGGAGCCTTCGCAGTGGCCGGAGAGCTTGCCGACGAGGTTCGGGTCTTTGACCTTCTTATACAGGTTGCCGATGAAGGTGCGGCGGGCCATATGCGAACTGGCGATGTCGCAGATGGGGTGCTGCTCGGACTGCTTGGTCCTGGGGTTGACGATAGTGACGACACGGTTGATACCGGCCTTCTTGAGGGAGGCGCGGATGAGGTCGTTGAGCTTGCCGGTGCTGAAATAGGGGAAGATGGTGCTTCTGTTCGAGCCTTTGTAGCGCTCCAGGATCTCAATGGCAGTGGGTGCCAGGTACACCTTGACTACGCGCGGGCGTTCCTCCTTTGTCTTGGAGGGCACGTACTGAACGGAGATCCCGTTATCGGAGGTGACTATGTTGCTCTCCGTGAAGGAGAGAAGGTCGCTGATACGGCAACCGATGTAGCACTGGAAGATGAAGATGTCGCGGGCGGCACGGAGATCTTTATCATCGCCCATGTCCGTCTTGTACAAGAGGTCGCGCTCTTCTGTGGTGAGGTAGTAGGGGGTACCGTACTTCTGGGAGCCGACGGAGTATTTGCGGAAGGGGTCATTCTTTGTGTAGCCCATATCGATGCACCAGCGCCAGTATGCGCGGACTGCGCTCATGTAGCTGACGATAGCATTGTCGCTTCGCTCGCGGGGAGCACGTTCGTGCTTGGTGTGGTCCCAGGCGTACTTATACTTCTTGACGGGTTTGAGACCCATGCGATACTTCAACTGAACTGGCTCAAAGAGCGTGTGCTCAGTGCGGAAGAAGTCGTCCAAAGCCACGAGGGTATCGGAGTTGGCCTTATCCAGGACGATGACCTTACCGGTGTACAGCTGGTATCTTTCTATGATGCGGAAGACAGCCTGGTAAGTGTGTACACGTTCGGCAGAGAGTTTCTTGTACTTGAGGAACTCCTCAGTCTTGTCATTGAAGCAGATGTGCTCTTTGTCGGCCTTCTTGTAGTTCTCCGGGAACATGAAGCGGTCGATGACGTCCTGCGCCCAGCCGGGGCCGATGTCATCAATGTCCATCTTGCTGCCCTTTTCCTCCAGCAGGGTAATCATTGCGTCGAGTTTGGTCTTGGCGGCTCGGGCCTCCTTGACTTCTTCAGTCTCGCGGCGCTTGTTAATGACGATTTGACCGTCGGAAAAGAACTCGGGCAGGACGTAGATGTGCGTATGCGCACGAAGGGCGACCTTGCGTGTGTTGCGGTAGCGGAGCAGGATTTCGGACTTGTTCGTCTTCTTGTTCCTGACGCTCGAGAGTGTGAGTGTGATTGATGCCATATTACTTTCTTTTGTTAACAATGCGAAAGTAATAAAAACGGGGGACAAAAACAAATTATTTTGTCCCCCAACTTGCGACGTACTGCGACAAGGATGAACACGGATTTCGCGAGAAGTCCGTTAAATCATATTGATTATTAAGTATTTACAATGGTTTTCGTGTTTCGCCTTGTCTCGCTCTGTACCGCGTTGTTTCGTTTCTTACTTTCCGATGCAGAACTTCGAGAAGATCTCGCCGAGGAGTTCATCGGAGGTGATTTCGCCGAAGATGGAGCCGAGGGTACTGATAGCCGAGCGGAGATCCTCCGCGAGAAGATCGCCGGGGAGGTTGGAGGCCAGGGCCGAGCTGGCGCGGGAAAGATCCTCGGAGGCCTCGCAAAGGGCCTGATAGTGGCGGGCGGAGGTAACGACCGCGCCCTCGCTGCCGGAAAGGCCGAAGCCGCATGAGGCAATAGCGGAGCGCAGAGCATCCAGGCCGGTATCCCTCAGCGCGGAGATAGCGACGACTTGGTGTGTAAAATCGCCAGAATCACACACCGAAGGCTCAAAAATGGGGGCTTGGTGTGTAAAATGGGCCGAATCACACACCGGCTCGGGCGAGGAGCCCATCAAGTCACATTTATTCAGCGCGAAGATCACTTTCTGATCGCGGGAAACTTCGGCGAGCACCTGGCGAGCCACGGCAGAACGCTCGGAAGGGGAGTCGCAGGCATCGAGCACGCAAATCACGATCGAAGCGGAGCGGAGCTTCTCGAGCGAGCGGCCGATTCCGAGCTGTTCGATCGTATCAGACGATTCGCGAAGGCCCGCCGTGTCGATGAAGCGGTAGCGGACTCCCTCCAGGACCATGGTCTCTTCGACCGTGTCGCGGGTAGTTCCTGGGATGTCGGAAACGATAGCGCGGTCCTCGCCCAAAAGGGCGTTGAGAAGGGTACTTTTACCCGAGTTCGGAGCGCCGACAATAGCTACCGGGACACCGCTTTTAACGGCATTGCCAACCTTATAGGAAGCCTTTAGACCATCTACCTTAACCCTCGCTTTATCAAGAAGTTCGGAAATACTAGAGCGATCTGCAAATTCGACTTCTTCCTCGCTGAAATCCAGTTCAAGTTCCACCAGCGAGGCGAGCTCTACGAGCTGAGCGCGAAGCTGGCGGAATTCCTCGGAGTAGCCGCCCTTGAGCTGCGAAAACGCCAGCTTATGGGCAGCCTGGGAATCAGCGGCAATCAGGTCTGCTACAGCTTCCGCCTGCGCCAGGTCCATCTTCCCGTTGAGATAAGCTCTGCGGGTGAATTCTCCGGGATCTGCCATCCTGCAGCCCAGTTCCCCAAGACGCTGGAGGATTGCCCCTACTACATACGCAGATGCATGGCAACTTATTTCCGCCGCATCTTCGCCGGTATAGGAGTGTGGCGCGCGATACAGGGACACCAACACCTCATCCAGCCCGGGTATTTCTCCGAACTTGATTTCGTAGCCCTTAGACTCGACCGCTTTGCCTTTACGGAAAGAGACAAGCTTATCCGCGAACTCAAGCGAGCTGGGACCGCTGATGCGAATCACCGAAACAGCCCCGGAACCGACCGGGGTAGCAGGCGCATATATGGTATCCTGATTGAACACGTCGCAAATTTAACAAATAATCCTTATCTTTGAGTTAATGAGACTTTTGATGCTATTGGTGAGCCTTTTGCCGGCTATCTACCTGAAACCGGCAGACTCTCCCATCCTTTGCTCCATCGACAGTACAAGAACCGCCGATGCCCTCGTCTGGGAAATTACCCTCACTAATACCTCAGACAAAAGAGTGGATGTGGAAAGCGCGAGCCTCTCGCTTGGGGTCGATACCTATATGGACAAATATCCTGAGTGGCTGGATAAGTTCTTCCCAACCTTCCTTTACTGCGAAAGAACACACTTCTACGGGTATTTACAGAGCCCTTCGGGCAAGATCCTGGCCCTGGCCTCGCCCGATCCTATTGCCAGCTGGCATCTCGACTACAATATCTCTTACGAAGACCCTCCCGGATATCCCTTCTGGGGACACAGAATAGAAGACGTCAAGCTAGACTTGCTCCACTGTCTTCCTTTACCGAAACATCACCCTCAGACGCTTTCGGGGCTTAATCCCCGGCAGACCATAACCTGGACTATATACCTGAAAGAACTCGATAATCTCGGGCAGTTTGCCTGCGAGACTTCGAAGATGGCTGGAATTCCTGTCATCGAGCTTGAGAAAACCAGCTACGAGCCTCGGGAGAAGTTCAGCTATAAGGTTCACGGAGAGGGTGTGAAAGTCCGCGCCAGGGTCAGCGCCCTAAAGGGAAGTCATAAGATTACAGCGACAGACAAATATGGGCATAAAACTACAGCTACCGTCCATATCCGCCGCCCATGGTCCAAGGCCATTACAGGTGCCCGCAAGGCTGCCCTCAGGTACAAGCAACACGCAGGGTCCCACATAGAGACCTCCTACGGATTCTACTCGGCTTTTCTCGCGGCAAAATACTTCCCGGACCCGGAAAAAGACAAGCAGCTTGTAACGCGCTTCGATTACCTTCTAAATCTTCAGGTAGACACCGTAGACGCCCACCCGCTAATCTATGAGAGCCGCATCCAGAACACCGCCGGCATCATAGGTATGTTGACAGACAAATATGAGGCCTACGGAGACATGAAGGACCTGAGGCTGGCCAGCCGCTTATGCGATTGGCTGATCGACTTTTCCCAGGCCCCGGACGGAGCGTTTATGAACGGAGAAACTGTTTATACGAGCGTAATCTATATCGCCAAGTCTGTCATGGAGCTGGCCCAGGCAGAAGAACACAGCAGGGATTCTTCCATGATAATGGATTCTTACAGACATATGACTGCTGCGGGGAAGGCAGTCGATCAGTTGGTAAGGGCCAGGGGAGACTTCAACACAGAAGGCGAGATTACCTTCGAAGACGGGATGGTATCCTGCTCGGCCCTGCAGATGGGGCAGCTCGCCCTTCTTACCGGAGATCCCGCTAAACGCGCCCTATATACAAGGGAGATGCTCAGGCTTCTGGGCGAACACGACTGCCTTACACAAAACTTCGTCCCGGATGCCAGAAGACGCGGGGGAACGCTCCGTTTCTGGGAAGCGCAGTACGATGTAATGCTTATCCCGAATATGATTTCCTCACCCCACGGCTGGAGTGCCTGGAGGGCTTACGCTACTTACTACGCATACCTGCTTACGGGCGAAGAAAAATGGCTGCGGCAAACCTTCGACGCGGCCGATGCTTTCGCCCAGCTGATAGACGGCAGGACGGGCGAACTGAGATGGGCCTTCGTCGTGGACCCGTATGTAAGGGGGGTGCAGGCCGACGAGCCGATAGAGGGTTCGAGCAAGGACTCCCTCCTTTCCGGCAATCCCAACCCGGCTTGTTATCCCAACCATGAAAAGGTTCTGGGCGAGTGTTATGTCCCGATGGTAAGCGACTATCAGACCGTAAATGTCTGCGACAACGATGTCCACGAAGCCTTCAAGTTCATAGCGGAGGCCGTACTCACCCGAGCCTTCATCCTCGAGCGGCCGGACGGAAGCATAGGGGCCTACAACTGCAAAGTCCGCAGGCGCGGCAAGACTCTTATCGTCAAGGCAGACGAAAAGCAAATCAAAGAATTGTCTGTAAATCTGAAGTCGGACTATGAAGTCCGTTTTTCCGGAAATATATCATCATTATGAAAAGATATCTGACTACATTAATTCTTACACTGTCGCTTACACTTCCTTTATGTGCCCAGGGCTGGGCGCCTGCAGGAGACAGGCTTAAAACCCGCTGGACAGAGCAGGTAGACCCTAAATGTCCGCTTCCCGAGTATCCCCGTCCTCAGATGGTCCGGCAGGACTGGATCAATCTCAATGGCCTCTGGGATTATTCGATAACTAAAGCAGACCAGCAATACAGTAAGCCGGACGGAAAGATCCTGGTGCCTTTCTGCGTAGAGTCTTCGCTCTCCGGAGTTCAGAGAAGCATCACAAAAGAAGATGCCCTCTGGTACGAAAGGACCTTTACAGTTCCTTCAAAATGGCGCAAACAGAGCGTTCTTCTCCATTTCGGAGCCTGCGACTGGAAAACAGAAGTCTGGGTCAACGGAACTAAGGTCGGAGAGCATAAGGGAGGATACGCCCCGTTTACTTTCGACATAACAAATGTCCTCAGAAAGAGCGGCAGGCAGACTATCCGGGTCAGGGTCGAAGATGCCAGCGACAACGGCTATCAGCCGCGCGGAAAGCAGTGTCTCTCGCCAAGGGCCATCTGGTATACTCCTACCTCCGGAATATGGCAGACTGTGTGGCTTGAGCCTGTAAACAAGTCGGCCCACATCGCCTCATACAACACTGTGTGGGACGGAAATACTCTGTCCATTGATGTCAATGCTGAAGGCGACTATGATGTGATTAAGGCCGTTCTTAAGGACGGTTCCTCAGTAGTCGGCGAAGGACTTAAGATAGCGGTTGAGAATCCAAAACTCTGGAGTCCTTCATCTCCCAGCATTTACGGTCTGGAAATATCTATTCTCAAGAAAGGGAAGACGGTAGACAAGATTGATGGCTACACCTGCCTTCGCACAGTATCCATGAAAAAGGACGAATGGGCAGGCTCGCATCAGAACGCATACAAGCGCCTGGCTCTGAACGGAGAGCGCCTGTTCATGTTCGGTCCTCTGGACCAGGGTTACTGGCCGGACGGGATCTTTACGGCGCCTACGGACGAAGCCCTGAAGTCAGATATAATCCGTACCAAGGAACTGGGCTTCAATATGATACGCAAACACGTAAAGGTAGAGCCCGCCCGCTGGTACTACTGGTGTGATGTTCTCGGAATGATAGTCTGGCAGGATATGCCCTGCATCGCCGATCCGGACAGGGAGAACTCCGCCTGGCGCGATCCAGAGGTGGTTGAGAATTCCGTTAACTGGTGGTCCGGAGACAGCTTCGTAGGCGGTTCGGACTGCAAGATCCCCCAGGAGTGGAAGGACAACTATTACCACGAATGGGGAGAGATAATCGACGCCCTGAAGCCTTTCCAGTGTATTGCCGTCTGGGTGCCTTTCAACGAAGCGTGGGGCCAGTTCGATACCCGCGAGGTAGTTGCCTTCACCAGAGCCCATGACTCGACCCGCCTTGTCAACGAGGCCTCCGGCGGAAACTTCCACTTCGCCGGCGACATTATCGATGTCCACCACTATTCCTGTCCGGCGATGAACGCCTTCGACCATCAGTTCATCAATGTCCTGGGCGAATATGGCGGTATCGGTTTCCCTGTAAAGGGCCATATGTGGGTGGAATCCTCAGACAACTGGGGCTACAGCTACGGTAAGGATAAGCAGGGTCTCCAGGACCTCTATGACGAATTCGGAGAGATGCTCAAGATCTTCATCAAGACCGGCTGCTCGGCCGCCGTCTACACCCAGACTACAGATGTCGAACTCGAATCCAACGGCCTGATGACCTACGACAGAGAGGTAGTCAAGTTCGACATCGAACACATGAAAAACGTCAACCAATCTATCATAGAGACACTTAAATGAGAAGATTATTTCTAGCGGCTGCCGCCATCCTTGCTGTTTGCTGCTCTTCAAAAGAGGCCCTGACCAGAAAGGCGGAGGCCGATTATGCCATACCAATCCGTAAGGGGGAGCCCTATTGGAACGTATACGCGAAGAAATTCACCTATGCGCCAGCCTTCGGTTTCGAAAAGGTCGAAGGAGCAGCCGAGTACCGATATACGGTCAGACAGAACGGCTCTGAAGTAGCCTCTTTCAAGTCTTCGACTCCCAATGATGACCTTGGAAGAATATGGAAGTTGATTCCTCCAGGAAAGACAACACTCACCGTCACTGCGCTAAACTCGCGCGGAGACTCGCTATCGCTTGCCGGAACCCGCGAGTTCGTAAGGGATTTCCCTTTCAGGGGAGATTTCGAAGGCCCTGCAAAGAGCTATAGACAGACCGCCCTGGATGCCTGCCGCTTCATCCACAACATGCCCTCTACCCGCCATTGGCAGGAGAGCGAGCTGCCGGATATGTCCTATCCCTTCAATTCGTATGTCTGTAAGATAGTGGGCGCGACAGTCCGCATCGAGTGTCTGGTAGCGCGCGAGATTCCCGAGCTCCATGACGAAGCGATGAAGGCCGCCCTTGGAGCCGGGCGCTACATGGCCTCGCTCGCTCAGCCGGAGGGCTCTCCGCTGGCCGGATGGCCACCCACCTATGGCGAGGTGCCGGAAGACGGCGACACCTACGTTTCGAAGGTCCAGGCTGGCAATGGGGCCAAGATGATGGTCCTGGAGGCATCCGTAGCCGGCGAAGCCTTCCTCGACCTGTTCGATGCTACCGGCGATTCCCTATGGCTTGAGCGCTCGCTCGCCGTTGCCCGGACTTATGCCCGAATCCAGTATGAAGACGGTTCATGGCCGATCAGGGTAAATCTCGCGACAGGGGAGTCCCTCAGCCACTTCCGCCTCTGGCCCGCCCATGCGCTCAAGTACCTGCGCCGCTTCGAGAGCCAGTACGGGATCAAGGAGTTCGAGCAGACGCGCCTCAAGGCCGAGAAATACATAACCGAGGTCGCGCTTCCGCGCTTCGACCTTTCGGGTATGTTCGAGGACTCGATGTGGGATGATTTCCCCTCATATATGAACCTTACGAACTTCACGGCCTCGCCCTATGCCGCCTATCTTCTGACTGCCGAAAAGCCTTCGAAGCTCGATGTCAGCAACGCCTATGACCTCATCCGCCTGAGCGAGGATCAGTTCGTCCACTGGGACAAGTTCGATGGCGTCAATGCCTTCCCGCCTTACGTATGCGAGCAGTATTTCTACGAAGAGCCCATCGATTCATCGATTGCAGATGTGTGTGACGGGTATCTGTCGCTCTACGAATACAACGGCGACAAACTGGCTCAGAAGAGCTCTGGCTGAACAGTACATGGTGGACCGCCAGCCAGCTTCTAAGGCTTGATAAACTTATTCGCTGAGAGCTTCCAGAAGGAATTTTCTCGTCTCCATATAGCGGGTCGGGGAAGTACAATAGACCCACCAGTTCATTACGAGCCCGTCGCACACAGCGCGGGCTTTGTTCGCATCCTTGCGCTCAAGCATCTGGAGAAGGGTGATGTCTTCCAGACCGTCACGCATCTGTTCGAAGCGTATCGAACGCAGGAATTTATGGTAGCCTGGGTAAACAATCCAGCTGTCGCCGCCGGGAAGTACCAGAGAGCCTGACCACTTGCTGGCGTCTTTGTAGCAGTCTGCATTCCAGTAATTGAAGCCCCAGTGGAGGAAACCTTCAGCGCCGTACTTATAACCCATCCAGTAGACCATACGGCCTTTGAGAAGGGGCTGCTCGATAAATCTGTTGGGATACTCTTCCTGAGGGAAGCAGCAGGTGTAAAACCAGATATGGTCTCCCGCCTTCTGGCGCTCCTTGTAGAAGTCGTAGTTGTTGTGCCAGATATTCAGCTGAGGCACCCAAATATCTACCGCACCGGTCAGCCTGGTAGTCTGAAGAGCCTCAAGAACCTGGATGTCTTTCCAATAGCGGCGGATAAAGCGGACGACCTCGCAGTAGCTTTCGGCATTGGCGTCGATAGGCTCGTCGCAGACTTTCTGGACCCACCTGTCTGCCCAGCCGTTCTGCTCGACATGGGCCTTGTAAGCCGGCAGGAACTGCGAGTAGAATTCCTGTATCCTGGGATCGGAGACGGGCAGCAGCTCAATCTCGTCGCCTCCCATCGGATAAAAGAGTCCCATCGGGCTTTCCCATACCGGGTTCAGCCTGTGGCCAAGTTCGGCGCCCTGGATCCGTTCGCCCACCCCGTGGGCTATGTAGCCTCGGACCTGCTTGTCGAAAAGAGTCCAGTCGAAAGTCCATTTCCCGTCGCTTCCGCGCTCCATCCCGACTACCCTGAAGATATTGACCATGGACATAGTCTGATGACCCTCGTACATCTTCTCGGCCAGCTGGTCCATATACTCCCAATAAAGGTCGGAATCAAGCTCGACCTTCTCGCCGTTGTTCCAATATGTGAGGACCTCGGGGAAGTCGAAGACCCAGTTCACGTTCTCGAAGGAGGGTTTCTCCATATCGAACGGGTAGACTTTGACCTTTACCGGCTCTCTGAAACAAAAGCCTCTTCCTTTCATAGTTACGGTAGCCGTGTAGATGCCCGCAGGAGTCCCTTCGGGGACACGCAGGGTAATCCAGGGGCAGAAGGCTCTGAATGCCGGCAGATCGTAGCTGTCCTGTTCCAGAATAGGATCGGGGAAGAGCCCGGAATTGCTGCGTAGGGCGTCATGGGCCGGGTACTGCTGGAGTTCCGAGCAGCCTACATAATCGACAAGACCACACACCGGAGCGGGGATCTTATTACCCTCATCCGAGCGGAATTCGCTGCAGCTGATCCTGAAGTTCTTGACCGGAGAATTGGAATACAGCGCAAACTGAAATTCTACATTCATCCCGCCTGCGGCGTACTGCATCTGGGGAGCGGCCGGAAAGGCCGTCATCTCAGGAAATACCTTGACAAGTGGATCTACCTGGCTGCAGGTTACCCTGACGCAAGAGAGCAGGCTGAGGGCTGCAGCGGCTATTAAAAGGGCTCGTAACGCTTTCATTTATCTGATAAAGGGAAATACTGATACTCGTAATTCGGTTGCCCCGTAGGGGACAAGAGTTATGGGATGAATCTCATCCGAAAGAGGCTTCACCTGATCTGGAGTTGGAACTTCAGGAGTGAATCTGTCCTCTTCAAGGGGCCAGTCTATCTTTCTTGCCGGAACTGTAATAGTAACAGGGGAGTTGCCCAGATCGAAAGGATAGCCCTTGCGGCGTTTCGAGACGCTTACCTTAGCCTCGCGGGCTATATCCTCCGCGCTACCGACAAGAGCGTAATTCCACTCCGAAGCGGGAGTGATGCTCCAACACTTGAAATCCGGATTTCCGGGGACCTTTCCGTTCATATTCTCGTAGACCGTAGTGTCCTCGACTTTATTGCCGGCTACATCGAGCGCATACAGAAGAGGTCCTCTTTCTACATAGTAGCCTTTTCCGTCGATCTCCTTTACGGATACCTTCATAGGGAGCGTCAGACGAACCTTCGTCCAGCGGCTGAACTTCCTTTCAACGGTAACGAAAGAACCGGGTTTGAGTTCTCCGCGGTACTTTCTCAAGCCTATTCTGAGAGTGGCATTCTCACACCACTGGGGGATCCTGAGCTTGAGGGCAATCTTTGCACGTCCGGGGTTACGGAAAGTGTAGGTTACGGTCTCGTCGAAGGGATACTCCGTAGTCTCTTTTACAGTTGCCGTCTTTCCACCTGCTTCGAAGCAGTACTCTGAAGGGCCGAAAAGAGTACTTACCACCTCTCCCTGAGGGCCTCTCATCCACATCCTGTCTACATAGTTCGGCATTATTCTGTGGACATTTCCTGCGCAGCATTCAGTCTGGTGGGTAGGCCTGTAAGCCATCCAGGTACTGCCGTGGAAGAAACCGTTGTGGTTCGAGTCCCCGGTCACCCGAACCTGATTGACGGATGAGAAGTACTGGAGAGATTTGAAGTCCTTGGTCACAGCGCCCGGACATGCGTTCAGCACAGCGCGCTCTATCATATCCGCGTAGACCGGGTCGCCGGTGATCTGAAGGAAATAGCCTAAGGTCCAGGTGTAATCGGCGATGTCGCAGGTTTCGTGGCTGTTGCGTATCTCGCCGCGCCCGTAAAGAGCCTCAGCGCTTACCGGCACCCCGTCGGGGAGCATATGCTCGCGCAGAAGGTTTTTGTGGGCATTCAGAGCCAGTTCCTTGTATCTTTCCTTGCCGGTATAGGCATACAGGAGCATGGGGAGCTTGAGCTCTTCGCAGAAAGTAACTCCGTGCATGAAGGGGACATGATCCATAGCGCAGGCTTCCGGTGTAAGATCGGTAAAGAGACCGGCGTTCCATACTTCTTCGCTTAGGTTAAGCAACGCCGGATTGTGGGTGTGGGAATAAGTCCACAGCATGCCCTCGATAGATACTACATTGCGCCATAACTTCATGCGCTCGGTGTTGAGAGTGAGGTAGTGCTTCTCCAGTTTGGAGGGAAGCGCCTCGTCGCGGTTGTAATCGTAATAAGCCTTCATTGCCCTGAAGAAGACCGCCATCGGCCACATTTCTGCGAAACCGAAGGTAGTGTGGGCAAAACGGCCCGTAGAGTCCGCGTGGTCTACGGTATAATGAATCCCGGCCTCGCCTTTACGGATTAGGTCTTTATCGCCCAGGATATAGGCCAGACGCAGCATTCCATCGGTATAGTAGGCCGTCTGTTCGTAGCGCCACCAGTCGCTTCCGTACGATTCGGTATTGCGCGTGATGTTCTCGCCGTCCCAGAGGCAGGAATCATAAGGGTAGGAAAGGGCTTCAGGGTGGCCGGTCATACCGGAAAGCTGCCTCTTGAGGAACTCGAGCAGCCAGCCGTCGGTCTTGATGTGTCCGATTCCGCCGTCATAGAAGGCCGAATAAGGGGCCTGAACGCAGGGAGCCGGTCTCCCATACTTTTTTACTCGCGCGTCCCTTATAACGCCCTTCCAATCGAGGCCGAAGGCGAAGTCATAGGCGTTGCCTTCAGAGTCGATGTAGCAGCGCATATCGCCGGGCGTATCCTCAGCCTGGAGTTCGACGGTATTCATATCCGCCGGCATCTGGACCGGCAGCAGGCCCTGGGGCTCCGCCTTACCGGAAGCAATGTCAAGCATGGCCTGATACTGAATGCCGAAGCCGATCAGGATTGCGTCTGCGTAAGGCTCAATCTCGGCGGGGACGAAGGGATTGTCTGCCGCTACTGCGAGAACTACGGGCTTATCTCCCATAGCCTTGCGGGTTGCCTTCACCAGGTCTAGATCCGTCCTGTTGGAAGTCCTGACGGTCTTTCCCTTGTAGCTTCTGTTGTCAAACTTCTCCAGCGGGTCGCCTCCCGCAATGCTCTTCTCTCGGGCCGAATCAGCTGTATAATCATTGTACTGAAGGCTGATGGGAAGATAACCGTTTCCGCCCTTCATGCGGTCTGCCAGATCGTAGCCGTAGCCACTCTGAGGACTCCGAACCATTACAAGGGCGAAATCCGCCTCCTCAGGAGTCTGGGCAAGAGTGAAATACCTGCCTACGATAGCCGTGTCGATAGGGTAGACCCAGCTTTCAGAACCGGTTGAGCCGTTAAGAAAAGTCTGTTTCTCGCTGTCGAAACGCCTGGGGAACCATACCTTCTTACCCGCAGCGACCGGGAGAACATTCGAACGGTTCTTGACCATCACAACGGACTTGAGCTGGGCCTCAAAGCCCTTTTCCATAAACTCCGCCTTTCCAACGGTACGCTCGGTATAATCTGGATCGATATAAGGATTGTCGAAAAGTCCGGTTCGGAACATGTTCATCAGAAGTCGGACCGCCGAGCGTTCGAAGCGCCCGCGGGCGCTCTTCTCCCCAAACTCATCGCACCACTTCCTGTAGGCGGCTAGTACGGGGCCCTTGTCGTTGTTGCCGCCGAATTGGTCTACGCCTGCCTTGATGACACGGTAATGTCTCTCATCCTCAGAAAGCGTCTCTACACCCCAGGGCTTTCCGTATGCCTCCTCGACCTTGTAATAATCGTGGGTTATGCCCCAGTCGGTACAAACAACGCCGTCGAAACCGTATTGGTCTCTCAACTTTTCGTTGATAATGTACTCGCTGAAGCTATTGCCTACGTTGTTTCCCGAAGGATCCAGCCCATAGGAGACAGTGTAATAAGGCATCACCGCCGAAGCAGAGCCCGTCTTACCGTCCAGCTTAAACGCTCCCTCGACGAAGGGGATAATCTGCTGGCCTACGTTGTCATTGGGATAGACAGAGTACTTACCGAAGCTGTAGTGGGCGTCGCGTCCGCCTTCTCCCGCACCTCCGCCGGGCCAATGCTTGACCATCGTGTTGACGCTCCCGAAGCCCCAGCCGTCTTCGATCTGCTCGCAGCCCTCGGATTCCTGGAAACCGTCGATATAGGCCTTGGTCAGGTCGGCCGCGAGATACGGATCCTCGCCAAAAGTCCCATAATCACGGGCCCACCTCGGATCGGTTGCAAGATCCGCCTGCGGCGAAAGGGCGGTCGCTATACCGAGAGCCCGGTATTCTACCGCTGCAATCCGGCCGAAACCCCGGACCAGGTCGGGATCGAAGGTGGCAGCCAGTCCCAGCGGAGCCGGCCACTTGGAGATAGTGCCGCTCGATCCGGCGTTGAATTCGGCCACCGTCCCGACTTCATGGCGCGGGTCCGAACTGATGTTGACCGGGATGCCGTGGCCCCGGCCCTCGCAGAATTCCTGGGCATTGTTGTTCCACTCGGCGAACATGCGCGGGGTTTCCGAGCGGACGATAAGGACCGCGCGAAGGTTGTCGTCGGCAAGGAAGGCCTTCTGCTTGTCGCTGAGGGCCGATTTAGGCAGGCCGCTGAGCCTGAGGATAGTCCCGTTGTAGGTAGACGACCAGAAACCGTAATCGTCCGTAGGGATGGCCTGGTGGCTGCTGTAGAGCATCAGGCCGGCTATCTCTTCGATGGAGAGTTTGGATGCAAGGTCCTCGGCTCTTTTTCGGGAACTGAGACGCCAGTCTTCGTAGGGATCGAGTTCTCCGTCCCTGTCCAGATCTTTGAAACCGTATCCGTCTGAGTTAAGTATCGATATTCCGGAGGCGGGGGAGTATCCGAGCGTACGCCCTCCCTTCTGAGATATCACTCTGAACTGGCCGTAATCGGTTTCGGTATAGCGCACGCCTGGGTTGCAGGAATTGAGTGCGGATAAAAAAGCCAGAGCAAAAAGACCGATCAAACTCTTTTTCATCTTCTCTCCTTTACTTCGTCTATAAGTTCCTTGGGAGATTTCCCAAATTTAGCCTTGAAAGACTTGCTGAAATATTTGGCGTCTGCGAATCCTACAGAATATGCCAGATCCGAGACCCTGATCTTGCCCGTTTCTTTCAGAATGGTTTTGTAGGCTACTGCAAGCCTCGTATTTATTATGAACGCTACCGGGGTAAAGCCGGTAAGGCTCTTCATCTTCTCTGTGAGTACTGTCTTCGATACAGCCATCTCTGCCGCGAAATCGGACTGGCTGAACGACTCGTCGGAGATGTGGTCGCCAACTACTCCTACGGCCTTTTCGAGGAACTGTTTGTCTATAGAGGTATACTCGCCGTCTTTTACCTCGAAAACGAGTTGGGTGCGCAGGTCTGCAATCTGCTTCTCGCGCTTTCTCATCAGGTTGCTTATCATAGCCGAGAGCACTGCGAAATTGCAGGGCTTGGTAAGATAGCCGTCTGCCCCATGACGATAGCCCTCGATGCTGGAATCATCGTCTTTTTTGGCCGTAAGAAGGATCACAGGGATGTGGCTGTACTCGATATGTTCCTTTATGTAGGAACAAAGGTCCATTCCGTTCATTCCCGGCATCATGACGTCAGTCACTACAACATCAACGGGATTCCCGGAGAGGATTTCTATCGCCTCCTCGGCGCTGCCGCAGGTTATAACATTGAAGCGCTTGGAGAGGATTACGTTGAAAAGGTCACACAGGTCCTGACTGTCATCCACACAAAGAACCGTGTAATTCTCCTTTATTACGTCTTCACCTATCGTAAGAGCCAGAGGCAGGGAAGAGTTCTTGGGATTTTCCTGATCGGTTTCGGTCTCGCTGTAGCTGGACTGAGAAATAGGGATAGTAAAACTGAACCTGTTACCTATACTCTCTGCGCTTTCTACCTTGATGGTACCCTTATGGATAGTGACAAGGTCTTTGACAAGAGAAAGACCGATACCGTTGCCGATAGTGTTGAACTTGCGGTAATCGCCTTCATAGAAGCGCTGGAAGAGCTTTGAGATAGTACTCTTGCTCATCACCTTGCCGCCGTTTGTACAATTGACGATAAGAGAGTCTGAGGCGAGTCTGGCTTCAACTGAAATAGTACCGTTTTCAGGCGTATACTTGACTGCGTTGGAGATAAGGTTGTAGATAATCTTATCCAGTTTGTCCGGATCGAACCAACCCTTTATCGATGTAGGATCGCAAGTATAGGTAATAGTAAGATTGCGTTTGCGGACCAGGGGCTTGAAAGCCTCCACACAGTGTCCTATGAATTCCGCCGCATCGCCTTCGGATACCTTGAGTCTCATATTGTCGCTCTCTACCTTTCTGAAATCCAGTACCTGCTGGACAAGGCGAGTAAGGCGGATGGCGTTCGAACTCATTATCGCAGTTACATTCTTGTCTTTCTGGGTCTTGGGATCAAGACTTTCGATAGAAGCGAGAATAATGCTCAGAGGGGTAAGGAATTCATGGGAAACGTTGGTGAAGAAACTGAGCTTCGCCTGATTGATTTCTTCTGTTTTCTGGGCCCTGAACTGTTCGTATGCAATGCGCCTTTTCATCTCAATCCTTTCTCTTGTGATACGGACAGGGAAGAAGACGGCAGCGAAAAGGAGAATTGCGTAAATCAGGAAAGCCCACCACGAAAGCCATGGGTTCTGGGGGATATATATCTCCAGACTGCTTACTGCCCCGGGCGTCTTGTCTCCGAACCTTGAACCCGATACTTCGAAGATGTAACGGCCGGGCTTGAGATTGCGGAACGATGCTTTATTGCTCTCTGCGCTTATAATAGTCCAGCCCTCGGAGCGGCGTCTGTCGTTTTTACGGGACAGCCTGTAACGATAAATACCGTTTTTGTGGGGGCTGAAATCCATCAGGGAGAAGCTTACCGTAACATCCCTCTGATTCTGCTCTATATCCGTAATGGAGGCTCTGCTCTCGTAGCCCTTAGGAGAGGGGCTCTGCATACAAGGGAAACAGACTATGCCGCGCGTACTTCCAAAGGCCATCCGGCCGGAATCCGGCAGGTAGGCGGAGGTATTCATGTTGAACGAGACTCCGTCGAGGCTTTCGAACCACACGCTCTCGAACGAGCCGTCGCTGTAGAGGAAAGAGGCAAGCTGGTTGTCTGCAGTAATCCAGATGCGTCCGTCGGGGCTCTGGGCGAGGTTGTTTATGTTTCTGCGCCCGAGGAAGGCGAGTTCTTCGAGTGCTTTGAATGAATCCGAATTCCTGTCGTAGAGGTACAAGCCCTCTCTGGGTGATGCCACCCATATATTGGATGAAGAATCGACGAGGACCGAGTTGAAGCTTCTGCGCTCGCGCTCGTTTCCGCTAAGATAACCGGTCTTGCCCTCGGGAGAGAACTTGACTATTCCACTGAAATCAGTCGCAGCCCAGATGCAGTCCAACGAATCTACCGCAAGGTCGATAATCTTGAGTTCCGGGTCGATGGAGCGGATATCGCCGCCCCTGGACATACGGTAAACGCCCCTGCTGGTACCTATTATCACATCGCCCCTCGAATCCCTTGCAAGGGCCCTTATGCGGTTGTCTCCGAGCCCGGAATTGGCCGAGCTGAATACGCGTCCTGTCTTGTCTTTGTAGTCGTATACCCACAATCCTGATTCATAACTGCCGAACAGGATTTGCCCGCTGTCTTCCAGCTCCAGCGATGTTTCAACTATACCGGTGGAAGGGAAGCCGCGAAATGCAGGAAGATCCGAATAATTGCTCTCACGGCCGGTATTGGCGTCGTACAGGCTAAGGCCATGGCCGGAGATTCCCAGCCAGTAAATGCCGTCACCCGTGTAGCAGATGTTCTTTACCGAATTGGTCTTGTATTTAGCCCGGATCGATTCCAGCTTGATAGTTGAGTATGAAGACTGGTCTGATTCGGCTATGCAGATGCCTCCTCCCAGAAGGCCAAGCATCATCGTGCCATCTGCAGTTTTAACTATGGAGTTGACCTCATTGTAGGGGAGTCCCTCGTCTGTACCGTCAGGGTAGTAATTGACGAATTTTCCCTCTCTCATTATACTCAGTCCGCTGCGGCTTCCGATCCAGATGTTGCCTTCCTCGTCTTCGCTTATATCGTAGATTATATTGTCGAGGATAGTATCGGGCTGCCTGTCATCGTGGGAGAAACGCTGATAGGGGAGAGTGTCGTCGGTAGCGGAGGCCGGGTCAGTTTTCAGAAGGCCGTTACCCCAGGTACCTACCCATAAACGGCCCTTGGAATCCAGGAAGAGAGTAAAGGCTGAGCCCAAGGCGCCCTGGTTGTAAGAGTAAAGCTTGCCTTCCGAGGTACTGTAGCGATGCAGGCCGCTCATCCAGGTCGTAATCCAGATATCCCCCTGCCAGTCTGAACAAACGGAAATCGCATCCGAGAGGCCGACCCAGGTAAAGCGGCTTTCGTCCTTACCGCGGCAGAACACTCCCTTGTCGGAACTGATCCAGATCTTCCCGTTGGAGTCTCTGGTCATTCTGGATATATTGACATTGCTCAGCGCTTCGTCCTCTACCCTTTCTACGCTGCCTGAATGCTTGTCCATCAAGAACAGCCCCCTGGCAGTAGCAACTAGAAGGCTCTTCTCGTCGTAGTCTATAACGGAATGGAGGTAATTGTCGAAATAATCGTCTGCAGCGCTTCTGGTGAAATAGAGTCTTGTGTCGTAGCCGTCGTAGCGGACTATACCCTGATAGGTCACAGCCCAGAGATAACCTTCACTGTCTTGATAGAGATAAAGGACATTCTCCGAAGGAAGGGATTGAGAAGGCAGCGGTCTGAACGCAATATCGCCCGCAGCCGCCTGAAGACAGACGGCAAGGAACGCTAGTGCGAGCGAGAGTACCTTCCTCATAGACATTAATTCCAGCCTGTATTCTGATTCAGATTAGGATTTTTGTGGAGTTCGACTGCAGAGATAGGATACCAGAGCATCTTGTCGTCCCAGTACCTGGTCTGAACCTTCTTCTTTGTACAGGAGAAAGAATCATCTCCGTCCTTAACTATGTTGAGTCCGTAGATATCCACTGTAAGATTGCCGGTCTTCCAACGCCTCAGATCCCACATCCTGTGGCCTTCGAAGCAGAGCTCGACCCTGCGCTCGTTTCTGAGTCTTGCGCGGAACTGAGCCTCCGAAAGACCTGCAGGGATGTCAGGCATTGAGTATACCGTCCTTATCTTGTTGAGCGCCGCGCGGGGACTGAGGGTATAGCTGACTCCGCCCATAGTCCCGGTATACTCGGGATTTCCGGTGGCTTCGAAAAGTGCCTCCGCGTAGTTGAGATAGACCTCCTGGACCCTGAAGATAGGGTAGATATGGGGATAGCTCGTAATGTTTCCTGCAGTAAGGCTGGTCGCTTCCTGAACAAACTTGCGAAGATAGAATGAGGTAGGGCTTGCATTCTCGACCGGAGAGCCGTTGCGTCCGCCTTCAAAGGTCTCGACAGTCTGGCCCTTGAACAGGTCGCCATTAGAGATAATCGCCTTCGCGTAGCGGGGATCCCTTGACGAGGGGTTCAGGAGATTTGCCATATGGAGGCTTTCGTCGAAAGGAGTACCGTCTGCGAGGTCAAAAGCCTCTGCAAGGTTCAGGGTTGGGCAGATGCCCGACAGGCCTCCTTCGTAGCCGGCGGGGAAGTTGTTCTTCTCGTAGTTGTTGTCAGACACTTCCCTTATTCCGAATATCAGGTCCTTTGCTTCCGAATTGAAGCTCTGTTTTGCAAGGCCATAGACTGCCTTCTCCGAGGTAGAGTTGATAAACTGGGAAGCTGCGGCGGCAGCCTTATAATACTTTTCCTTGTCATTTGAAGGGTTCGACAGGGGGCTCGCGGCATACAGGAGTACCCTGGCCTTGGCTGCCATCGCAAAGCCCTTCGTGACGCGGCCTATTTCCGCGTAGTAGGAATCCGAATAAGTACTGGGTAGATGTTCGATACAGGCATCAAGTTCGCTCACAATCCAATTCACTATCTCGCCGTTTGTACTGGGAACCAGATCGTTTACTTCCTCCTTGGTGAAAGTTCTGTCTGCCTTTACTATGTTGTTGTAGCGCTTGAGCAGTTCCATATGGAAGAAAGCCCTCAGAGCCCTTGCTTCCCAAGGGTAATTCTGGAGCTGGGCCAGATAATCCTTATAGCGCTCGTCCCATTTCGCGTCGGCGAAATCCTCCGGACAGTTTTCTATAAGATAATTTGCGGCGCGGATAGCCTCATAATAGTAGCCCCACTGGTCATCAATCAAATTGTTCTCGGACCAGCTTCCATCATAGTAGGGTAGTACTATATCCGGGGAATTGGCATATACAGCGTCGTCGGTTGCACACTCCTGGAAGGAGAGGAAACCGGACTGAAGATAACCGTAGACATTGGTCATCATGTCCTTGACTTCGGAGAAATTGCCGAACTGGAAGGTCTTGGTGTGGTACTGCGATTCGTTGAGATCCAGATCGCGGCAACCTGAAAGGCCAAGAGCGGCAAGGGCAATGATTACAAATAACTTATTGTAACGTTTCATAGCGCATCCGAATTAAAAGTTGACAGTAAGACCGGCACAGACCGTACGGGCTGTTGGATAAATGAAATCTACGGCTTCGGGATCCATGATACCGATACTGTCGATGGAGAAGAGGTTGTTGCCTCTGAGGTATACCTGAGCCTCTCCCAGCTTCAGCTTGTCTGTAAGAGAGCTCGGGAGGGTGTAGCGAAGCTCCACCTCGCGAAGCTTGAGGAAGGAGCCGTCCTCTGTCCAGAGGTCGCTGGGCAAGAAATTATTTGCATTCTCAAGGGTAGTCAGGCGGGGGTAGCGGGCCTCGGTGTTGGCAGCGCTCCAGTGATTCTCCAGATAGTGTTTGGAGATATTCTTGTCGCCGCCGTAGAGAGGCTGATAGATGCTCGTAAGAACAGTAGGTATCGTACAACCCGAAACGCCCTGGAAGACGGCTTTGAAGCTTACGCCTTTAAATGAGGCGCCGAGCTGGAAGCCGTAGTAGAGCTCAGGGAGGTTGGATCCGAGCTGATACTTATAGTCGTAGTTGTCTATCTTGCCGTCTGTGTTGAGGTCCTTATACTTGATGTCTCCGGGACGTACGGAAGCGAAGGTGCTGCGAACGACTCCGGGAAGAAGGTTTCCTTCATTGTCGAAATCAGACTCCTGATAGAAGCCCTCTGAGACAAGACCATAGAAGGTGCCGATAGGATGTCCGGTTATGTACATATAGTCATAGGGGACATACTCTTCTGCTATCTTCTCTATCCTGTTCTTTACAAGGCTTGCGTTTCCCTTAAGGAAATAGCTGACTTCGCCTATCTTGCCGTCCCATCCCAGACTTACTTCGACTCCATCGTTGACTACCTTGCCGTCGAACGCGTCTCCTACGCCTATGCCGAGTACGCCTGAGTAGACATTGCCTGAGATAGTGCGGAGATTGGTTCTGGTGTTACTGAAGAGATCGATCTCGCCGCTCAGGCCGCCAAATAGCGTAAATTCAAGTCCAAGGTCGGCCTTGGCATCGAGCTCGGGCTGAATTCCAGTAGAGGGCAGCGCGCCTTCCTTCATACCGTTGATCACGGTAGGAGAGATGAAGATATAAGAAAGGCCCGAGCCGTTGAACTGGATATCCATATCGCAGTCCAGGTTCGCATCCATTCCGACCAGACCATACGAGCCGCGAACTTTGAGGTAGTTTACAGCGTCTACATCCTTCAGGAAATCTTCTTTAGAGGCCACCCATCCAAGCGAAGCAGCCGGGTAGAAGCGGTATTTGTCGCCGCGGGGCATATAGCTGCTTCCGGAATAAGAGGCTGTAACGCTGGCAAGATACTTACCGGCATAGTCGTATGCGGCGTTGTAAACCAGGTCGTGGTGGACATAAGAGGTATTTGCTCCGGTATTCTTGCGCTTTTCGCGGTTGAATACGAGGGCGGAAGCGATGTGATTGGCCCCGAAGCTGCGGTCGTAGGCTATCTTAGCCCTGGCATTGACATGCATGAACTGATATGACAGATAGCTTGAGAAGCTCATTCCGGTATCGTTGCCGTACCTGGCGGCCGAGTAATCGGCCAGCTCTCCGCCCTCGAACACGGGGGTAAAGACATAGTATGAACTTCCGAAACTTCTGGTATCCTTGATGTCGGCGGAGTTGTCATATGAGATGGCAGCCTCAGCGCTCAGGCCTTCCGTTATCGCAGAAAGGTCCTGAGTAATAACGAGGTCTGCAGAGAGCATCCTGGAGAAGATTTTCGCTTCTCCTGTACCCAGAATATCGTGGACCGGGTTGGCGTATTTTGCAGACTGAGCCCAGATGTTGTGGTACATTACCGGGAATCCTACCGAGGGAGCTGCGTAAAGCTTTTCAAGGCTGCTGCCCAGGGCGGGCTCTCCCTTTTGCTGGATTCGGGCCGACAGATTGACCGCAACATTGGTCGAACGGGTTACCGCTATATCAAGGTTCGAGCGGAACTTGAGGGCGTCGTATGTGCTCTGGGAACTGAGGCCGTCTATAATACCCGTATTCTTGAAGAAACCGCGGTTACTCCTGTAGTCGGCATAAACATAGAAACGGGTGTTGTCCGAACGTCCGTCTACGGAAATGAAGGCATCGTTGTCGAAGCCCAGGTTCTTTAGTACCAGATTCTGCCAGTCTACGGTAGGGATGAAGGAGTTTCCTGCCGATATCTGATCGAGATTGGTCTGGGAATAAAGAGGGGAGAGACCGTCATTGACCCTGGCCTCGTTGACTGCAGACGCATACTCGAGGGGTGAGGCCATCTGAGGGACTCTGAAGGGGGCCTGAACTCCGAAGGTATAACCCGTTTTGATCTTGATGGCGTCTGTCCCTCCGCGTCTTGTCGTAATGAGGATGGCGCCGTCTGCGCCCCTGATTCCGTAGAGGGCAAGGGATGCCGCGTCTTTAAGGACAGTGACACTCTCGACCTCGCGCACATCTACGAACGATGCTTTGCGCTCCACGCCGTCTACCAGGACGAGGACATGGTTGCCGCTGTAGGATCCGTTTCCACGGACATTGACGGTAGGATAGCAGTCGTCCGGATTAGCCGTCGAACCGGCCTGATAGACTCCAAGACCGGCAAGCTCTCCATACAGCGCACTGAGGATCTGGTGCTGGGAAGAGCTTTCGATCTGAGAGCCGCGTATCACCCCGACCGCAGCGGAGCTGGCCTCCTTACTCTGGAAAATGTTGTATCCAAGAGCGATTGAATCCGGCTTCGATTCCTGAGCCCGGAGACCCGGACAGGCAAGGGATGCTATCGCTAATGTAGTCAGTATATATTTTCTCATCGTAGTCATTTCTTAAGATAGTCTACCATCCGGGGTTCTGTACAAGTCCGTATCCCTTGTTGAGTTCTGAGGTAGGGAAGGCGCTCAGATACCATTTCGTATCCCAATGTGTAGCCCAATACCTGTCGTTCTCCGCATAAGGGAGAGAATAGGTGAAGGTTGACGCGAAGGCATCTATGTCGTCTTCTTCGTTGACAAGACCGTCGTTGTTGGTGTCCTGGGTGCGGACTCCGTCTGCGATACTGATCTTGATTCCGTATAACTTTTTCTTGAAGATATCTTCGCGCTTCCAGCGAACTATGTCGTACCACCTGTTCTCCTCGAAATAGAGCTCACGGGCCCTTTCGTCAAGGATTTCCTCGCGGAGTTTCGCATCGCCCTGGAGAGGCTCGTCGTAAGTGTGGTACTGAGAGGCTGTCTGGACCTGGGCGAGAAGGGCGTCGTCCATCTTCGGAAGGCCGACCCTTTCGCGGACCTTGTTTAGCCAGTCGTAGGCCTCGGCTTTATGGCCGGTCTCATTGAGAGCCTCTGCATAGGTAAGGTAGATCTCAGGAAGTCTGAGATATGAGTAATTGGACGGACGGTTCATGAAGGTCTCGTCGTTGTAGTCCCAGATGTACTTCCTGGAGCAGAAACCCGTAAGGGCTCTGTTGCTTTCCTCCGAGCTGCGCTCCAGTCCGCCTATCCACATCTCGGCCGGGCGTCCGCGGAAATGGTCGCCGATGATCATCACTGACTCATAGAGGCGGGGGTCACGGTCGCGGAAGGGATCGTTTTCGATCTTGCTGACCTTATCCGCTCCTCCGAGCCAGTCCGTATAGAGGGCCTTGGTTCCGTCTGTCTTGGTAAACAGGTCCACGAAGTTGAGCGTGATACATCCGCCGCCGTAGCCGCGGCCCGTGTTGCCGTGGTCGTCGGAGACTCCGAAATAACACCTCAGGTATGTATCTGCGAAGGTGGGGTAATGACGCCCGGTCTGGATAAGGATCTCGCCGTTGTAACGGTCTGCATAGCAGGTGTTCCATGCGCTTCTATAGTCCTCTACGGTAGTCCCTTCGGCCTGGATGAGCTTGTAGGGATTGCCGCCAGCCTCATTCTCGGCAAGGAAGTCCTCGCAGGCGTCTACTACTGCCTGCCAGCGTGCAGGGTCATAGCCTCCGAACCAGTACATCTGCGGTATTTCGCTCGCATTGACATGGGTGGCGTTAGCTTTCTTCGCGACCGGGGTGTTGGGGTTGTAAGGCGCGTTCGCATTGAAGATCGGGCTCGCCGCGAAGAGCAGCGCGCGGATCTTCAGGCCCATTGCCGAGGCCTTCGTGAGGTGGCCGTCACGCTCGGGAGTGACCGTCCAGGGGAGCATCGTCTCGGCCTTTTCGAGACATTCGAGTATGTAATCCAGGGTCTCCTGGGCAGTCTGCCTCGAGAAGTCGTAGGACATTACGTTGTCTGCCGCGACCGAGCTCTTGAGAAGGGGGATTCCGCCGAAATTGCGGAACATGTCGAGGTAGTGTGATGCGATTATTACATAACACTCGCCCTTTCCGACCATCTTTTCCTCTTCGGTCATATCGGGCACCTTGTCTACATTCTCAATATAGAGGAAAGCCTTTCTGATTCCGGTCCAGTTGTTTTCGGTACTCGGGATGAAGGCCATCTTCGTCCAGGAATTCAGGCCGTTCTCCGAATCGGCGCTGTAGTTTCCGGCGTAGTAGAGCTGGGCTCCGCTCTGCCAGGAATTATGAGAGACCATCAGGTCTGTAATAGCATCGAAATTATCGTTGTCCAGCTGGCTGCAGCCGCGGTCGTAGTTTCCGTCTGTATTGAACTGCCACTGCGAGCCCAGGGGCCAGGCGCTGTTGTGGATGGGATAACCTACCCTCATTGTAGCGTAGGCGGATACCAGGGCGCGCTCGGCGTACATCTTCGAGGAGAAGATGGTATCGATGGTAACATCCACTCCCGGAGCTTTCTCGAGGAAAGCGTCTCCAAACTTGAGGTCGCTGCAGGAAATAGCGCTTCCAATGAGCAGCGAAGCAAATATAAGTCTGTAAATATGCTTTTTCATCAGAATGTTCCTCCTTTAGAATGAGATGTTGAATCCGGCATTGAAGATCCTTACATTAGGATACTTGTAGATGTACTCGCCGTTTGCGTTGGCAGAACCGGTCTGCTCCTCAGGGTCTATGTCGATATCGGCGAGATCCGAGAAGAGGGTCAGAAGGTTGTATCCGCTGACATAAGCCCTCATCGAGCTGATGCCGAGGCGTTTCATAATAGCGATGTTGTTGAAGGTATATGAAAGCTCGATATTCTTCAGACGAAGGTATGAAGCGTCCATCAGCCAGATGTTCGAGGACATCGTATACCAGTTCTTGTTGAGGAAGGTGATACGGGGGAAGCGGGAATTCTGGTTCTCGGGGGTCCACCTTCCGTCTGCAAGGTACTTCAGAAGGCCTCTGGTATTAGTCATTCCGTAAGGCTCCATATACTCGATACCGAGCTGGCGGGAAGCGTTCCAGGCACCCGTAAACTGAACGGATACTCCGAAGTTCTTCCAGTTGAATCCGGTGATAAGGCCGGCTACATACTCGGGCCTCTGGCCGTAACCGAAGAAGGTACAGTCGTCGCCGTCGATCTTGCCGTCGTGGTTCAGGTCCTTGAACATGGCGTCGCCGGGACGGGGGTTACCGAGGGTGATGCTGGGGAGGGTTCCGCCTTTTTCCGTGGTCAGGAGTTCGTTGGCCTCGTTGAAATCGCCCTCGTTGAGATAACGGTCGAAGATAAGTCCGTAGGAGAGGCCGGTGCTGCGCCCCGTCTGGGCCATATAAGGCTCGTTGGGCTCGACTTCGTCCATATAGATTATCTTGTTGCGGGAGAAGGAGAGGTTGCCGGTGATGTGGTAGCTGAAATCAGAATTGATTTTGTGGTTCCAGGAAGTCGAAAGCTCATAGCCGTGGTTGTCTACAATACCGAGATTGAGCATCGGCAGGCTGATATCGGCTATGTCCGGCAGGGTATTGCGGGTAGAAAGGATGTCGTAGCGGTGTTCGCGGAAGTAGTCTGCCGTGATGGAGAGTTTCTGCCCGAACAGTACTACGTCGATACCGTAGTTCTGCTTGAGACATTTTTCCCAGGAGACGATAGGGTTGCCGACAGCATTTTCTATGGCGTCCTGAAGCATCGTTCCGCTGTAGAGCGAGCCGAACTGCCAGGTACCCCAGTTGCCGAAGCGGGAATCGTCGTGGGCGGGGTTCCACGATCCGTTAAGATAGAGGAAACGTGCACCGCTGTATTTGTCGTTACCTACAAGACCGTAAGACGCTCTTACCTTAAGGAAATCGACCACATTGCTGGCTCCCTCCATCCAGGGCTCGGCGCTTATTACCCAGCCCACCGAACCGGCGGGGAAGAAGCCATAGCGATAGCCGGGAGCGAAGTTCTCGGAGCCGTTGTAACCGACATTGAAGTCTGCAAGGTACTTTCTCTTATAATTATAGGTAATACGCCCTACGTAGCCTACGTACGCGGTAGGAATCTCGGTAAAATAGGAAGGATAGTAAGACTTTGACTGGTTGTAGAGGAGAAGTCCGTTTACTTCATGCTCCCCGAACTTGCGGGAATAGTTGAGGCTGCCCTCAAGGTACCAGTCCCTGCCCCTTCCGGAATAAGAGGCGTAGGAAAGAGGCTCGTCGAGATGTTCTACGCCGGAAGTGATGAAGACGTGGGTATTGTCATACATCGGGTTGTCCATCTTCATTCCAGGCTGGGTGTAGTGGCCTTTGTAGTTGACGCCCTGCCAGCGCGATGTAGCGGCGGTAGGAGTCCTGTTGACATAGAGGCTGTAGTTGGAGTTTACCGCGCCCTTGATGCTCGCGCTGAGGCCCTTTGTGATGAAATCAAGGTTCTGGGAGAGCTGAAGGTCGAGGTTGAGGGTATTGGCCGTCTCTTCGTTGTAGCCGTAACCGTAGTAAAGATCTATTCCGGACATACCCGTATCGATGGGGATGAAGTCTCCCAGGATAGGTTTGGTAAAGTGGCCGTCGATGAAACCCGGGCTGGAGTAAGGCGTACACCAGGTGATGTACTGCCAGATGTTGCTGCCATAGCCGTTGGGTTCGTGGCGTATTCCTACCCTTCCGCCGATGTTTATCTTGAGCAGGGTAGTCGGGGTGATGTCTACATCGACATTAGCTCTGTAGTTGTATCTGTTGTAAGTATAGTTCGAATTGTAGTTTTCGAAACTCTTCAGCATACCGTCCTGATAGAGGTAACCGAAGGAAACGAAGTACCTGACCCTCTCCGCACCGCCGGAAACGGTTATGTTGTGCTGGGTCTGGAAAGAGAGTTTGTTGAAAATGTATTCGTCCCAGTTGACGTTGGGAAACATTATAGGGTCTGCACCCGTGCGGAACATCTCCGTCGCCATCTCAGAGAAGGTGAGTGGAGTGTTTTCCGCATAAAGGTTATCGGAAAGCTGGGCTTCCGTAAAGATCTTGGCGTGTTCGTAGCTGGTCGTTGTAGTAAGGTGACGAAGGGGCTGAGTCACGCCGAAGGAAGAGCTGAAATTGATTTTTGCCTTGCCTTGTTCTCCGCGGTTGGTAGTAACGAGGATGACGCCGTTGGCGCCGCGAACGCCGAATACGGCTGTAGAGGCGGCGTCCTTAAGGACGGTGATGTTTGCGATTTCGTTCGGATCCATCTGGAAGAACGAACGCTCTACGCCGTCTACGAGGATAAGAGGCATCGAGGCCTGATTGGTAAGCGATCCGGAGCCTCTGACGTAGATGACAGGGTCTTCCGCACCCGGCTGACCGGAGGACTGGATTGATGAGATGCCGGTAAGGGCTCCGGCAAGGGAGTTGGCTACGCTTCCCGAAGGAGACTTAAGGAGTTCTTCGGTACCGATGGAGGTAATGGCTCCCGTAATTGAAGTCTTTCTCTGTGAGCCGTAGGCAACTATCTGTACAGCTTCCAGAAAATTCTGGTCATCTGACAGTTGGAATACAAGCCCGGTACGGGACGCAGGCTTGACCTCGAGGGTCGAATAGCTGATGTATGAGACTTCGAGCACTATATTCTTCACATCCGAGGGGACTGGAAGAACAAACTGTCCGTCGTTATCTGTAATCGCGCCTATGAGTGTGCCCTTGACAATCACCGACGCGCCGGCAAGCGGCTCGCCGGTTCCGGCATCGATTACCTTTCCTCTGTATTCTATGTCCGGAGCCGCAAGGGCAGTCAGGCAGAGAAACACAAGGAGGATGGTCCACAGTGTTTTTTTCATTCAGATTTTTCTGTTATAAATCAGGGCCAAGTTGCTGGCGCATCTTGGCCCTGATGGAATCATTTGTCCCTATTAACGGGCATCGAAAGTAAGGAAGTAAGCAGCTGTTACGTCTGCTGCGTCGTTGGCATACAGATCAGGAGTGTAAGTAGCCTGCTCCTGCTGGATAACAGCCTTGCCGCCGATCCTGATGTTAGGAAGGATGCTGGTATCGGCGTGGTCGTCGCTGGTAGAGATAAGAGCGGCGTTCCTCCAACCGAGTTCATTTGCGATCCAGAGCATCTGAGGAGTCGAGAGGCCCTTGATGCCGGCGCCATACCTGTCGCCCCAGTCAAATCCGTCGGTGGGGTTAGGCTGGTTTGCGGCCGCACGATCATCCCAGATGTCTTCGCCACCGCCGCTGACCATAAGGGCGATCTTGTTGTCGTAGGTCTGGCCGATGAGGATCCTCTTGTGATAGAAGCCGTTCCAGCCCATACCGCAGACGCCCTGCATCGACATCCACTGCGAACCGTCGTTGTAGACAATGTCGAGAGCCTTGAGAGCCTTGCCCTCGCGGATACCCTGTACGTAAGCCCAAGCGGCGTCCTTGACATCCCACTTCTCGGTAGCGTCAGCAACGACTCCTGCAACATCGGCAGCGTATCCGGACTGAACTCCTACGATATAGAGTCCGTCATCCTTGGCGGCTGCATAATTGAAGGAGAGCTTGCCGGCGTCGTTGATACCGATGGAGTTTCTCCAAGGTGCGTCCTGACCTTCGTCTGCGAAGTTCTTCTCATCGTAGACCATATAGTTGATGACATCACCCTTCTTGCAACCGGTAACTACAACAGCGTTGTTGAAATCGGCCATCTTCTTCGAGAAGTCGACGTTGGCCTTGATGTCGGCAGCGAACTTGGCCTGGTCGATGTAAACGATAGCTACACGGCCGTGGATATCCATCTTAGGACGGTCTTCTGTCCAGTCTCCGGGGAAGGAGAATACGTCTGCCGAGTAAGTGTAGGTCTCACCTGCATCGAGATCGGGCCACTCGTAATCCCAGTTGAAGGGGTTCGAAGGGCACCAAATAGTGGTCAGGCAGAATACAGGGACACCAGTGATGTAGTCTGTTCCGTAAACCTCCACTCCGTCTACGCCGTAGGTGGCAGACTCATCAACGAATCCGAGTGCGCCGGGAGCCTTCTTGAGGTAAGAAGACACATCGAGTTTGAGAGTGTAGGGACGGTCTCCGCCGAGTTTGAGGACGAGGGGCTGCTCCATTCCGTCGGTGAAGTCATAGGTAAGATCGTCAGGGGTCTGAACGCCTTCCTGGAGAGCACCGGGGTTGAAGATGATGGTGACATTGGTCATATCGATCTTCGCCGCATCGTAAACGACGGTGATGACCTTTGCCGCATTGTCAAGGCTGATGTTCTCGCCGGGCTCGAGGCCTTCCACCTGGATCTTGGTCGCATCGAGAATAGGGATTGCGTTGGATGAGAAGGATACGCTGTACTTCACAACTGTAGCCTCGGGAGACTTAAAGTTGAGAGTAGGAGTGCTCTGAAGATCGACACCGGTAAGGGTTGTAGGGTAGGTGAGTTCCCAGCCCTTGTTTACCTGAATGTCAATGTCGCAACTTGAGAAAGACTCCGCCTCATTGAAGACGAACTTTACGTTGCGGTTTGCGTCATCGACGACTCCCTGAACGGTTTCGCCGGCAACCGTAACGCTGATGGATGCGATAGGAGTCTCAGGATTGGTAACCTTTTCCTCCTTGTCGCAGGATGCGAGTGCGAAAATACCGCAGGCAAGCATCATGAGAAAAGAAATTTTCTTCATTGTGAAATTAAGTTGGTTAGTTATTGAAGTGTTTTTATGTGCTTTTAATGCAGTACAAATGTACCTAATATAATAATGGAGGACGGTGGAAAAAATAACGGATTATTCGTACAGCCCCTTACCGACATTTCAACGCAATTTACTCATTTTTTTCCTCTTTCCGTTAAAAATTCCACAAAGCATTCTTTAAAATAGTAGTATCTTTGAGAGTCTAATATAGACTAATAATGACCAGACACATGACATCAATAACACTACTTCTCGCAGGGTTATCCCTGCTGTGTTCCTGTAATAAGGAGCGTATGCAGACCGTAAGTCTCAGCCCTGATGCCCAGTCTATCGAAGCACTCGTAGGATATTGCGGCAAAGCCCTGGTATTCAGAGACGATGTCTGCGTGTCGGTCTGCGAGATTGAAGATGTCAGCGTATGTCCCAATCTCAGTGTAAAGCCGGGAGATAAGGTCAAGTTGCTCGCATACAAAAATCCTGATTCCTTCATCTTTTCCCCCTCTGCCTCGGGTTCTCCGTCCGGATCATACAATCTTCAGACAGTAGATTCCCGTACCTTCAACGACGGCCTCTGGGTGGCCGCCCTCGACATAGAAGGCTCAGTAAAGAAAGTCATACCTCATTTCAGGCCAGTCAGTTCCGTAGTGAGTCTGAATATAATCAACGCGCCCTCCGGTTTTGACAATGCCAGACTGAATATAGACAACTGCACCAACACATACTACGCTTTCTCAGACTCTCTTGTCAGCGAAATAGTAGCTTCTCCCTGCGTCATGATGGCCCGCCCGGACAGTAAGACGGCAAGCGTCCTGCCTCCGCCCGGAGCCGACGAGCCATGGACTCCAGCCCTCAACCTTACCCTGGACAAGAAAACCTTCTTCCCTTCGTTGGAACTGAGTCAGGGCATCAGCCCCGGAGTAGACGTATCCATTACTGTCGATCTGTCCGCTTATCCTGAAGACGGCAGCTACAGCGTAGGCGCCGTTCTTACAGAACATCAGTCAGGCAAGGTTATCGAGTCGGTAAGGAAGCGCTTCCAGACCGTCTATTCCAAGGATTGCCTTTACAGTAAGGACTATGCAGTATATTACTACAAAGACGGCGTGTGGCAGGAAATGGATGCGTTCGAAACCCTTTGTTCGGATGCCGGAAAACACCGCTCGATCTGGAATGACTGGGACAACACTAAAGAGCTCAGAGATACTACCTCGTACTGCATAATCGAACACGATTTCAATACGCCTCTCAGGATAAGGGTCCGCAAACTGCGCGGTTCGTTCAGTTCCTGCGAACTGCCTATCTGAAGTCCGCCTTTCTGCTTGCCTTCCTGTAGCTTACGAAGAACGACAGCCTTCAGTGCACGCGCCTTGTGATTACAACTATTGAAAAGAAGGCAGCGGTTCAGCTCGTCAAGCGCGTCGTCGTAGCTGAACGTGACGGCTTTCATTTTGCCCTGAAACATGATTCAGTCCTCCGTGGTGAAATCGTTACAATCAGATGAACGTAGTTCGTCCGTCCGGGATTCGGAGCAGGCGCGGCAGGCCTCCCGGAACCGGTCCAGGAACCGCGCGGACGCCTCCCGGAACTCCTCCGCCGGAGGCT
>ONOI01000015.1 GCA_900319375.1 uncultured Bacteroidales bacterium | reverse complement strand
GGGTCATCAAGCCCTGGATTACCCTCAGCATCTTCGGAACTGTCGCCCTTACGAGCCTTATCTTCTGGCTCGCAAATCCGGCCCAGTTCAGCGATCCTCTCTTCAACCTGCTTACCGGAGGTCTCATCCTCGGCGCCTGCTTCATGGCTACAGACTATGTTACCTCTCCTATGAGCAACCTCGGAGGAGTTATCTACGGTGTCGGAATCGGTATCCTCGTTATGATGATCCGCTACTTCGGTTCGTATCCTGAGGGAGTGAGCTTCGCGATTCTTCTTATGAACATGACGGTTCCTCTTCTCAATAACTGGTTCCATCAGAAAAAATACGGGAGGAAGTAAGTATGGCAGCTCAGTCTAATCTCAGGAATATGCTTCTGTGTCTTACAGGCGTCTGCCTTGTATGTGCCAGTTTGCTTGGAGCGGTCAACGCGGTTACTAAAGACATTATCGCCCAGACAGCCCACAAAAATCTCGTAGCTTCGATCGCTGCAGTACTTCCCGAGGGCGGAGAACTCTCGGAGAGCCAGGCCTGCGATGCCCCGGGAATCGGCGAGTATTACGTACTCAGTTCCGAAGGCGCTCCCATAGCATATGCGGTAAAATCTACAACCAACGGTTTCGGCGGAGCCCTCACCCTGATGGTGGGAGTCCTTCCGGACGGAACTGTCTACAATACTTCGGTGCTCGAACACACCGAGACCCCCGGTCTTGGAGCCAAGTGTACCGAGGAAGAGTCCCACTTCCGTGCCCAGTTCAAGGGTTTCAAGGGAGCTCTTAAAGTAACAAAAGACGGGGGAGAGATAGATGCCATTACGGCTTCTACCATCACCTCCCGCGCCTTCACCCTCGCGGTAAAGCAGGCGGTCGATCTTGTTCAATCTTTAAACGGAGGACAGTGTAATGAGTAAGATGCATTTTCTGACAGACGGTCTGGTAAAGAATAACCCGACCTTCGTGCTGGTGCTCGGAATGTGTCCGACGCTCGCGACTACAACCTCGGCTATCAACGGTCTCGAGATGGGTCTTGCGACTATGTTCGTTCTTATTCTTTCGAACATAGTTATCTCGCTCATTTCGCCTATTGTGCCGGATAAAGTCCACATCCCGGTATACATCGTCGTCATCGCTACCTTCGTGACGCTCCTTGAGCTCCTTATGAAGGCGTACGTACCCGATGTCTACGCGACCCTCGGCCTGTTCATCCCGCTTATCGTCGTGAACTGTATCGTGCTTGGGCGTGCGGAAGCTTTCGCCAACAAGAACGGAATCGGAGCTTCGGCCCTTGACGGTATAGGAGTTGGCCTCGGCTTTACCCTCTCGCTTACCGTAATCGGTCTTGTCCGCGAGCTTCTCGGCAGCGGCTCGGCCTTCGGCCTGAAGCTTATCCCCGGCGACGGTATACTTGCCTTTGTTCTCGCCCCCGGCGCGTTCCTCGTAATCGGCTACCTGATG
Organism: uncultured Bacteroidales bacterium; assembly: GCA_900319375.1. Classification (GTDB taxonomy): domain Bacteria; phylum Bacteroidota; class Bacteroidia; order Bacteroidales; family UBA932; genus Cryptobacteroides. The sequence continues at coordinate 35,075 of ONOI01000015.1, read as the reverse complement.
GTTTTGTTCAACAAATATCTTAAGAAGTAATGGCAGAGTATCTCTTAATAATCGTTACAGCGATATTCGTTAACAATATCCTGCTGGCGCAGTTCCTCGGAATCTGCCCGTTCCTCGGAGTATCCAACAAGCTTTCGACCGCAACCGGAATGTCCGGAGCAGTCTGCTTCGTCATTACTCTTGCTACCGTCGTTACCTGGCTAATCAACAAGTATCTGCTTGTCCGCTTCGATATAGTCTACCTTCAGACTATAGCCTTTATCCTCGTGATTGCGGCCCTCGTCCAGATGGTGGAGATAGTCCTGAAGAAAGTAAGCCCTTCGCTCTATCAGGCCCTCGGTATTTTCCTTCCGCTTATTACTACCAACTGCGCCGTCCTCGGCGTAGCTCTCTCGGTAGTTCAGAAGGATATGCCTCTCGGCCAGGCGACCGTATATGCTTTCGCTACCTCTATCGGTTGGGGTCTTGCGATGATCCTGTTTGCAGGCCTTCGCGAGCAGCTCGCCGGCAACGACGTCCCCAAGGCCTTCAAGGGTCTGCCTATCGCTCTGATCACAGCCGGCATCATGGCCCTCGCGTTCCTTGGTTTCACCGGAATTGGAAATTAAGCCTATGAAGAAATTTATCCTTGCAGCAGTTGTGCTGCTCTGCGCTGGTTTAGTTGCAACCGCTCAGCCCCGTTCTTTCGGTCTGCGCTTCGGCGGCGGCCTGGAGATCAGTTATCAACACAATCTCGGCAGATCTTCCCAGGGTCCGAACTTTATGGAGTTCGACGCAGGAGTGATGGGCTATACCAACCATCCCGGCTACAGGATTTCTGCGATCTATGACTTCACTCTGCTGAATTTCGTATTCCTCGGGGGAGACTGGAACATGTATCTCGGCCCAGGCCTTACTATCGGAATGTACGACAGGTCGAAGTTCATGGGAGGACTCGTTGTCCAATACGGCCTTAGCTACGATTTCGCAGCAATTCCTCTTTCCATCGGCATCGATACCCGCCCCTGCTTTATCTTCTCCGCAGACGGCGCTACGATGGCCTTCAAGGAAATGGTCCCGATGGCATCGCTCAGGTGGAAGTTCTGATGACAAAAAAAAGGAGCCACGAAGGCTCCTTTTTTTATTTGACAGTAGTTTGTAAACAATTTGCCTGCAGATATTTACCGCCACAAAGGAAGGTGAAGGAACCTTCTTCGAGGTGGTATTTTCCGTCTGTACCTACGAAGGCGAGATCTTCTGCGGGGACCTGAAGCGAGACTGTCTTAGTTTCGCCGGGCTGAAGCTCGATCTTCGTAAAGGCCCTGAGCCTGCGGTTGTCTGGCATCAGGGAGGCTACGTCATCCGAAGAGTAGAGCAGGACGACTTCCTTGCCGGCGCGATCGCCGGTGTTGGTCACATCGATAGTAAAGTTCAGAATATCGGATGCCTTGAACTCTGTCTTGTCTGCAGTCAGCTCTCCGTATGAGAAGGTAGTATAGCTCTGGCCTTCGCCGAACCACCACTGTACACTGGCGTGGTTCTCATAATTGTAGATTCCGGGAGTAGTCGAGCGGTCTTCCATCACCTTGAAATTGTAGGTTGTAAAGGCGTTGGGGTAGGAAGGATAGGTGAAAGGCAGGCGTCCGCTGAAGTTCTCGTCGCCGGAGAGCAGCGCTGCGAGCGCGTCGCCGCCGTAGTGGCTCGGGAGGAGCACGTCGACTATCGCGCGAGCCAGCGGCTCTATGTCGCGGATAATGCGCGGACGGCCTTCGCTCAGGACCATCACGACGGGCTTTCCGGTAGCAGCCAGCGCGCGGACAAGCTCTTTCTGGTTCTCGGATAGGTTCGCATCCTTGATGCTGCCCTGAGTCTCGGCGTATGAATTCTCGCCTACGCAGACTACTATGACATCAGCCTCGGCTGCGCGGGAAACAGCCTTCCTTATCTGGGGAGTCTTTTCTGTCTGCCATTCCGCCTCGAAATCGTATTCCACTCCTGGTTCGTAAATTACGTTCTTCTTTCCGAAACGCTTTTCGAAAGCTTCTTTTATAGTGTTGTAAGGTTCGGAAAGATGCTCCGCCTTGCTACCCTGCCAGGTGAGCGTCCATCCGCCGGAAAGGCCTCTCATAGTGTCGGCATTAGGGCCGCAGAGAAGTATCTTGGTTCCGGGTTTAAGAGGAAGGATGTTTCCTTCATTCTTAAGGAGAACCTCGCTCTCGACAGCAGCCTGAAGGGCCTTGGCGGCGAATTCGGCGCTCCCGAAGAGAGGATACTCAACTTCGGGCTGCTCGCTGTCGAACAGACCGGCGCGGTATTTCATCCTGAGAACGCGGCGGCATGCATCGTCGATCCTGGACATCGGGACCTTACCCTCCTCGACCAGTTCTTTGAGCCACTGGTTGTAGGTAAGATCGTAGGGGACCATTATCATATCGATGCCGGCATTGATCGCCCTCTCGATGGCTGCCTTCGTGTCGGGCGCGGCCTTGAACAGACGGGCGAGCTCGCCTACATCGCTCCAGTCGGTAACGATGACTCCGTCCCAGTTACATTCGACCTTGAGCCAGTCGTTGAGGAGCCTTGTATTACATACTCCCGGCTCGCCGTTGACGGCGGCGGAGTTGCTCATTACGGAAGGGATCCCGTCCAGGGCGGCCCTGCGGAAAGGCTCGAAATGTTTCTCGCGCAGGTCGGGCTCGGAGATTACGGCATTAGTGCGGTCGATTCCATTATGCGGCGCGCCATAGCCCATATAATGCTTGAGGCAGGGGATGACGTGGTAGGCGTCGATATGGTCATTGTCCGGGCCGAACAGTCCTCGCGCGTACGCGCCCGCCATAATAGAGGTAAGCAGCGGGTCCTCGCCCCAGGTCTCATAGCAGCGGGACCAGGTCGGCTCGACCATCAGGTCCATACTCGGGCCAAAGCACCAGCGGACGCCGGCGGCGCGGGTCTCGTATGCGTTCATCTCGCCCAGCTCGGCAACCAGCGGGGTGTTGAAGGTCGCGGCCATCCCGATCTGCTGAGGGAACATCGTGCCTCCTGCGATATACGTAGGGCCATGGACCTGGTCAAGCCCATAGATCATCGGGATGCCGCCAAATTCCATCGAGGCCGCTTCCATCTCTGCGATGCTCTTCTGCCAGAGCTCGAGCGGGGAGGCTTCCTTATTGCCTATCATATTGAGGATGGAACCGACGTGGAGGTCTCCGAAGACCTCTTTCATCTTCTCGCGGTCCAGCTTGAATCCCTCTGCCGTCCCAAGATCTATCGAAAGGCTGTAGAAGGGGAGAAGAGAGTTCCAATTCTCGGGGTCGCGCTCGCGACACATAGTCTCTGCGTTGTACCTGTCTCCTAGTCTGTATTTACTGATCAGGGCTCCTAGTTCGTCCGGTCCCAGTTTTACTATATTGTAAAAGTCGAAGTCCGGGTTCTGCCAGGAGATCTTGGAAATCTCGATCTGGATCATCTGACCTATCTTCTCTTCGAGGGTCATCTTCGAGATCATCTTGTCCAGGTCCTTCTCCATCTGGGATTTGCTGCCTGTACAAGCGGTAAGGAGAGCGGCGATTAGGGCGGCCGCTGCAAAAAACTTCTTCATTATTATCGTATATCGAATACTTCTACGTGTTTGGTTTCAGTGTTGAACGACTCCCAGCCGGGGTTCGAGCTGCGGACGAACGAGGTCCATGCCTCGACAGTCCTCTCGCTGAGCTCATAGTCGGCCTCCGTCATCGGCCTCCACGACCTTCCGAGGGTAGCAAAGGTGTACCAAAGCTCGACGGTGTGGAACGCGCCCCAGTTGATTTCGCCTTCTGCCTCTCCAGGAGGATCGCGCCTGAACTCATAGGTGTAGACCTGGCCGTTTCCGCGGGCGCTGACTTTCTCGCAGAATTCAAGGGTGGTCGGTTTGCCGAGGAAACCAGGGTCGTTGGCGGTGTAGCCTATCATAATGGGTTTCGCGTCGAAAGCGCCCTTCTCAAGAGCCTCTGCGAAAATCTCTCCGCGGGTTCCAACGGGGAGGATGGGCGGGACGTCCATCACATTCAGGCCGCCGCCGGACTGGATGATCGCCTTGGCGAAAAGGGGTTGCGCCTCCGGGTTCGAGAGCAGATACTTGACGCTGATTGCGCCTGCGCTCTGGCCCAGGACCGTCACGTTGTCCGGATCTCCTCCGAAGGCGGCGATGTTGTCGTGGACCCACTTAAGCGCGAAGACCTGGTCCTTGAAGCCGAGCTGATCCTCGGTCCCGAATCCGAGCTCGCCGAGGCGGTAGGGGATAGTGACGAGGATGACTCCCTTCCGGGCCCATGCCTCGCCGTCCATCTCCTTCTCGAAGCTGTATCCATGGCCGAAGGCTCCGCCGTGGATCCATACGGCCACCGGGGCCTTCTCGACCGTTCCGGGCACGGGGGTCCAGATGTTCAGGTACATGCAGTCGTCTGAGTAGACGGGATCTCCTTCTGTATAGAACTCGCGGTAATAGAGCGGATCGTCGGGCGAGACGGGGCTCTGAGAGGCGGCGGCAGGGAAGCGATTACACATTTTCACGCCCTCCCATCCCCCTACGGGCTGCAGGGGCTTGTCGCGAAGCTCGCCTACCGGCGGCGCGGCAAACGGTACGCCCTTGTAAACGACTTCGCCGTTTTTAAGGGGCGTTCCTACTACCTTCCCGCCTTCGACCTTGACGACCGGGGTCCCGACGGTAGCGGCGAGTCTCTCAAGCGCATCGTCGCAGACTGCGGTATAGTGGGCCTTGAAATCGCTCCATTTGTAGTAAGGAGCGCGGCTCTGGTCTTCGAGCGGGAGTATCTGATCCTTCTCGTTGTACATGACGCGGACGAGCAGGTCGTTTCTGTCTTTCTTGTTGCGGTAGATTATGAACTGGATGTTCGATCCCATCGGGAGGTTCCAGCTCTGGAAATAATACTTCCAGGTTCTTACGTCCGTCTTGGGCTCATTCCAGCCGCTGATTCCCATCAGGGCCATCAGCGGGCCGACTATGGTGTCGTGGCCGAAGCGCAGGCGGGCGGTTGTCTTGCCCTCTGCCAGATCCTTGTCGACCGTGTCCATAATCTGACGCAGGAGGACCTGGGCATGGGTAGGAATGTACTGATCTGTGTAAGGAGTGCCGATAAACATAAGGACAGCCCAGATGTTGGCTCTCTCCCAGAGGAGTTCCAGCTCTTCGCCGGTAAATACATCGTCGAAGTTGGCCTCGAAGTCCATACATTGCATGATGGTAACGACCTCGAAGATTACGGACATAAGTTCGGCGGGATCGCCCTGGGTCTTGACAGACTCGAGATCTGTAAAGTAGCGACTGAAGAAAGCCTCGGCTACTTCATTGCCATGGACGAAAATATCTGCGTAATACTTGATGAATTCCGGATTCTTGAATACATCCTGAAGAGACTTCCACAAATCTTTTCCCGATGCTTTGATGATGGGATCCTCGAGGGCTGTGTAGGTACGGTCGGCGTTATCTGCTCCATAGTTGATCGTAATTCCGGGACGCTGGCGCCTGAGCTCGTCGCAGAAAGACATCATGCTGATGATGGCGCGGTGTGAGGTTGTCGCCCTGGCGTCGATGACGGCCTTTTTGCCTATGGCCTTAGGGTAGGCAGCTGCCATTCTGCGGGCTATTCCGCGGTGTTCCTGCTGACCCTTGACGGTAAGGTCTCCGGAGTGGCCTTCCAGCTTGGGGTAGATCTCCATATATCTCTGATACAGGTCCTCGCCCGCTGGGGTGAGGCGGCTGTGGTCATGGCCATAGATCAGGAGGTCGGCCATTTTGTCGTACTTCGAGGCGCTGGTAGCGTGGCGTGAGCCGTGGCGTCCGTAGTGGCTTACATATACGGCCTCATAGCCCTTCGGGGCCGGAGCGTGGGAGTAATCGCCTGCCGGATAGCAGTAGTGATTTCCTCCTGCCTTAGCGGGGTCGGCCTTAAGGATTTCTTCTATGTCTTGAAGGGTCAGGGTGTCGGCCTGGGCAAATGCCGCAAAAAAGGCTAACAGGCTTAGCGTGATGAGGAGAATTCTCTTCATAATAAGTGTGTGGTTTTAAATATACAAAGATAAAAAATTAGTATCTTTACAACACTATCTAATAACACACAAATGAAAAAACCACTTCATTTCCTAAAACTCTTCTTTGTCGCGTTCCTGCTTATCGCAGGCCCTCTCGCGTTCGCCCAGCAGATAAATGTCAAGGGCGTTGTCAACGACAAGGACGGCTCGCCGGTGATGGGAGCCGGTGTGTTCCAGAAAGGAGCAAAATCAAACGGTACTATTACCGACCTCGACGGACGTTTTGTCCTGAGCGTTCCCAGCGGCTCGATCATCGTTGTCTCCAGTATCGGATTCAAGGATGCGGAGCAGCCCGCTCAGGCAAACATGACCATCATCCTTCAGGAAGACAGCGAGCTTCTTGAGGAGGTTGTGGTCGTAGGTTACGGCGTACAGAAAAAGGTCAACCTGACAGGAGCCATTTCGAGCGTAGGTTCGGAAGACATCCAGGGCCGTTCGATTTCCCATCTGGAGCAGGCCCTTCAGGGTAAGACCCCTGGCGTAACACTTATTACGACCTCCGCCCAGCCTGGCGCAGTACCGACTGTCCGCGTCCGCGGTATCGCCTCGAACGGTACGTCCGACCCTCTTTACGTTGTCGACGGCCTTCTTATGGAGGATATCAGCTCCATCGACCCCAACTCTATCGAGAGTATGGAGGTCCTCAAGGACGCAGCCTCCGCGGCAATCTACGGAGCACAGGCAGGTAACGGCGTTATCCTCATAACTACTAAGAAAGGTTCGAAAGGCGAGGGAAGCATTACATACGATTTCCAGTATTATCTGACAACTATGGCCGTCAAGCCCCGTCTCCTCAATTCACAGGAGTATATCCAGCAGGCAATGGAAGCAAATCCGCTCTTTACAGACGACGATGTCCTGGATTTGATCAATGAGGGTGTCTGGGACGGCACTTCTTCTACGGACTGGCTCGACGTATCCTTCGGAACCGGTATTACAAAGCGCCACACCGTCAGCGCCCAGGGTGGAAACGAGCGCGGCTCGTACTACCTGACCCTCGGCAGCTACGATGAAAACGGAGTGGTGAAGCTGGATAAAGACTCCTACAAGCGCTTCACGGCTACCGTCAATGCAGACTACCAGATCAAGAAATGGCTCAAGGTGGGTACTACTGTTGATTTTGCCAATTACAATGTCTCTCCTATGGTAGACGGAGTTTCTCTGGCAGGCAGCGGAGTGCGTTCCCCCAACATTTTTGCGATCGCGATGGCTACTCCTCCGTATATGGTAGACAGGTATGCTCCGGACAACCTCCCGGAAGAAATGTCTTTATTGCTCGCCAGCGGGAAGAAGCTTCTCACCGACGAAAATGGTAACTATTACACCGTTGTGACAGGTCTGGTCCATCCCGAGGTAGCAGTAAAATCGGCAGAAAGAAAGAATTACGGAAACCGTTTCTCAGGTACTCTGTTCGCCAACTTCACCCCCATTAAGGGCCTGGTGGCTACTTCCCGCCTTGGATACAAGATTTACGACGACAATACTTATTACTTCACCCACGAATATTACGGCGGCGAGAGCTTCCTCAACAACGGGGATATGCTTTCAGTTGAGAGGACACATACCTCCACCACCTACTACCAGTGGGAGAACTTCGCGAACTATACCCATACTCTCGGCGACCATACATTCGGAGTCATGGCAGGTATGTCGTTCAGCCATAACACTCGCCTCCTTATGACCTCCAGCATCTCCAGCGCCGCCAAAGACGATCCTCTGTATGCGGATGTGAGTTTCCCGGCGGGTACGTCGATTCCCGGCGCTACGGGTTATGAAATACATAACGCAAAGTTGTCTTATTTCGGCCGCTTGAATTACAACTATAAAGACAAGTACCTTATCGAGGGAACCGTCCGTGCGGATGCCGCAGACCTCTCAGTTCTGCCTGTGGAAAACAGATGGGGTATATTCCCTTCGGTTTCTGCCGGTTGGGTAATTTCAGGAGAAGACTTCTTTGAAGACATCAAGGAGACCGTTTCTTTCCTGAAACTGCGCGCCAGCTGGGGCCAGAACGGTTCTACCAGCAACCTTGCCGGATATCTTTACTCCAACAGTATCAATACTACCTCATCCGGTTATAGCTTCTCCAACTCAGCTACTACATATCAGACCGCTTTCAGCCCCGCCCAGCTTTCCAACCCCGAACTGAAGTGGGAAACTTCCGAGCAGCTTGACTTCGGTCTCGATTTCCGTATGTTGAGCGACAGGCTTTCTGTTACCGCAGACTGGTTCAAGAAAGACACCAAGGATCTTATCATCCAAAACATCAACGTTCCCTTCGAGGCCGGCAATGTCTCCGCTCCTGTAAACGGCGGTAATATCAGCAATACAGGTATCGAGCTGGAAATCAATTGGAAGGATCAGATCGGCGATTTCTTCTACTCGGTAAGCGGAAACATCGCAACCCTGAAGAACAGGGTGACCTGGCTCAATCCCAATGTAAGCGACAGCCGCATTATGAGTCCGACCAGCATCAACTTCATCGGCGCCGCCTCGGCGTTCGAGGCCGGTTACCCGATCTGGTACTTCCGCGGTTATAAACTCGACCACCTCGACGACAACGGTAACCCGGTTATCGCAAATCTTTCCGGTGATGAGGAGGGTGTGATTGATGAAAGCGACAAGACTATGATAGGAAAGCCGCTTCCCGATTTCACCTACGGCCTTACCGTTTCCCTCGGCTGGAAGGGAATAGACTTCACCCTCTTTGCCAACGGCTCCCAGGGCAACGATATGTTTATGTGTTACAACAACGCCAACCTCGCCTACAGTCTTAAGAACGTGTACGATCAGAGGTGGACTCCGTCAAACACCAACACCCGTTTCGCCCGTCCTCAGGCCCGTACGGAACTTATCTCCAAATACATTCTCTCAGATGCATTCGTGTTTGACGGATCGTATTTCCGCATCAAACAGATCCAGCTGGGTTATACTCTCCCGGCTTCCCTTACAAGGAAAGCTGCGATAGAGAAGCTCAGGGTGTTCGCATCCCTGGACAACTACTTCCTCTTTACATCCTATCCTGGTCTTGACCCCGAAATCTCCACCAATGCAGTCAACGCTATCGGTCTGGATCTCGGAGCCTATCCGACCTCGAAGAAGATGGTTTTCGGAGTAAGTGTAACATTCTAATCTCCCGGCATTATGAAGACATCATATAAACTTATCGCATTATTTGCAGGTCTTTTAGTACTCTCTTCCTGCTCCCAGAAACTTCTGGATATTCCCCAACTGGGAGTTCAGAGCGAGGCTAACTCCTACATCACAGACGATGATTGCGACGCCGCAACAGCTACTATCTATAGAAACTGGCGTCACGCCTGGTCCGGTAAGGGCGACGAAGGTGATTCCTATTACTGCAACCTTCTCTGGTTCAAGACCCTTATGTCCGACGAGGCTCTGGCCCCCGGCCACGCAGCTCAGCAGGATATCAGCAATCTGTGTATGACAGACGCTAACCCCTGGCTGGCGGCAATCTACCGTTTTCTGTATCAGACCGTCTACGCTGCCAATATAGTCCTGGATAAATTCAAACCTGAGAGCGAGACAAAGATCAGGGACATCGCAGAAGCGAAGTTCTTCAGGGCACTGAGCTACTACGAACTCATCACCCTCTGGGACCGCGTTCCTCTGATCGACCACGTTATGACTCCTGAGAACAACTACCAGTGTGCGCCCGCTACACAGGAAGATCTCTGGGCTTTCGTTGTCAAAGATCTTACCGAGGCTATCGAGTCCGGCGCCCTTTCCCACAAAAAGAATATCGATGACAAGGATATGGGACGCATTACCGAGGAAGCAGCTTATGCAGTACGCGGTAAGGTATATCTCACTACCAAGGAGTTCACTAAAGCCCGCGCTGACTTTGACAAAGTTATTAGTTCTCATCTTTACGGTCTTATCGACAATATGGGTGACCTCTATCATACCGAAGCCAACGGCTGTAAGGAATATATCTTCGAGAATATCCGTCACTGGGACAGCAGCAATCTCTATGATCAGGATGGCTGGCAGGGCCTGGAAGACAACTGGCTCTTCACTTACGGTATGAGTGCGCCGGACGACGCACCTTACAAGTTCGTCAACTTTATGGGCTGGGGAACAGTCAATCCTACCAAGAAACTCTACGACGCATTCATCACTGAGGAGGGCCCTTCAAGCTCCCGTCGCAAGGCCTCTGTGTTGGGTTTGGAAGATCTCCCTGCCCTCCAGGTGACGATCGACAATACCCTCAACTGGACCGGCAACGAAGGATATTTCCGCTTCAAGTGGCTGGTCAACAGGGACGACGAACGCTTCGATGCCTGGACAGGTCGTCTGAACAACACTCCTTGTATGCGTTATGCCGATGTCCTTCTTATGATGGCAGAGGCCTGCGTAAGAGATAATGAAAGTGCGGATGAGTATATCAATGAAGTTCGTAACCGTTCAGGACTTGGTCCTCTCTCTGGCGCCACTATCGCCGATGTGAAGAAAGAACGCTTCCTCGAGCTCTGCTTCGAGGCAACCCGCTGGCAGGATCTCAAACGCTGGGAAGAGTTCGAAGGCGATATGCACACCGAACTCGCAGACAAGGGTAAGAAGATCCCTACCCTCTACGGCAATGCGGACGGAAGTGCTACTGTTACCTACGTAGACAACCCCAACCCTGCCGCAGGCTGGCAGCCCAGCGACATTCGTCTGCCTTATCCTCTTGTGGAGATTCAGACAAACAAGCTTATCACTAATGAATAAATTCAGAATCATTACGGTGACGGCTGCGATCTTCGCGGCCGTTGCCCTTTATGCGCAGCGCGGGAAGCCTCTGCCCCGTACTGAGCCTACACCCGAGCAGGCTCAGGCTTTCCAGACCTGGCTGGATGTAGTAGATTCTTCCAAAACTTTGCCGCAGATGCTCCAGGTAATAATGCACAACATTATGGTCCTGAAAGACGGTAAGGTTGTCTTTGAAAAGAATCTGGATCCGGAGTGGCCTGCAGACAGACCGCAACACGTCTTTTCGGCCAGTAAGACTTTCACTGCTCTCGCTTGCGGCCTTGCGGTCGACGACGGCCTTCTCTCAGTAGACGACAAGGTCATCGATTTCTTCCCGGACAAGTTGCCCTCAAGGGTCAGCAAGAAATTGAAGGCTCTTACGATCAGGGACCTGCTTACGATGCAGTGCGGACATAAAACCGATCCTACCTGGGATACGATGGCAGGGTACGACTCCCTGAATATGGAGATTCCCCTTAAGCCTGGCGTAGACCTCGCAAAGGCCTTCCTGAAACATAGATTTGTCTACAAACCCGGAACATATTTCTGCTACAATTCCCTTTGTACCTATATGGTTTCCGCCATCGTCCAGAAAGTCGAAGGTAAGAACATCCTTGACCTTCTGGATGAAAGGATCTTCGCTCCGCTTTCTATCGAAAAACCCGAGTGGGATATGGATGAAGAAGGAGTATGCTGCGGCGGATGGGGCCTTCACCTCAAAATCGAGGATATGGCTAAATTGGGCCAGCTCCTTCTCCAGAAAGGAGAGTGGGAAGGAAAACAGCTTGTCTCGGCCGAGTGGGTTGAAGAACAGACCCGCAAACACATCGACAACTATCCCAACGGCCTTACCGCAAAGAAGCTGGACTCGCCGTACCTGCCTATCTCCCGCAACGACTGGATCGCCGGCTATGGATATCAGACCTGGCGCAATACGGTGGGAGGTTTCAGAGCCGATGGTGCCTGGGGACAGATGATAGTCGTCCTTCCAGAGAAGAACGTAGTCATCGCCGGTCAGGCTAACCTTACGAATCACCTGGCTGAACTCTGGTCATACTGGGATTACTTACTGCCTGCGTTATGAGAAAAGTATTGATATTATTTGCAGCGTCAGCGCTTGCGCTCGCCTGCCCCCAACCCGTAAGCGAGCTTCAGCGCAGCGAACCCTCGCCTGAGCTGGCCGCCGGATTTACGGAATTCATAGACAGCGTCAAGGCCTCCTTGACTCCTCCTATCGACTGGAGAACCTTTGTCAATCTCCACAGCATCCTTATAATAAAGGACGGTAAGATAGTGGAGGAGCAGTATTTCGGAGACTGGAATGCCGATAAGCCCCACGCCATGTTTTCGGTGAGCAAGACCTTTACCGCTACCGCAGTGGGCCTAGCTATTAGCGAGGGGAAGATGTCCCTCAATGACAAAGTCGCAGATTATTTCCCCGACAAGCAGGTTGATGGCAATCCCTGCGAAGCTACAGTCGAGGATCTTCTTATGATGGCCGGAGGCCACGACATAGATCCGACTATGCAGGTCCTCGAAGTCGATCGCAACAAATTCATCTCAAAGATCAAAGACGGCTCTGAAATCGCAGATGTCTTCTTCGCCCATCCCTTTGTCCACAAACCGGGAGAACTCTTCGTATACAATTCGCTCGGTACGTACATCCTTTCCGCTATCGTCACCAAGGTTACCGGAGAGAGTGTCCTCGATTACCTTACACCGCGTCTGTTCGAACCCCTCGGTATTGAAAAACCTGTCTGGGAAGCGGACAAATATGGCATCAATGCCGGCGGATGGGGTCTTCAGTTAAAGCCTATGGATATGGCTAAGATGGGCCAGCTGATACTCCAGAAAGGAAAGTGGGGAAGGAAGCAGCTGATTCCCGCCAAATGGGTGGAGGCTATGTCTGCCAAACATGTCGAATGCGCTCCCGCCGGAATCCGAATCGAAGACGCCGAGAGGGTCTGCGGCATTCCCGCCGAGCTCAACGACTGGCGTCAGGGCTACTGCTACCAGATGTGGAGAGGAACACACAACAGCTTCAGGGCCGACGGCGCCGGCGGACAGTATATAATGGTCCTTCCAGACAAGAACGCGGTAATTATTATGACCTCCTGGACCGGAGATCTCCAGCATCAGATGAACCTTGTCTGGAAACTGATTTACCCTAATCTATGAGACGGCTCGTCTGTTTAGCGCTTATGTTCGTTGCGGTGGTTTCGTGCCACCGCAACGTCCCTTTAATCGGCGTCACCAGCCAGCGAAACGACTATTTCGATGCCGGTGGCCAGGAGTACTCGGAGGCAGTCGAATATGCCGGTGCGGTAGCGGTAGTCGTGCCTCTGATCCATAATGAACAGGAGGCGGCGCGAATGATGGAGAAGCTGGACGGAGTAATCTTTACCGGGGGCCCCGATGTAGATCCGGCATGGTACGGTGAGGAGACGCTGAAAGGAGGGAAAGTGGAGATCGATACCCTGCGCAACCGCAGCGACAGTCTGCTGGCAAGGGCGGCGCTGGCATCGGGAAAGCCGATTATGGCAATCTGCCGCGGTTCCCAGCTCATGAACGTAATGCTGGGCGGAACCCTCTATCAGGACATCCCTACCCAGAGGTCGGATGCTGCGGCCCACACAGCCGGTTCCATCCTTTGGGTTTACCTTGAAGAGGATTCCTATCTTAAGAATCTCCTTCGGGTCGATTCCATACGCATTTACTGCGCCCATCATGAGGCCGTCAAGGACCCGGCTCCAGGGATGAAGATTGCCGCCCGTTCGGGCGAGGGAATCATCGAAGCCTGGGAATGCGGGACGGTCTGGGGCCTGCAGGTCCATTCAGAAGGTCTGCTTCCTTACGACGACCGCTGGGGCGCCCTGTTCAGGGCGTTTGTCCGTAGATGTGAATAAAAAAAGAGTCCGGCCTCGAGGTCGGACTCTGTCAGTATAATGCAGAGCTATTACATATTTGCTCCCATGCAGGAGTAGATGTCGCCGTTTACAAGAACTGCAAGAAGCTCTTCAGGAGCAGCGTAGGTCATATCGATAGGAGCCACTACGATTGCGAAGTAACCGGGAGCCATTTCCTGGCAGTTGAGAACCATATACTTGCCGCTTTCTGCAGAAGGCTTGAATGCGGTCTTGACACCGTGTGAGAAGAAGTAGCTTGCGCCGTCAGGAGCAATTCTTCCTTCGAAAGTGTCAGTCGGGGTGTAGTTTGCATACTCTGCGTAGGTGGTGATTGTTGAAGGAACACCCTGTGCAAGGTGGGTCGCAATCAGGTCCTCATCAGCTGTAAGGATAGTGGTCGAGAGGAATTCAGGACCTACAGTTTCAGGATCTCCCTCATTTGCGCCGGGGATACGGTAGAAGAGCTTGATGGTAATCTCATACATATCCTTGACAACCGGAGACTTCACCGTATTGTAGGTGAAGAAGCCCCATTTGAAGAGACCGGGATCCTCATACTTGGGAGTGATGCTGGACTTGAACTCGCAGTTTGCAAGAGATACTTTGTGATTGTCTTCGAAAACGAAGGTCTTCTTTCCAAAGCTGGTGCTGACGGTGACCTTTCCGTGGAGGTAAGCCTCGATACCGTACTCGGGGACATTGACCCAGGTTCCGTTATCTCCGGAAGCGGGGACGAGGGTTTCCTTTGCAACCTCGAAAGTTCCTTCCTCAGCGCCGACTACAGCTGCTACTGCGATAGGGTGATTCTCGAGATCGAAGATTTTGTAGACATTGGCATCTGCGCCCTTCTCGAGGGTGTAGTAGTACTCGGTAGGGATTTCATAGGCAAGAGTTCCGGTAGCATTGAGTTTCACGAGAGTTCCGAGTTCGTTGTCAAGACGAAGGGTGCCGGAGAGGGTGTAGTTACCGTCTCCTTCCATTGCTACATTGATGGCACCTGACTTGATAGTTGCCTCGACTGCTGCGGTCTTGATCTTACCTTCATAGTTTCCGGCTGCGTTACCTACGGTGAAAGAACCGGTAGGGATGTAGATCTTGTCCGTGTAGAACGTAAGCTCGAGCTCAACACCATTCTCAGATGCAGAGACGGGGAGTTTGTTGATCTCACCGCTGACGATGTCACCCTTTACAAGGTTGGTGAAAGTGGCCTCAATCTGGGTGGGAACCTCAGGTGCGGGTTCGGGTTTGTCACCGCAGGAAGCGATTGCGAACAGCGCTGCGGCTGCTGCGAAGAAATAGAGTAATTTTTTCATTGTTTGTAGTTATGAAATTAGTTGTTAGTGTCTTTCCGGGGAACAAATATAATAAAATAATTGACTTCTTATTCAATAAATACGGCATCCAGAGTATTCGGGTCGCGTTTCCAGTGCTTGAAAAACTCCCACATCAGGGCGGTGCCGGGTACGAAATTCCAGTGGCCGAAGTTTTCGACCGCGACGATCTCTATAACGGCGTGGCCTTCGGAGTCCGTCAGTTCTCCGATTTCCATCGCGTGTCCTTTATTAGTCTCGATCCTGCGCCTGTTCTCCAGCGGGAGTCCGAAGAGGGGCCATTTCTCAAGGTCGGTAGGGCCGCTTATCTCGAGGCCGTTGAGCGTCTGATACAGCCTCCAGGAGTCAGTGACCATGTTCCCGGCGGGGGAGTCGGGGGCGTTGAAGGGGACCGCGTCGTCTGCCGTGCCGCAGATGCTGAACAGCGGGGTAGTGATGCGGCCTCGCTTCTGAGCTGCCTCCGCCCAGAGGGCAGCAGGGTTAGTGAAGGGGAAACCGAGGTTGCGCGTTTCAGCGTAAACGCCGCCCGAGTGGGCTCCTACAGCCGCAAAGAGATGGCTCTTCGTGATGCCCAGCGCCGTGGCGGTAAATCCGCCGGCCGACAGGCCTTCGGCATAGACGCGGCTCGGGTCGAGCTGGGGATACTTCGCGAGTATGGCCCTTACCGTGGCCTCGATCCCATGGTCACCCATATACTCGTACTCGCCGGCGCGGCCCTGCCACTCGAGTTCCGCTACCATAAAGCCTTCCTTCGCTCCGAGTTCCACGAAGCCGGAGGTCTCAGCCTGGGTGCGGGGGTCGTTGTTGTGGCCGTGGAGAAGAATCACCAGCGGGACTGTCTTTTCCGCCGCATCCTTGATAGAGGCGGGAACATACTCGTACCAGAGGAATTTGTGCTCGGACTTGTTGTATGTAAACAGAGACTGCTCTACCATCTTCCTTTCCACTCCGTATCGGTCGAACATCAGATAGGGCTCGAGCTCATAGTCTCCATACTGGCCCAGAAGGCCTCCCATATATCCCGTGTGGTTAAGATTGCTGCAGCGGTAGTTGGCGCTCAGAAGCTTTTCCCATGCATCATCGAATGCTTCTTTGAATGATTTTGCCTTGGGATTTACCACTACCTGGAGTAAAGGCTCGCCCGCATTGCGATAAATTTTTGTTTTGCCCGCTTTCTCGGCGAGGACCGCCTTATCGCGGGAGATGTAGGCCTTCGCTACCTTTTCGGCATTCTTGCCGGCGATGTAGGCGGGAACGGTTGAAGTCCCTACGGTTTTCGCCGGGGCTTTCCCTCCGAATGTGAAGATTCCAGCCACCTCGGAGGCAATGGGTGCGATACATTCGTTTACGAAGGTTGCGCCCGAGCCTATTCCTACAACTTTCAGGTTGGTAAAGACGCGGATTTTATCGCAGAGAGCCTTGTAGGTTGCGAAATCGACTGCATTGTCGTAGGTCTTGCCGTTGGTGGGGCTGAAGACCACTATCATCATAACGTAGTCCTTCAGTCCGTCGTTCAGACCCATCTCGTCTACCAGAGCTTCGGCCTGTTCCGCGCTGCAAGCGCCGTCAGTCCAAATAAACCAGGCCGGAGCCATGAAGTTGAATCTGGAGCTCAGATCGGTAGTCGCGTTGTAATACATCTTGATGTTTTCCGGAAGGGGCAACATCGGATTGGGCGCGAAGGAAATCTTCGCGAAGGCCTGGAGGCAGAGCACCAGACCTAGGAGGGCGAAAATTATTTTTTTCATTTTGTCAGATAGTCTCTGATTGCAGCTGCTGCCTTACGGCCGGCGCCCATCGCGAGGATGACGGTAGCGGCGCCTGTGACTGCGTCGCCGCCGGCGAAGATGCCGGGGCGGGTGGTAGCGCCGTTCTCGTCGGCGACCAGTCCGCCGCGCCGCGTAGTCTCCAGACCTTTAGTGCTGGAAGCGATAAGCGGGTTGGGGGAGGTTCCGAGGGCCATGATGACGGTGTCTGTCTCGATCTCGAATTCCGAGCCTTCGATTGGGACGGGGGAGCGGCGGCCGCTTTCGTCGGGCTCGCCGAGTTCCATCCTGATACACTTGATAGCCTTTACCCAGCCCTTGTCGTCTCCGAGGACCTCGACCGGGTTGGTGAGCATATCGAAGACTATTCCTTCCTGGCGGGCGTGGTGTACTTCCTCGCGGCGCGCGGGGAGCTCCACCTCGGTGCGGCGGTAGATTATATGGACCTCGGCCCCGAGGCGGAGCGCCGTTCGCGCCGCGTCCATCGCAACGTTTCCTCCACCTACTACGCAGACTTTCTTGCCGGCGTGGATAGGAGTAAGGTAGTCGTCGCGGTAGGCCTTCATAAGGTTGTTTCTGGTAAGGAATTCGTTCGCGGAGAAGACTCCGTTGAGGTTCTCTCCCGGGATGCCCATGAATTTAGGCAGACCGGCGCCCGTTCCGATAAAGACGGCCTTGAAGCCCTCTTTGTCGAAGAGTTCGTCTATTGTGACTGTCCTGCCGATGATGACATCGGTCTCGATCTTCACGCCGAGTTTCAGGACTTCGTTTATTTCGTGTTGCAGGACGCTGTCCTTGGGCAGACGGAATTCGGGGATGCCGTAAACGAGGACTCCGCCTATTTTATGCAGCGCCTCGAAGATGGTAACATCGTAGCCCCATTTCGCGAGGTCGCTGGCGCATGCAAGACCGGCCGGGCCGGACCCGATGATGGCAACTTTTTCGCCCTTGCCCACCTTCTCGATATCGGTCGCTTCGGCGCTGTAGCCGTTTTCGCGGCACCAGTCGGCCGTGAAGCGTTCGAGATTGCCGATCGCTACGCTCTCGCCCTTGATTCCGAGGATGCAGCTGCCCTCGCACTGGGTTTCCTGCGGGCATACGCGACCACACACGGCGGGCAGCGAGGAGTCTTTCGCGATCACTCCTGCGGCGGCCTTGATGTCGCCGGCCTTAATTTGCTCGATGAAGCCGGGGATGTCGATCCCGACCGGGCATGCTCCTACGCAGCGCGGGTTCTTGCAATGGAGGCAGCGGGTCGCTTCTTTCTGAGCCTCTTCGAGATTGAAACCGAGGCTTACTTCTTCAAAATTGCGGGCTCTCTTCTGAGGATCCTGCTCGCGTACTTTAGTCCTTTCAGTGATCATAGTGAGAATCCGTATTTTTCTTTATCCTGGGTTTCTTCTGCCTTGTACTGGCCCTGGCGGCGCATCGCCTCGTCGAAATCGACCAGCGCACCGTCGAACTCCGGCCCGTCTACGCAGGCGAACTTGGTCTTTCCGCCAACGCTGACCCTGCAGGCGCCGCACATTCCGGTACCATCCACCATCAGTGTGTTGAGGCTGACTACTACGGGGATTCCGAGTTTGATGCAGGTAAGGGTGCTGAACTTCATCATGATCATAGGGCCGATAGCGATGCAGCGATCGAATCTCTTTCCTTCGGCTACCAGTTTTTCGAGCATCGCGGTTCCGACTCCCTTGAAGCCCAGCGAACCGTCGTCCGTACAGAGGTGGAGTTCGTCGCATACCTGCGCCATTTCCTTAGTGTAGATAAGCAGGCCTTCGTTGCGTGCGCCGATGATTACCTCTACGTGGGCTCCGTGCTCCTTGAGCCACTTGGCCTGAGGATAGACCGGGGCGGTTCCTACTCCGCCGGCGATGAAAACTATGCTGAGTTTGCGAAGCTCTTCGTCCGGGAGTTCACACAGCTCGGATGCCTTCCCGAGAGGGCCCACGACGTCTGCGAAAGCCTCGCCGGGCTCGCGGGCTATGATCTCCGCGCTGGAGACTCCGATCTTCTGCGTAACAATAGTCACGGTCCCTTTTTCAGGGTCATAATCGCTTATTGTGAGGGGAACTCTTTCTCCTTTTTCGTCGTTCCTTACGATCAGGAACTGTCCGGGTTTTGCCGATGAGGCGATCCTCGGAGCGCTGACTACCATCCTGCAGATGGTGGGTGTCAGCATATCTTTCTCTAAGATGGTGAACAGATCAAGGTCAAAGATAAGCATTAATTGAAAATTTTGCCTTATATTTGCGCACCAAATATGGGATGGTCCCGTAGCTCAGTTGGATAGAGCAACAGCCTTCTAAGCTGTGGGTCATGCGTTCGAGTCGCATCGGGATCACAAAAAAGGGCGCCGTTATTCGGTGCCCTTTTCTGTTGTTTCCGCTGCTTTGCGTTTCCCCCTTCGGATTGCGACCGCGCCGGCTGAGATGGCGCCGAGGACAACGAGGAGGATAGTGCGGCTTTCGTGGGTAAGGGTGGCGAAAAGAATACCGACCTCCCAGCCGAAGCCATAGATCTGGCTCATCGCGAGGGCAATCAGGTAGTGGAACGCGCCCATTCCGCCGGGGACGGGGACTATGGTTGCGAAGTTTCCGATGGCAGACAGGAAGAGGGCGTCTGCGAAGGTCATGTTCTCCAGCCCGGGTATCGCCCAGAATACGCACTGACACATAGCGACATAGAAGAACCAGATCATCAGGGTGTAGATGGCGAAGCGGCCTTTGCGGTCCATCACCAGGAAGGCCTTGAGGCCGTCGAATACACCTTTGAGCCACTCGGCTATCTTGCCGAAGAACTTACTCTTGTCGCGAAGTTTGTAGATAAGGACACAGAATACGACTATGGCGAGTATCAACACTCCGAGGATAATCCAGATCTTGAGCGAAAGCCTTCCGGCCGCCGGCTTCAGGACAGATTCCTTGAGGAAATTGACGATGGCGTCCTGCTTGAAGACTATGGCAAGTACGGTAACTACTATCACCATAAACGAGTCCCAGGCCCTCTCCATCAGTACTGTTCCGAAGGCTTTGTCGTAGGTGAAGTCTTTGTTGGTAACTCCTGCGGTCCTGACAAAATCTCCGCTGCCCGCTACTACGAGGTAGCTGAGGTTACCCAGGTTGTTGGCATCCCATGCCTTGGTGAAGGTCGCTGTAGGGTCGAGCGGGCGAAGCATGTCCTTCCACCTCTCGGCGCGAAGGATCAGGGCGCCCAGACACGCAAGAGCCGAAAGGGCGACGTATCCCCAGCGGACTGTGTGGAGATTATCTACGAACACCTTCCAGTCAATTCCCCTGAGGGCGAACCAGACCAATACGACACCAAGTCCGAAGAGGATGATGTACTCAAGTATTTTAAGTGCTTTTTTTGCCATAGCGGGGGCAAAGATACTCATTATTTGTTATATTTGTATGTTACACGAAACGCGTATGAAATCTATCCTCGGTATAGGAAACGCCCTGACTGATATTCTTGCAGTCCTCCCTGATGACTCCCTTCTGAAGCAGTATCATCTGCCTAAAGGCAGTATGCAACACGTCGATATGGAGACGGGCGACCGGATCTGGCAGGCCCTCAAGCCCCTTGGCGTCAAGTACGTCGCCGGAGGCAGCGCGGCGAACACCATCACCTGTACGGCAATCTTCGGAATGCCCTCCTCCTTCATCGGGAAGATCGGCGAGGACGAGCTCGGCCTCCTTTTCAAGAGCGACCAGGAGCAGTATGGCGTCAAGACCATGCTCCTGAAGAGCGAGAAATCCAGCGGCCGCTCGATGGTCTTTGTCAGCGGCGGAAACGCCGAGCGTACCTTTGCCGTCTACCTCGGCGCCGCGCTCGACCTTGGGCCGGAAGACCTTAAGCCCGAGTATTTCGAGGGCTATGATTATTTCCATATCGAAGGCTACCTCGTCCAGAATCAGGCCCTTATCCGCAGGGCGGTGGAGCTGGCCCATGCCGCCGGGTGTATCATCTCGCTCGATATGGCCTCGTACAACGTCGTCGAGAGCAACGAAACTTTCCTTCACGACATAGTCGACCGCTACGTAGACATCGTTTTCGCTAACGAGACCGAAGCTCGCGCGTTCACTAAACTCCCGGACGCTCAGGCCTCGCTGGACGAGATTTCGAAGCACTGCCGGATCGCCGTGGTCAAGGTCGGAAAGGACGGCTCGTACGTCAAGTCGGGCGATGAGCAGCATTTCATAGCCCCATGGCCGGCCGATCCCGTGGACGCAACCGGCGCCGGAGATACCTATGCCGCCGGCTTCCTGTATGCCCATTCGCTCGGAATGCCCCTTCGCGTTTGCGGCGAGATAGGCTCCATCATCGCAGCTAAAGTAGTTGAGGTAGTAGGAACTAAGATCGATATCCCGCGTTGGAGAGACGCAAAGAAAGAAATCCGCGAACTTATCGCCGCCAATAGCAAGTAATGTCACTGATATTGAGAATAGCCAGGGCACTCGCCCTGGGCCTTCGTACCTCGAAAGCACCGACTGGTTTCACCTCGCTTTCGAAGGTCCATGTGGCGGTAGTGTTCATCGATGCAGACGAATCTGGTTCTGAGAAGTTGGTCGGTGAGATGGCGGCGTACTTTGCGGAAAAAAAGATCAGGGTCGAGATATTTGCGCTGACAGCAGACAGGAAACACCCTGAAATCAAAGGCGCGCACATTATGGGTCCGCGCAATCTGACTCTTATTGGCCGTCCGCGCCACAACAAACGCACCCCGATAGTGGAACTGGGAGAAGAGTTGTTCCTTAATCTTGCTCCCGAGGGGGCGTTTACCGCAGAGTATTGTGCGGCCAGGTCGAAGGCTCTCTTCAAGGTCGGTCGCGCCTCTGGCCCAAAGAATATCTACAATCTGTTTGTCAGCTCCGAAGGCCATTCCGCGGCCGACGTCTTCGCCCAAATATCAGGAGTTCTGGATACGGTGAAATGAGTGCGTGTTTCGCAACTCTCTCATTGATAGCGATTTACGAAAAACGATGTATCTTTTTTGACATGAACCCCAAAAGTTAGACAAAAAACTTTTGGGGTTTTGTTATGAAAAACAAGAACGGAATAGAGATTGATGGGCCACTTCGTGCCCAGGTCGTACGCGAAGTTGAGCGCAAACGATTATCTTTGCAAATGGCCAGTGAGAAGTATGGTGTGAGTTTAAGCGCAATCCAGTCGTGGATAAGGATAGCCCGGTCAGAAGGATATTCAGAACTCTATTTCCATCAAAGAAGGACTGGCCTGCTGCGCGATATGGGAAGGCCTAAGAAAAAGAAACCAGAAGAGATGACGGAACTGGAGCTGCTCAGATATGAGAATGAGCGTCTCAGGGCCGAGAATGTTCTGTTAAAAAAAGTGAGGGCCTTAGTCGAAGAAAGAGAAGCCCGTCTGCGCGAGATTGGGCGGAAGCCATCGAAGAACTAAGGCCAGAACACAATCTTGATCTCCTCCTGGAGCTCAAGAAGATGGCTCGTTCAACGTTCTATTATCACACTAAACGTCTCGGTCAGCCTGATGGCTATGATGCCATCAGGGAGCGTATATGCAAGATATATCATAAACATCATGGCCGATACGGATATCGTCGTATTACAGTTCAGCTACATACCGATGATGTTGATATCAACCACAAGACGGTCCAGAAACTGATGAGACAAATGGGCCTTAAGGCCAAGCGAAAGAAGCAGCACTACCGTTCGTATAAAGGGGAACTGGGCAAGATTGCACCGAATGTAATCAACAGAGACTTCCATGCCTATGCGCCTGACCAGAAATGGACAACAGATGTGACCCAGGTTAAGATCAAAGACAAGAAGATGTACCTTTCACCTGTCCTTGACATGTTCAACGGAGAAATTATCTCCTACGTAATCTCAGACAGACCAGACTTAAAGATGGTGATGACAATGCTTGATAGGGCCTTTAAGCAAAGAGACATACAGGGAAACCTAATCTTCCACTCGGACCAAGGCTGGCATTATCAACACCAAAGATATCAAAAAGCACTGGAAGACAGGCATATAACGCAAAGTATGTCGCGTAAGGGTAACTGTCTGGACAATGCAATGATGGAGAACTTCTTTGGCTTGATGAAAAATGAATTGCTATATTTGCAGGAGTGGGACTCTATCGACCAGTTCAAAACGGCTCTCCGGAAATACATCCGGTACTACAATAACGATAGAATCAAATTGAGGCTAAAAGGAAAGAGCCCGGTTCAATACCGAGCTCTGTTCCAATCGAAGGCTTCTTAAATAATGTTAAACCGTCCAACTTTTGGGGGTCACATCATTTTGAGATACATCGTTTTCGATAACTACCTAATAGTCAGGGCGTTGCGAAACACGCCTTTGATTACTAGAACGGAAGGTCGTCGGCAGGGGCTTCGTCTACCGGGGCGACAGGAGCCGCGGCGGCAGGGGCGGCTGCGGGGGCTGAGTACGCCGGCTGGGCGGGCTGAGCCGGAGCTGAGTACGCCTGCTGGGCGGGAGCGGAGTAGCCGCCCTGAGAGGCCGCGGCCTCGCCTTCTTCACGCCTTCCAAGAAGCTGGAGCACATCCACCTGAATCTCGGTTGTGTACTTCTTTACTCCCTGAGGGTCTGTGTAGCTGCGGGTACGGAGTCTTCCTTCGATATATAACTGGGTTCCTTTGTGTACGAACCTTTCTGCAACGTCTGCGTTGGCTCGCCAGCAGACGATGTTGTGCCATTCAGTGTTTTCGCGAAGTTCTCCATTGCGGTCTTTGTAGCGCTCGCTGGTTGCGAGTGTGAATGTGGCGACTTTAGTGCCGCTCTGTGCGTTCCCATCGAGGTAACGTACTTCCGGGTCTCTTCCAACGTTACCGATCAGCATTACTTTGTTCAGTGACATAATAGTTGTTGTTAGTATTAACGCCCCGGCAACGTGCCGAAGCATCGTGCAAGTTAGTAATTTTTCCTATATTTGCGCCAGTTCAGTATGAAGAAATATCTTATAGTTTTCCTTATTTCGATGGTCCCGCTGATTGAACTCAGAGGTGCCATCCCCTATGCCGTAGGAGTGGGTCTTCCTATAGTCCCTTCAATCATAATCTCCGTGATCGGCAACATGCTTCCCGTCCCCTTCATTTTCTTCTTCGCCCGCAAGGTCCTCGAGTGGGGTCAGGACAAGAAAGTCATCGGCGGTTTCTGCCGCTGGTGTATCAGCAAGGGTGTAAAGGGTAGCGACAAACTTCAGAAAAAAGGAAACGCAGGGCTCTACATCGCCCTTCTTCTCTTCGTCGGAATTCCTCTTCCCGGAACCGGCGCCTGGACCGGCACCCTCGCCGCGAGTTTCCTCAACATGGACTTCAAGAAGAGCGTCATAGCCGTCATGGCCGGCGTCCTTCTCGCCGGCGCCATTATGCTCGCCCTCTCCCTGGGCGTCTTCGGCGCAATCGATTTTCTCGCGAAGTAACTTTTCCTTTACAGGCAGCGTTTAATGCTATTTTTGCATCTATAATGCAGAACTTCCGCTATAATATGAAGAAACTATTGTCCATTATCGTTGCCATAGTGATCTCTTTGTCGCTTTGTGCAGCTCAAAACCGAATATCCGGCAGTATTGGGTCGGCATACGGATTATTCTTTTCAAAAATTGAGTCGGGCTATTCATACACATCATCGAACCTTAGTGATTTGTATGAACCGGCAGTGTTTGCGAGAGACAATTTTGCTCTTTCGTTCGAGTACGGAAGAATGATCGGTGGGCGTTTCTCATTGGGGGCAAACCTCAGATCTGGTTTCATATGCTTTAGAAGGACTTCAGGAGCGGCGTACGTTCAGACTACCAGCGAGCATTATCATTATCTGTTTACTCTGTCTCCGGTCGCCCGTTATAATCTGACAAAACCGGAAAACGGAGTGGTGTTTTATGTCAAAGCCGAAACCGGAGTGGGTCTTATAACTGGAGATCTTACTGGGACAAAATGGCTGTTCGACTATTTCGTCCCCGTGGGAATGGCCCTTGGACATAGTCTCAGGGGCTTTGTCGAAGTCGGAGTTGGCTCGACTTCGATTGCCCGTTTTGGTTTAGAGTATGATTTTTAGACAATCCAATCATGAAGGCATTATATAAAGCGTTGGCAGTCTTATCCATTTTTGCCGTTTCAGTGTCGTCCTGCTCAAAAGATGATCCTCAGGACGCTTTCGGTAGTGAAATCACCACGGAAAGTCCTCTGGTCGGGTATATGAACAATTTCGCGGAGGATATTATAAGTGCATCTCTGAAAAATCTTGAGTCCGCCCTGAGGGCCTCTTCTGATGGTGGTATCAAGATGCTTTTCTACGATACGAACAATATCGCCCTTACTGCGGATGGCAGCGTTTGGAAAGTCAAACGTGAAGGAGATCTTCAGGGAATGTCTATATCAAAGGTAGCGGGGGAGAATGCCTGGACTCTCACATACAGCGGAGGCGTCGAGTTCACAGGCGGAACGTATCCCACCGAATTCACCGTAAAAGCAATTCAGAAAGACCCCACGTCTGAAGGCCACCAGAACTGGGATGTCTTGATTGATGGGACACGCACCGAAGATAAAGGTTACTCCTGCGAGTTCACATCCATGAACACCGTTATTGAGTACAAGGCTCTCACCGAAGAGAACCTGTGGAATGCCTTCGGTTACATCGTGATGACCGTCTACAAAAATGGCAACCAACTGGATCAGATCGTGATGGAACTCGCCGGCGGTCGCAGCGACAGTTCCGTCGTGAGAATTTAATTTGAATCTAGTCGCCTCTGGGGCCGCCTGGACCGGCACCCTCGCCGCGAGTTTCCTCAACATGGACTTCAAGAAGAGCGTCATAGCCGTCATGGCCGGCGTCCTCCTGGCCGGCGCCATCATGCTCGCCCTCTCCCTTGGCGTCTTCGGCGCAATCGACCTCTTCACCCCCGCCGCCTAGCGCTCTCCTCTCAGCATCCATTCTCGCCTACAAGTGCCTGTGGCCCATTTCGGCCGCGGAAGGTCCCTATCTATTCGCTCGCAGGGTGTGGCTATCGCCCTCCGCAATTCGGGTGATAGCCACGTTTTGGGCCCTTTTCGCTCCCATCACCCCTTTCGCAGGTGGTGATAGCCACGCTAAAGACCTCAATACACCAATGTCCAACCCTCGATCGCGCTGCGCCGAGCCTTTGATGGGGCTCAGCTTGCGCGATGGGTGTTTTGTCCAGCGGTTATTTCATCGTGAAGAATGGAGTCGGGCCCCGGCAACCCCGAAGCCGGGCCCCTCTCAGTACCGGCCGCTCGCCACCTCGCGGCCTGTGTCTCTATTCATACGGGGGAAGCGTCCTTCCCCCTAGCCCCCTGCGGCCCTCCTCACATCAGCTTCGCTCGCCTCCTTCTCATAATTATTTATATCGCCGTCAGGTGGAACTTATTGATTTACAGATAATTATGTAAATCAAAGTCGGAAATTATCGGAGTTTGATTTAAGCAACTCTCTGTAACACAGGAATATCCACCCAACGGCGCGAAGCATTCGCGCTTTCACTCCCGTTCGAATATATATTCTGAGCCCCCGGCAGGGATGCTTCCCGCGAAGTGTAGAACGTTCGCGTCAGCAGTTTCGCTTCACTCGCGGCGTCAGAAACAATCGGGGACGATTTTTTCGAAGGGTTGGAAGAGGTCGCGGGCACTCAGGCAGGCAACCGGGCAAGCACTCCCACGAGCGACCTCAGAAACGATCTTCGACAAAATCGTACCAACCTTTTAACCCTTCGCGCTTCCACTCCCGCTCCGGCGAAGCCCCGGTAGGCCCTCGGCGCCAAAAATGCCAAAATCGGCGCCGGAAAGAGAAAAAATCAGCAATTCCGCGCCGAAATCGCCCAAAATGGCGCCGGAGGGGAGAAATAACAGCCATTCCGCGCCAAAAACCCCGAAAATGGCGCCGGGAAAGGGAAATGCCAGGCATTTGGTGCCGAAAATACAGAAATCGGCCCCGGAAACTTCCGGGACCGATTTGCAGGATGGCGATTTGGCGTAATCCGAATAAAAACTTATTCAGTAATATTCGGGAGTTCCAGTCCGAGGTTACGCTTCTTGTCAACTACCTTAAGGTAGAGGCCGATAAGCATTGCGGCGACTCCAAGGCATGCGAGCATCACCAGAGCCCAGGTGTAGTTGAGCTGGTCGGGAGCGGTGCCGGGGGCGTTCGTATTGGTAAGAACGTTGCCGATGAGGATAGGGAATAGCCAGAGACCGATGTTCTGGATCCAGAAGATAAGAGCGTAGGCCGAACCAATGACCTTTGCGTCTACGAGCTTCGGAACCGAAGGCCAGAGAGCTGCCGGAACGAGCGAGAAACTGGCGCCGAGAACAAGGATGGTCACGTAAGCCACTACAGTACCGCCGATAGCGTTGCCCTTGAACAGAGGCAGGACGAAAGCGAAGGTAAGGTGGCAAAGGACGAGAAGCAGCGATCCGATGAGGAGCATCGATGCCGCCTTGCCCTTATGGTCTACGTAGTTACCGAGGATAGGAGTAATTGCGACTGCGAGCAGAGGGAACACTGCGAAGATAGTCTCGGCGGTTCCGCGCTTGAAGCCCATCACGCAGTAGACTACGAGAGCTACGACGGCGATAGCCATCAAACCGTATTTGAGCTGCTTGTTGTTCTTGATGAAGTTGCTGGCAAAAGAGCATGCTGCGACCACCAGCATTATGATGTACTGGACGATAGTCACTGCTTCTCCGGCCCAGAAAGAACCGGCTGCCGGCTCGGTAAGAGTAAGGTTACACTGCAGCATGTTGACCGCATACTTCTGGAACGGGAAGATGGCCGAGTAGTACAGAACGCAGAGCAGGGCAACCAGCCAGAAACCGAGGCTTGAAAGGATCTTGCCGATATCTTTGACCTTGAAGGGATCGTCTTTTTCTTCAGCTTCGCCGGTCTGGCTGTCGAGCTTCTTGTCCATGAAGAAGTAGACGATGAACATGATGAGGGCGATGCAGAGAAGAACTACTCCGAAGGCGACCGAGCGGCTGACGTTGATTGTTCCGCCGAGCTTGGCGAAGTAGGGCGAGAAGATCATGCAGGTAGCAACTCCGAGGCGGGCGAGAGCCATCTCGGAGCCCATTGCGAGAGCAGTCTCGCGGCCCTTGAACCACTTCACGATACCACGGCTGACGGTAATGCCTGCCATCTCCACTCCACATCCGAAGATCATGAAGCCGAGGGCGGCCAGCTTAGCCGAGGCGGGCATACCCTGATAGAAGGGGAGGATGTCGTCGATGAAGCCGATTCCTGTGTGCCAGTTAAGGTTATTGGTGAACCAGGTCTCGAGGCCTGATCCGATGAAAGTCTCACTGATGGCGAAGTACTTGATAAAGCCGCCTATCAGCATCACTGCTCCTGAAAGGACTGCGGTAAAGCGCACTCCCATCTTGTCGAGAATAATACCGGCAAAGATGAGGAAGAAGACGAACACATTGAGGAAAGTCTCCGATCCTTCCATCGTACCGAATGCCTTGGAATCCCATCCGCGGGTAGACTCCATCAAGTCTTTGATAGGGGAGAGGATGTCCATAAAGATGTACGAGCAGAACATCGCAAGAGCGAGCAGCAGGAGCGCGATCCAGCGCATGGCTGCAGAATCCCTTAGTGTAGGTTTAAGTAAATTGTCGGACATATCAATAAAGTATTATATCATTCAAAAACCTTCCAGAGGCAGTAATACAGTAGGCAAAAGTAAGATAAATCCTACCAGAATCAAAACCAAAACGTATTTCCAGGCGAATTTGACCCACTTGGTGTAAGGGACTTTCGCCATCGCCAGAGCAGCTACCAGAACCCCTGAGGTCGGGGTGAGCATGTTGGTGAAGCCGTCGCCGAACTGGAAGGCCAGTACACAAGCCTGGCGCGACAGGCCGATAAGGTCCGAGAACGGGGCCATGATCGGGATCGTTATCGCGGCCTTCGCCGTGGCGCTGGGAATCAGCAGGTTGATAAGCGTCTGAGTCCCGTACATGACGGTAAGTGCGCCCGTCCTGCCTCCGTCTCCAAGGCCCGATTCGAGCCCATGCAGGATGCTGTCCATAATCCGGCCGTTCTGCAGAATTACGACCATGCCAGATGCCAGGCCTACTACCAGGGCGGCGGAGAAGATGTCCTTCGCCCCCGCGACAAACTCGCGGGAGATGCGCCAGGGACCGAAGCCCGCCGCCGCCCCACACGCTATTCCCATCGCCAGGAACAGCGCCGCGATTTCGGTGATATACCATTTCCAGACCGTGACGCCGACTATAAGAGCGACCATGGTCACCAGCAGTATACAAAGCACGACGATCTTACGGCCCTTCGAGACCCCGTCTTCGTCAACTAGATTCGCAGGCTCAACCTCCGAAGAGGATTTCTTTATCCGCGAAGTATATATCAATATGAAGACGATCAGAACTGCGGTAAGCAGAGCCCAGCACAAAATACGGTAGCCCATACCTGAGAACAGGGGTAGCCCCGCCATCTCCTGGGCGATTCCTACCGTGAACGGATTGAGGAAAGCGCTGGAAAAACCAATGTTGGCGGCTACATATACTATAAGCAGGCCGGTAATGGCGTCGAAGCCCATCGATACTACCAGCGGAACTACTATTCCTACAAAGGGGATAGTCTCTTCGCTCATCCCGAACACAGCACCCGCAAGCGAGAATAGAAGGGTAATTCCGATGAGTACCCAGCGCTCGCTGCCCCGGACCCGCGCGACAAAGCGGCGGATCCCGAACGCGACCGCTCCGGTAGCGTTCAAAACCCAGAAAGCTCCGCCTACTATAAGAATAAATGCAATAATCCCTGCCTGGAGCTTGAACCCTTCATAAAGGGCGCTGAATACCTGCCAGGTCTGGGGAACCGCCGAGACTCTCTCGAAAGAAACAGTCCCGTCATCAGCGGTTACATAAGCTCCGCCCGGCACAAACCAGGTAGCCGCCGCGCAGATAAGAATCAGCGCGAACAGAATGACAAAAGCGTCCGGAGTCCGTTTCTGCAAGTTCATCTGAATGATTATCGGAGAACTAATTTACTTCATATTTCACAAATTCACAATTTCATAGTATTTTTGCGTTTCGATGGACCGCATACTGGACAGCATCAATTCGCCTGCAGATATCAAGGCGCTTAGCATGGACCAACTCAGACAACTCTGTTCTGAGCTTCGTTCATATATGTTGGAGGTGTGTTCCGAACACCCCGGACATCTCGCTTCCAGTCTTGGCGCAGTAGAGCTCATCGTAGGCCTTCACTACGTCTACGACGCCCCTAAAGACAAGCTCATCTTCGATGTAGGCCATCAGGCCTATGCCCACAAAATACTTACCGGCCGTAAGGAAGCGTTCAAACACCTCCGCACTAAGGAGGGCGTGAGCGGCTTCCCGAAAATGTCCGAGAGCGAGTACGACGCCTTCGGTGTCGGACACGCCTCGAACTCGGTAAGCGCCGCCCTCGGCTATGCGGAGGCGTTCGCCCTCCAGGGCTCCGATGCCCACAGCGTAGCCCTAATCGGCGACGGCGCCCTGTCCGGCGGCATGGCCTTCGAGGCCCTGAACAACGCCGGAACCAGCAAAGCCAACATCCTTATAGTCCTTAACGACAACAACCAGTCTATCGACAAGGCTATAGGCGGCCTTCATCAGAGCCTTTTCCGCGTAACCTCAAGCGGAAAATACAATACCTTCAAGGACAGGGTCTGGAATCGTCTGGGAGACCATCGTCTGAGGCGCTTCCTCCAGAGGTGGCTCCGCTCCCTTAAGTCATGGATAGTAAAGCGGATGGGCGGCGATATCTTCGAAGCACTCGGCCTTCGCTACTTCGGCCCGATCAGCGGCAACGACATCGAGCGGGTGGTCAGCAGTCTCCGTAAGATGAAGAGTCTCCATGGCCCCGTAGTCCTTCACTGCATCACCAGCAAAGGCAACGGTTTCGCGCCCGCGGAGGATGACCCCCGAATCTGGCATGCCCCCGGAAAATTCGACCCCGAAACGGGGGAGAGAAAGGTCTCTCAGAATAAACTGGACCGTTTCCAGGACGTGTTCGGCGAGGTCCTTTGCGAGCTCGCAGGGGAAGACAACCGAATCGTAGGAGTAACGCCCGCGATGGCCAGCGGCTGCGGAATGAACAAGTTTGCGGCCTCCTTCCCGGAGCGCTTCTTCGATGTCGGAATCGAGGAGGAACATGCCGTCACCTTCTCCGCCGGACTCGCGGCCGGAGGGATGCGCCCGTTCTGCAACATCTATTCGACCTTCGCCCAGAGGGCGTACGATCAGATTATCCACGACGTGGCCCTTCAGAATCTGCCGGTCGTGCTCTGTTTCGACAGGGCCGGCTTGGTCGGCGAGGACGGAGCCACACACCACGGCATGTTCGATCTGTCGGCCTACCGCGCAATCCCCAACTGCGTCGTATCCGCCCCCGCCGACGGCGCAGAGCTCAAGAACCTCATGTACTCGGCCCTGCGTTACGAGGGCGGCCCTTATATAATAAGGTACCCGCGCGGAGCTGCAGACCCCAGCGATTGGCGCACCTCCGGGTTCGAAGAGCTGCCCCTCGGGCGGGCGGTAGAATGCCTTAAGGGGGACAAGGTCGCCGTGGTCGCTATCGGTCCCGCCGTCCACCGTTCACTCGAAGCGGCCGGGCAGTTCGAGGGCAGGGTAGGGGTATATAATTTCCGCTTCCTCAAGCCGCTGGACACCGACATGCTGGATAGGATAGCCAAGACATATAAAAAGATAATTACCGTCGAGGACGGTACTCTCAAGGGCGGACTTTACGGAGCGGTTTGCGAATATCTGGCAGACAAGGCCCCAGGAGTGTTTGTGACGGGGATAGGCGCCCCGGACGTGTTTATCGAACACGACACTCAGAGCGCCCAGCGGGAAAGATGCGGTCTTGATACCGAAGGGATTTCAAGAAAAATTTCTGAAATCTTGTAAAATCTTTTTTGAATTTCAGAAAAGTTCTCTATATTTGCAGTCCTTTTTGGGAAAAGAGGAATTGACATACATGCCGATGTAGCTCAGCTGGCCAGAGCACGTGATTTGTAATCTCGGGGTCGACGGTTCGAATCCGCCCATCGGCTCGCTCTGCCTGAGCAGCATTCAGGCAGTTATTTAGGGCAAGTACCAGAGTGGCCAAATGGGGCAGACTGTAAATCTGCTGGTTATACCTTCGGTGGTTCGAATCCATCCTTGCCCACCAATTAAGTGGGGCACCACTTTGCGGGGTTCGTATAATGGCTATTATGCCAGCCTTCCAAGCTGGAAATGGGAGTTCGATTCTCCTACCCCGCTCAAAAGAATGCCGATGTAGCTCAGGGGTAGAGCGCATCCTTGGTAAGGATGAGGTCATGAGTTCAAATCCCATCATCGGCTCTTTTTTTTGTGACAACTTTTATTTCATAATATTATGGCAAAAGAAACATTCGTAAGAACCAAACCGCATGTCAACATCGGTACTATTGGCCACGTTGACCACGGTAAGACTACCCTTACCGCTGCTATCACTAAGGTGCTTGCAGCTCGCGTAAAGGGTAACGAAGGCAAGATCAAGTCCTTCGACCAGATCGACAACGCTCCCGAAGAGAAAGAGCGTGGTATCACCATTAACACCGCTCACGTTGAGTACGAGACCGAGAATCGTCACTATGCACACGTCGATTGCCCTGGCCACGCCGACTACGTGAAGAACATGGTTACCGGTGCAGCCCAGATGGATGGTGCAATCCTCGTTGTGGCAGCTACCGACGGTCCCATGCCTCAGACCAACGAGCACGTGCTTCTCGCAAAGCAGGTGAACGTTCCTAAGATGGTCGTTTTCCTCAACAAGGTTGACCTTGTAGACGATGAGGAAATGCTCGACCTCGTAGAGATGGAGGTTCGCGACCTTCTGAACAAGTATGATTTCGACGGCGACAACGCTCCCGTTATCCGCGGCTCCGCTCTTGGTGCTCTCAACGGAGAGCCCCAGTGGGAAGACAAGGTTATGGAGCTCATGAATGCAGTCGATGAGTACATTCCGCTCCCTGTCCGTCTGACCGACAAACCGTTCCTTATGCCTATCGAGGATATCTTCTCGATTACTGGCCGTGGAACAGTCGTTACTGGCCGTATCGAGGCTGGTACCGTACACGTCAACGATCCCGCTGAGATCGTAGGCTTCCGCGAGAAACCCCTCACAACAGTTGTTACTGGTGTTGAGATGTTCCGCAAGCTCCTCGATCAGGGCGAGGCCGGAGACAACGTAGGACTTCTCCTTCGCGGTATTGACAAGAAGGAAGTCAAGCGTGGTGAGGTTATTGCCAAGCCCGGCTCGATCAAGCCTTATTCTCACTTCCTCGGACAGATCTACGTCCTGAAGAAGGAGGAAGGTGGACGCCACACTCCTTTCCACAACAAGTATCGTCCTCAGTTCTTCATCCGTACACTTGATGTTACCGGTGAGATCTCTCTCCCGGAGGGTGTCGAGATGGTTATGCCTGGCGATAACGTGGAAATCAACGTCCAGCTTATCACCCCTGTAGCACTCAACGAAGGTCTTAGCTTCGCTATCCGCGAAGGTGGCCGTACCGTTGGCGCAGGCCAGGTTATCAAGGTTCTTGGTTAATCCTGAATGTATTTCCGGCAGGCTAGCCTAATAGGCGAAGCCTGCCTCTTTTAGGGGAATAGAACAATGGTAGTTCAGCGGTCTCCAAAACCGTCCATGTGGGTTCGATTCCTGCTTCCCCTGCCAGTACCGAAGGTTACGCTTCGGTAGTTGTTTAACAGACACGGCATTCCGCTTCCACCTGCCCGTGTCCATTAAATGTAAAGATGGGTAAGTTTATTAACTACGTTAAAGAGTCTGCTGTAGAGCTGACGAAGAAAACGACGTGGCCTACCTGGGATAAACTGCAGAGTTCAGCTATCCTCGTTATGGTTACAACCGTTATCCTCGCTCTTGTGCTCTGGCTTGTAGACCTTGCTTTCCAGAATCTGATGTCCCTCATTTACACACTGTAATTCTCGTACTGATATGGGCGAAATGAAATGGTATGTTCTGCGGACAGCAGGCGGAAAAGAAAAGAAGGCTGCAGAATATCTCCAGAAAGAGATCGAAAGAGGCAACCTTACAGATCAAGTAGCACAGGTCCTGGTACCTGTAAAGAAGGAAATAATCACCCGCAACGGTAAAAGGACAGTGGCCGACAGGCTGCTTTATCCTGGTTATGTCCTCATCCAGTGCCAGCTCAGCGCTCAGCTTGAAAATATCATCCGCAATCTGGTCCCCGGTATGTCTGGCTTCCTTACTGAGAAGAAAGACATCTCCGGAACCCAGTTCGAGAGAATCCCTGTCCCCATCCGTGAGGAAGAGGCTCAGAGGATCCTCGGTATCCAGGACGAAAACGCCAACAGCGAGGCGCAGACCGTCGTAAATTACGAGGTAGGCGAGTCGGTTAAGATCACTGACGGTCCTTTCAGCGGCTTCAGCGGTACAATCGACGAGATTCTGGAAGACAGAAGCAAAGTGAAAGTCATTGTCGTCATATTCGGCAGAAAGACAGCACTTGAGCTCAGCTTTACACAAGTAACAAAAGAATAGTTTATCATTATGGCAAAAGAAGTTACCGGATTTATCAAGCTTCAAATCAAAGGTGGAGCTGCTAATCCTGCACCTCCGGTAGGACCTGCTCTCGGTTCGAAAGGCCTCAACATCATGGACTTCTGCAAGGCTTTCAATGCAGCCACGCAGGCACAGGCAGGCAAAGTCCTCCCTGTCGTTATTACAGTCTATAGCGACAAGTCTTTCAGCTTCGAGGTAAAGCAGCCTCCGGTAGCGGTTTCTCTCAAAGAAGCGGCACACATTACTACCGCATCCGGCGAGCCTAACCGTAAGAAGGTAGCGTCAGTAACCTGGGACCAGGTGAAGGAGATCGCAGAGGGTAAAATGCCCGATCTCAACTGCTTCACTATCGCATCCGCTATGAGGATGGTTGCAGGTACAGCAAGAAGTATGGGTATCACCGTTACCGGTGAATTCCCTAAGGACCTTTAAAAATCACAAGAGATATGAGTAAATTGACAAAAAATCAGAAAGCTGCCAAAGCTAAGTATGATTCGACAAAGGCTTATTCCCTCTCCGAGGCTTGTGGTCTTTTGAAGGATATCACATACACCAAGTTCGATTCATCAGTCGAGATTTCCGTGAATCTCGGTGTTGACCCTCGTAAGGCCAACCAGATGATCCGTGGCGTTGTCACCCTCCCTA